>NZ_JBNPWQ010000017.1:0-128803 GCF_050433745.1 Sphingobacterium sp. HSC-15S19
ATGCCAGCCTTACGGCTGACCAAACTCGAAGAGGAAAATCGCAAAACCCAATGCGCAAGGGGACTGTATTATAGTTAATTTATAGAGGAAAGATAACGAATATATTGATAAGGCTTCCTTAAATTATTACGGTGATTTGCCTGCGGCTCCAGGTGGGGACTACATTTCTGTCAGATGGTTTCCTCAAGATGCTGCCAAGCCAGAAAAAGTAGAATCCGGAAAAGTATACAATTATACAATTTGGCCGATCAGAACATTATTGGCTGGAACAGGATTGATGGCTACGTACAATTATTCGGAATTTTTATCCACGTTGACCTATGGCGCGGAAATTCAAGCGCAGCTTAACCAGTATAAAATGGGCAATGGCGTCTGTAATTATCGGTACGTTTATCCTATATATATCGACGATATTCGGGAAGCAAGGGGCTACCTGAGTAATGCCTACGGTTATTAACATCAAGCAAATAGTTTTATGAAAAAGATACTTTTAAATAGCATAATGTTGCTGGCTCTGGTTTTAAACCTGCTTAGTTGTAAGAAAGCTAACGATTGGGAGGTGGATGCTTCACATCAGCGGCTTTTTAAATCACTAAAGTTTACTACTGGTGTAGTCGGTGCAACTTCAGTGGAAATTAACTATACAAAAACAGTAGCTGCGCAGAAATATATTTTTGAATTTAGTAAGGATAGTTTGCAGTTTGCCGAAATTGTTAAGACAGTGGAAATATTAGCTGATACGTTGACTCCCTTCGCACCATCCACCATTCCTGCAAGGGTTGAATATCGGACTTTATTTGATAATCTGGATGGCCTTACGGAGTATTCTGTCAGGATGAAAGGAGTAAATACAGAAACAGGTGAAGAATCAAATTATTCGCAATTATATTTTAAGACAGCTGCAGAGCAGTTATTTAGTAAACTGAATATTGGTGTGGATCATATTGAGCTCTATTGGCCTGTAACAGATCGTGTAACTCATGTTAGTGTTTTTGAACCAGTAAAGAATACTGAACTGCAGAAGATAACTTTGTCCCCTACTAATAAAGCCGATGGTCATCTCAAGATTGAAGGTTTACGGCCAGGAACAAGCTATCGTGTCGCAATTTTTAACGAGGAAAACGAGCGAGGAGCAAAGACAGTTAAAACCTTAGGTATAGCTGGAGGAGAGATGATAACAGTAAACCCTGGAGACGATATCCCTACGCTGATAAGCTCAGCTGTTGCCCAAGGAAAAACCAATATCGTGCTGGTATTTACAGGTGGTAAGACTTACGATTTGGCCAATTTACTGATACCTGCAGGAATCAGTAACCTAAATCTGACCGGCACCTCAGATGCCGGCGGCAATTATCCTAAGTTAAATCTTTTGGGGCTGCAATTGACCGATCTTGTCTTGGGTGAGGTCGTGTTTGAAAATCTCGAAATTTATGCAAACGGTAGCTCTTTTTTGATCTCTCAGGATAAAAATGGTGCAAGTGTAGCTGCCTACACTTTTAAAAATTGTTATATAGAAAGACTAGGTAGTGGGGTGGTACGCCTTAACAATGCTGTGACCGTGAAAGGGATAAACTTTGATCATTGTAGAGTCGATAAAATCGGAGGATATGGTGTGGTAAATATCGGTGGTAGCACCGCAAGTGTGGATTCGATCTCAATAACCAACAGTACCTTCACCGATCTGACAACGCAGTTGATGGACGTTCGCGTCGCTGTCGGAAAGATAGTTGTTGGCAATTGTACTTTTTATAATCAAAATGCAGCAATGACTCAATTGCTCCGCTTTGATACCGCTCGATTGCCTTTTTCCTTTGTTGGAAGCAACAATATTATTGCCGGAACGAACAGTGGTGGGCGTATAAACGCAACGAGCTACGATCATGCTGGTTTTGCGCTTAACGTATCGTTTGCTGGGAGCTATCGTACAAATGAATTGCAGATAGAGCGTACTTCCCGGGATTTTTCGGAGATCACTATTTTCAGCGGAACCGCGGAAGACTTATTTGTAAATCCGATGAATAAAGACTTTCGTATTAAAGCTGGTAATGGATTTGGTGGACGTGGTACTGCTGGAGATCCACGTTGGTTTGAATAGATTGAAATATGCATAATGTTAAATCAGGAAAGGTAAGTATGAACAAATTGATATGGTGCGGAATGTTGTGTTTGATATTTTATAACACACGAGTTTCTGCTCAGCATATTGCAGCTTTTCCGGGAGCTGAAGGCGGCGGAATGTTTACAAAAGGAGGTCGGGCTGGTACAGTCTATTATGTGAATACATTGCGTGATGACGACCAGGGTGATGCACAACTAAAAGAAGGCTCGTTACGCTGGTGCCTACGACAAGATGGGGCAAAAACAATTTTGTTTAAAGTAGGGGGGACAATATGGCTCCAACAACGATTGTCAATAAACAAGGGTGATTTGACGATAGCTGGGCAATCTGCTCCCGGTGAAGGAATTACGTTAGCGGGAAATCCTGTTTCAGTAGATGCGGATAATATAGTTATCCGATTTCTGCGTTTCCGTATGGGGGATCTGCAGCTCGCTGGCCGCGATGCTGACGGAGCGGATGCTCTTGGAGGACGCCAAAGGCAGCATATCATCATCGACCATTGCTCCATTAGCTGGAGTACGGATGAATGTGCTTCATTCTATGACAATAAAAATTTCACGATGCAATGGTGCATTATTTCTGAGAGTCTGCGTCTTTCTGGACATTCCAAAGGTCCACATGGTTATGGTGCTATTTGGGGGGGAGTTCATGCAACCTTTCACCACAACCTCCTTGCTCATCATGATAGTAGAAGCCCTCGATTGGGCCCAGGAGCCCTTTACGCAGGAAGCGATACGACAGATATTCGTAATAATGTAATTTACAATTGGAATGGCAATGGAGTATATGGCGGTGAAACCATGTATGTTAACATCGTTAATAACTTGTATAAACCTGGGCCTGCTACGAATAGTAACATTAAGGATAGAATTATAGCCATTAATGCCAAAACAGAAGAGCACCCTTTTCCAAAGATCAAAGATGTATGGGGTAAATATTTTGTGAGCGGTAATTTACTGACCCACAATTCCAGCATTTCCGCAGATAATTGGCAGGGTGTGCGGATCGTCGGCGAACAGATTCAGTCGGGAATCAGATTAGATAAGGAGATACCTCTACAAGGAACGATCCATACCCACGACGCACAAACAGCTTACGAAAAAGTACTGACATATGCAGGTAACTCCTATGTACGTGATGCTGTCGATCAGCGCATCATTAACGAAACACGTAGTGGGAGTGCTACTTTTCAAGGAAAGAGCCCTCACAATGGCGAAGGGGGAAAATGGAAAAGCCTACAGTATCCCCGTAAAGGTTTGATCGATTCACAGCAGGATATTAATCCAGATCCTGTGGGTAATCGATATGGGGCCTGGCCATCGTTGGAGGCTGGCACAGCCATTCAAGATCGTGACCGGGATGGAATACCAGATGGCTGGCTTAAAAAGAATTACCCCGAAAAACAAGCAACCGATCTAACCGAATCAGGCTATACATACCTAGAGGTGTATCTCAATAAATTGGTAGCTTCCATAACAGAGGGGCAGATCTGATATTTTATAGATTTTGTATAACAGATGAGTAAAACTAAAATAGATGTTTAAAAAAAATAAGAAAAAAGGGCTAAAGCTGGCGTGCTTTTGTTTAGCAATCGGAGTATGCCAGCATATTAGCGCTCAGTCGGCAGATAGTCCATATCATTGGAATAATCTTCCTGAGGTGGAACGACCTCAATTTCGAAATGATACGATTAGTATCGAGAGGTTTGGAGCGAAGGGAGACGGCTATACCTTAAACACAAGTAGTATAAATGAGGCTATTCGTTCTAGTAGCAAAAGCGGTGGCGGTGTTGTCTTGGTGCCGGCCGGCTATTGGCTTTCAGGGCCAATAATATTACAGAGCAATGTGAACCTTCATTTGGAAGAAAACGCTTTTTTGCAGTTTACAGATGACTTCAACCAGTACAAAATTGTAGCAGGAAATTATGAAGGAAAAGTTTCGGCACGAAACGAATCACCCATCAGCGGTACAGAACTTGAGAATATTGCTATAACAGGCAAAGGTATTATTGATGGCAATGGAGATGCTTGGAGGATGGTTGGTAAAGGAGCATTGACAGAAAGCGAATGGAAAACTAAAGTTGCGTCCGGTGGTTTAATCAGTGCAGACGGCAAAACATGGTACCCCAGTGTCAAATCGAAGCTTGCGCATGAAGAAAGACGTTCTTTCTTGTTAGCTGAGGGCAAAAAATTGACTGACTTCGAGGATATCAAAGATTATTTAAGGCCTAACTTGTTAGTTTTGACCAAATGTAAGAACGTATTACTTGAAGGTGTGACCTTCCAAAATTCACCTGCCTGGAATTTACATCCCCTTATGACGCAGCATCTGACCATAAGAGATGTGAAAATCACAAACCCGGATTATGCCCAGAATGGAGACGGTATTGACATCGAATCATGTTCGAATGTGCTAATAGAGCATTGCGTCCTGGATGTGGGTGACGATGCGATTTGTATTAAATCAGGTAAAGATGAAGAAGGACGCAAACGTGGGATTGCGACCGAACGCGTTATTATTCGCCATAATAAAGTCTATAAGGGACACGGTGGCTTTGTGGTGGGGAGTGAGATGTCCGGTGGCGCACGAGATATTTTTGTAGAAGACTGCACTTTTATGGGGACTGACAAAGGCTTGCGTTTTAAGACCACACGTGGTCGAGGCGGGATAGTGGAAAATATCCACATCCGCAATATCAATATGAATAATATTGTGCAGGAGGCTATATATTTTGATATGTACTATTGGACGAAGCCTCCACAGGCCAACGAAGTTCAAGAGGTCCCGCCTGTAAGTATTGAAACCCCACGATTCCGTAATATATCAATCGATGCAATTACATGTAGGGGGGCTCATGTTGGCATCTTTGTCCGGGGATTGCCAGAGATGCCCGTGCAGCAGGTTAGCATGACCAATCTAAACATTGTTGCCAACAAAGTGATTGAGCTTAAAGATGCAATGGATATTGTTGTGAAAAATGCATTCTTGCACTCGAAAGATGCTAAGATACCAACTATTTATATTGAAAATGCTTCTAACTTACGGTTTGAAGGTTTGAGATTTGACAAGAACATCTCTCCAGAATTAGAAGTAAATGGACTCAACTCAACGAATATTGTATTTAATAATTCGAACATAGATAAAAAGAAATTAAGTTTTAAACATGGCGCAAAAACTAATGCTGTCAAAATTAATTAGTCTATGAGATTGTGTAAAGATTTGAAGTACTGGATGTACAGACCTAACATTAATTTTTTGACTTAAATCTCTGTGTAAATGAAAAAATTATTGACAATTCTCTTATCTTTTGCATATCTACTGACCCAGGGTCAAGAATCAATTCTGTTATATGATACAACAATGCCAAATAGTAAAGGGTTGAAGCTTTTAGATAGTATTGCTAACGAACGCGTGTATCAAGTTGCTGCGCCCCGGATTATTCCTTTTTTGGTCTCAAAAGAAGAAAATTCGGGAACTGCAGTATTGATTATTCCTGGAGGAGGTTACTCCCGATTGGCTTATGTGATCAGCGGCACACAGTTGGCCAAATGGTTTAATACAATTGGTATCAATGCGTTCGTGTTGCTTCATCGCTTGCCAAACTCGCCTGACGTGATCGATCGACCGCTGGCCCCCCTGCAGGATGCACAGCGGGCAATCCGTGTTATTCGGTCTAAGACGGCTGAATGGCATATAGATCCCGGTCGTATTGGTGTGATGGGCTGTTCGGCCGGAGGACATCTTGCTGCTTCCTTATCGAGCATAGAACGGCCGATCAAAGTTCTGGGTGATGCGATAGATCAATTAAGCAGTAAACCCAATTTCAGCGTTTTGATGTCACCCGTAATTACAATGAAGGGTGATCATGCCCATCAGGGAAGCGTGGATAATCTATTGGGTAAGGTCCCTGATGATTCTCAAAAAGAGCTGTTTAGTTTGCAGGCTCAGGTGACAGAGCGTACGCCGCCCACATTTTTGGTGCATGCTCAAAACGATAAGACTGTTTCTGTACAAAATAGCCTTTTATATTATCAAGCTTTACTAGAACATAACATTACGGCCTCTTTGCATATTTTTCCACAGGGAGGACATGCCATCGCACTGGTCAACAATTCAGGGTCGACAGCAACTTGGCCAAGCATATTGGCAGCTTCGCTTCATGAAATTAAAATGATTAAACCATAAATCTATATCTTGGTATGAATATCAAATATCTTATATTTTCTAGTGTTCTATTGCTGTTTTGGAAGTTTAGTTCATCGCAAGAATTGAAGTTACACTATGATAAAGCGGCTAGTAACTGGAACGAAGCATTGCCTTTGGGGAATGGGCGTATCGGTGCCATGGTATACGGCGGAGTTTCCCAAGAAGAGATTCAATTGAATGAAGAAACGATCTGGGCCGGACGCCCTGGAAACAATGTGCCTGAAGGCAAATACACGGATATTGTAAAGATTCGTCAGTTTTTAGTTGAGGGCAGGAATAAAGAAGCGCAGGAACTGTCGAATCTCGCTTTTCCAAGAGCTGCACCTGCAGGATTGGACTATGGCATGCCTTACCAAACTTTCGGTAGTCTATTGCTTGGATTTCCGACTCACCGTCACCCTGTTCAATATCGACGGGAGTTGGATTTAAATAAAGCGATAAGTACTGTTTCTTATCAAGTCGATGGCGTCCATTATCGAAGGGAAATGTTTACGTCACTGGTCGACAGTGTGCTGTTGATCCGCATCACTGCTGATAAAGCGAAAAGTATTTCAATGGATCTAAACTGGAAAAGTCCACATCAAAATATTGGCCTAGGCATAAATAATGGAGCATTATTTCTGCGGGGAAAAGGAGGTACGGTGGATTCTAAAGAAGGGCAGGTGGCATTCTATGGATTTGTTTATCCGCAGGTTAAAGGTGGTCAAATTAATCATCATGGTGAGCAGATTACAATTAAAAATGCAGATGAAGTAATTCTTTATGTATCCATTGGAACAAACTTCAAAAATTACAAGGATCTCTCCATCGATCCTGAACGAAAGGCCATACGAATTTTTGAAAAATCAAAAAGAATTTCTTACGCGAAAGCATTGGAGCAGCATGTGAGAAAATACCAGCAGTTCTTCAGTCGGGTGAAATTGGACCTTGGTAACAATGCGCAGGCAAAAAAAACAACGGATGTGCGGATTCGGGAATTTGCGACAAATTTTGATCCACAATTAGTTGCTCTTTATTTTCAATTTGGTCGTTATTTGTTGATTTCTTCTTCACAACCTGGAGGCCAGCCTGCCAATTTACAGGGGATTTGGAATGCCAAACTTTCTCCTCCTTGGGATAGTAAGTATACGATAAACATCAATACTGAAATGAACTATTGGCCGGCCGAGGTAGGGAATTTAAGTGAAATGCACGAACCATTGTTTAGTATGTTAAATGATCTTGCTGTTACAGGTCAAGAGAGTGCACAGAAAATGTACCATGCCAGAGGGTGGAATGCTCATCATAACACTGATTTATGGCGCATTACGGGGGTTGTAGATGGCGGTTTTTACGGTATGTGGCCAATGGGCGGAGCTTGGTTGAGCCAACACATTTGGCAACATTATCTGTATAAAGGAGACATGCAATTTTTGAAGGATTATTATCATGTATTGAAAGGAGCGGCTTTATTTTACCTGGATGTTTTGACGAAGGATCCATCTGGGAAATGGCTGGTCGTAAGTCCTTCCATCAGTCCTGAAAATAGCTATGAAGCAGGTAGTGTTGGGGTTTCAGCAGGCACGACAATGGATAATCAACTTGTGTTTGATGTCTTTAATAATTTTATCCGTGCATCCTACATTGTGGATGCTGATGTCGTATTGCGGGATTCTGTCAAACAAAGTCTGGCACAGTTGCCTCCAATGCAAGTTGGTCAACATGGTCAGCTTCAGGAGTGGCTTAAAGATTTGGATAGAAAAAATGATCGTCACCGTCATATATCGCATCTATACGGATTGTTTCCATCTGGTCAGATTTCACCTTTTCGCAACCCTGAACTTGCTCAGGCAGCAAAAAACTCATTGATCTACCGCGGAGATAAGTCGACTGGTTGGTCTATGGGCTGGAAAGTAAATTGGTGGGCACGTTTGCTGGACGGTAATCAATCATATAAATTGATCAAAGATCAATTGAGCCCAGCCCCAGAGGAACGGAAAGGACAACATGGTGGTACCTATCCTAATTTACTGGACGCCCATCCACCTTTTCAGATTGATGGTAATTTTGGCTGTACATCTGGAATCGCAGAGATGTTGGTGCAATCCTATGATGGGAGCATATTTTTATTACCTGCTTGGCCAGATGAGCTACCGAATGGCGAAGTGAACGGTTTAGTCACTAGAGGTGGATTTATTATAGATATGAGCTGGAAAAATCGAAAGTTAACGAAATTAAAGGTCAACTCGACCTTAGGAGGCAATTGCCGTATTCGTATTAACTCTGGGAGTACACTCTATTTAGAAAGGAAGCGGTTGAAAAAAGCGAATGGAAAAAATACGAACTCCTTTTTTGACCTAGATGAAATCAAAAAACCATTGGTAATAACACAAAATAGTTCATTTGAAATTCCCGAAACAGTGCTTTATGATCTTTCTACCACGAAAGGTAAAGTTTATGAAATTGTTGTGAAATAAAACTTAAAATTCGAATTTATGCTAAATACCGATAAAAAAAAATGGAAATATGTTTGCCTGATGACCATTATGAGCTTCTGTAGTTCTTCATTGACTTTCGGACAACATTATAATTCTAAGGTCTGGAGCCCGGATCTTGGAAATGGAAAATTCAAAAACCCTATCATCAATGCAGATTATTCCGATCCCGATGCTATCCGTGTAGGTGAAGATTATTATATGATTGCCTCAAGTTTTAATCACAGTCCAGGCCTGCCCATTCTACATTCTAAAGATATGATCAACTGGACGATTATAGGACATGCGTTGCAAAGGCAGTTACCGGAAGAGGTGTTCAATAAAGTGCAACACGGAGGTGGTGTATGGGCGCCTTCCATACGGTATCACGATGGAGAGTTTTATATTTATTATCCCGATCCGGATTTTGGGATTTATCAGATAAAGACCAAGAATATTCGGGGGCCATGGTCTGCTCCTACGTTGGTTTTCCAAGGGAAAGGATTGATCGATCCTTGTCCTTTTTGGGATGAAGATGGTCAGGCTTATTTAGCTTATGCCTATGCGGGGAGCAGAGCAGGCTTGAAAAGCGTGCTCGCTATCGCCAAGATGAGTACCGATGGAACTTCTGTATTGGACAGAGGTACGATCGTTTATGATGGACATGAATTGGATCCTACAATTGAAGGCCCCAAAGTATATAAGCGGAATGGATATTATTATTTGTTTGCACCAGCAGGTGGCGTATCAACGGGCTGGCAATTGATTTTGCGTTCGAAAAGTATTTATGGACCTTATGAACGCAAGGTGGCTATGGCCCAGAACAAGTCGACAGTTAATGGTCCACATCAGGGAGCATGGGTAGACACACCCTCAGGAGAAAACTGGTTCTTCCACTTTCAGGATAAAGAAGCCATGGGGCGTGTGGTCCATCTGCAGCCTATGGTTTGGAAAGCCGATTGGCCCATTATAGGCGAGGACATCGATGGAAATGGAGTAGGGACACCCGTGATGAGCTATAAAAAACCTAATGTAGGAAACCAGGTTATTGCTCTGATGAATCCTCAGGAATCGGATGAGTTTGATTCTCCTCATTTAGGACTGCAGTGGCAATGGCAGGCAAATCCGGATGGAAACTGGCTTATGCCATCACACGAAGGCAAACTTCGGCTTTATAGCCAGCAGCTTCCTGAAGGAAGTAAAAATCTGATGGCAGCGCCAAATATACTGACGCAAAAATTCCCTGCCGAAAATTTCAGTGCGACAGCAAAAATACGACTGCGTCCTAGCGAGAAGGAACTTGGTGAAAAAGCAGGATTGGTGGTGGTCGGCGAAGATTATAGTCAGTTTTTTATCCGTAAGGAAAAGGGCCACTTTCAACTTTATTATGGTAGTTGTGTCAATGCCTATTCGGGAGCTGAAGAGCAGGTCAGGCGCATCGCTACTTTGCCAGAAGACTTTGTCTACCTTCGTGTACAAGTTAAAAATGGAAAGACCTGCAGCTGGACGTATAGCTTGGATGGTAAAAAATATACAGTCGTGGAAAATGGCTTCCAAGCGAAACCTGGCAAATGGATAGGAGCCACATTAGGACTCTATGCCAGCCGCGAAAAGCATATCAATGATAGTGGCTATGCAGAAGTGGATTGGTTTCGAATAGATCAATAACATAGTTTTGACCCTTTAATAACTATGAAATTATTGGAATATTTTAAAGTTATGAATAAAGTTTATATATAAATATATTAGTTTGATAATGCAATTATTTTCTGATTTATGAGACGGATAAAATTAATTAAGATCTTGGTGGCAGTTTATCTAGTTGTTAGCCTGTCATTGTTAGGATCGGGATTGCGAGCGGCCAGCCTTGAAGTGATCACTGTAGACCAACACGGAAAAGGTGATTTCACAAGTATACAGGCAGCCGTGAATTCCGTTCGTGCTTTTCGTGCAGAACATGCGGTTCGGATTTGGATCAGGAAGGGAATTTATCACGAGAAAATAGTTATCCCAACTTATGTCGAAAATGTCCAGCTTGTTGGTGAGGATGCTGCCAATACCAAGATTATTTTTGATGATTATGCAGGTAAGTTGGTTGATTGTCCGGATGAGACAGGGCAGCCGAAGCTTGGGACTTTTAGTAGTTATACGCTATTGGTACGTGCAAATAGGGTGCTTATCAAGGATATAACTATCGAAAATGCAGCCGGACCAGTAGGGCAGGCCGTAGCACTTCATCTAGAAGGGGATCAGATAGCACTGGTTAATTGCCGTCTTTTGGGATTTCAGGACACCTTGTATCTGGGTAAAAGCGGTGCAAGAAGCTATTTTTCTGATTGCAGTATCAGCGGCACGACGGATTTTATCTTCGGGCCAGGCATTGCATTCTTTAAGAGTTGCCGACTGATTTCTTTGCGGAATTCGTATGTCACAGCAGCTTCTACGCCGCAGGGGCAATTTTATGGTTACGTTTTCGACCAATGTGATTTTGTAGCTGCAGATGAGTCTGTCGATAAAGTATTTCTTGGCAGGCCATGGCGTCCTTATGCAAATACGGTTCTGGTAGATTGTAACCTAGGAGCTCATATTATTCCTGAAGGCTGGAATGAATGGAAGGGTGACACGTTGTTCCCAGATAAAGATAAAACTGTATTTTACGCCGAATTGGGGTCTAAGGGAGCAGGGGCATCGGAACTCTCAAAGCGAGTGACTTGGTCACATCAGTTACCGGAAGATAAACGGGATGTTTATAAACTCGAAAAAGTAATGGAGGATTGGAAAGTTAAAGAAATGCTCGATGAAATGGAAAAATAAATATCGCTCACAGGCTCTTTTGTGGAGTACATTATTATTGTTTATGTTTTGCGATTCGGTGTGGGCGCAGAATCGAGACATTCCGAAAGATACGACCTATAATACGATGCGTGTATGGCGGCAGATCAAGAAAAGCTATCCCCATGCACGACCGGCTATGGACAGCCTAGGAGGAGATCTAAAGGTCGTACGTAATCTGGTATATGCACATCTAGCTCGAACCGATTTTGGCCCTCGGGATCTACATCTCGATGTTATCCGGCCAAATGACCAGCGAAAACATGCGGCAGTGATATGGATCCATGGTGGTGGATGGCGTTCTGGGCAGAAGGAAATGGATGTACCCATGGCACAGTTGCTGGCGAGAAAAGGGTATGTCTGCATTCCAGTGGAGTATCAATTATCTTTGGAGGCAAAATATCCCAATGCCTTACTCAATATCAAATCGGCAATTTTGTGGCTTAAAAATCATGCCGATCAGTACGATATCGACAGTAGCCGTATCGTGGTGGCGGGAAGTTCCGCAGGAGGTCACCTAGCGAGTCTGGTTGGATTGACAGGTAATGTGCCCGAATTTGAATCATTTCTTGAGTCTAAACACAGTACGCAGATTCAGGCTATTATTAATTTGGATGGAGTGGTGGATTTCATGGCTCCGCTTTCACTCAATTTAGAACGAAAGCCCGATTCTCCTGATGCCTTCTGGCTTGGAGGAACCTTTGCCGAAAAACCGTTAATATGGAAGGAGGCTTCGCCTATATTTTGGGCCAGAGAGGAACAGAAAATTCCGATGTTATTCATAAATAGCGGTCTTCCTAGATTCCATGCCGGACAAGATGAATTGGTCGGTATGCTAAAGCGTTGGGGGACGGCACATCAAGTGTATACATTTGATGTACAGGTTCACCCTTTCTGGCTTTTCCATCCTTGGGTGAATAAGTGCGTCGATGTTATTGACGAATTTTTAAAGAATAATTTAATAAATCCAGAGCGCTTTTAGTTTGAAAGTTTTTGATCAAAGAATTGAGTCTGCTCATATTGTAATTTTTCTGGGCAAGCTATATAGGTTAGTTGGCATTTTAGGCGTTGTGAAGTGAAATTTAAAAATAAACCCCACTTTAAATTAATTTAAAGTGGGGTTTATTTTTAAATGTGTCCCCGACGAGATTCGAACTCATATCGTCAGAACCGGAATCTGAAATTCTATCCATTGAACTACGGGGACCTGTCGCAAAGATATACTATTTTCTAGATCTTACAAATAATCTTTGCGATAAAATTCAATCTTTTAGCAGACTATTTTTAATGCCTTTTGTCGACAGCATTTTTATGTTTAACATTCGCTAATTCCCTATTTTTTTATACGTGGGCTAATGATTTGTATATGAATGCTTAGCATCTGGGTGATAGTACTGTGGGCTACTTACAATTTCCTTTCATCCACCAGATAAATGGGTTTTCTGCTGAGCGGATTATAAATCCGGCTGATCAAAATTTCTTCGCGTTCGAACTCCACATTGGGAATTACGCGCAGTTTCGCCTGAAAACTATCTTTGATTTCTTTTAATAATGCGCTGTTTTGTTGTTTGGAGGATATTAAAATCCGAATGTCGTCTGTACCGACTGCAGTGCTGGAGATCTCGATCTGATAATGTTCAATTGCGGTGTAGCTGGCCAATACATCAAACATAGCCGGGGGAAACAGCGTCGTACCCTTATACTTAATCATCTGCTGTTTTCGGCCTTCAACAGGGCCTATTCTATAGGAGTTCCGACCACATGTGCAAGGGCCAGCATGTCGTCTGACCATATCGCCAGTTTTATAGCGCAAAACGGGCATAGCCTCTATTCCTAAGGTGGTGACAACTAATTCTCCCAGTTGACCATCGGATACAGGATGGTCATTATCGTCCAATATTTCGGTAATGATTAATGCTGGATGTTGGTGACCACCGGCAAAAGCTTCACATTCTGTGAATGCTGAGCTCATTTCGGTGGAAGCATAAGTGGAGTAGAGGGCAATATTCCATTTTTCCTGAATTCGTTTTGCCAGTTGGTTGTCCTGCAGGTCCGCAGTTCTAAGATTTTCACCGATACAAATGGCGACCTTTACAGAGCTGCTGTTGTAGTCGATGTTATGTTCTTCGGCATAAGCAATCATTTTGAGTAGGAAGGAGGGGACGACAACAAGAAATTTGGGTTTAAACTGCTGGATTGAATCCCATTGCATTTGAGGTATGCCAGCCCCAATACGAAGTATTCCGGCTCCAATTTTACGGAGTCCAAGAAAGTAAGCTAATCCCGCCATAAAACGACGATCTAGGGTCGTCATAATTTGTACCCGGTCGCCTTTTTTAATACCTACCCGTTGGAAGGAAATCATCTCATTATAAGCGAGACGCTCCAGGTCCGCGTCTGTTAATCCAAATACAACAGGTGTCCCCAGTGTACCGGAAGTTGTGGAGAAGTCGACAATCTCCTCTTCGGGGACGCACAGAAAATCCCAGTTAAACTGCTGCAGCTGTTCTTTGGAAGTCGTCGGCAAAAGGGGGAGATCCTGAACACCGCGGATGCGTTGTAAGTCAACTCCTTCACGTTGAAAAAGACGTTTGTAGTAAGTTGAATGTGTATTCAAATAGTTTAAAACATATCTTAGCTTTTCATCTTGATAATGGGTTATTTCTTCAAGACTGGCTTGTTCTATCGTTGGGATCATCGATTATCTCCTTTCTTCTCAATTTTATGAATATATGAAGCAATGTTTTTGCGGTCAACCAAAGTGGTCACTTCGCAGGAGTCGGCCTGTTGCAATTGCTTTAGTGCTTCTTCATAGCGCTTTTGCTCAAAATAATACGTTCCTCTCTTGTGATAGACTGCCCAAAACAGGGGATTGAGCTTTTGATATTCCTGCCATTCCGATTCAGTAATTTCTTGGTCAGACTTCAGTTTGTGGTCTATTATTCGATCTCGTTTACGGTAATCCTCATAATCGCGGTAGGCTTTACTATTCAAAAATGTATCTTGGGGAATATTCAATGCTGTATTGGCCAATGTAGACGCTGGCTGATGTGCCTTGTTGTCGAAGATTTTATTTAAGTCATAACAGACAAATTCCCCAAGCTGATAGGGGTTGGCTGAGATCCATACAAGGCGTTTTTTTGGTTGGAAAATGACGCCATGATGAGCCAAGAGCTGATTTAAGGCCTTTTCATTGCCATAGCCTATTTCTTTATTTTTTAATCCATTGCGATCTCTTAGTATAGCCGCAACTTTAGGGGCTGTAAGCTTATCCTGCTGTTGCAACTGCTCTGTCAGCAGTTGGTGTCGATAAACACTGTGGCTTTCTTCAATCTGTTTTTGATTGCGCTTATCGGATTGATAGGTACTGCTCTGAAAATGATTTGTGCATAGCAGGTAATTTGCATTGTCTGATTCAAAAACAGCAAATTTATGTGGCGACATCTCAATTAAGATGGCACGGCCTTCATCTGCAGACCCGATCATAAGTGATTCTGAAATAAAAATAGGATGTTTTTTTGCAATGGCGATGGCTTCCTTAAAATTTCGAGCATATTGGAGTATTTCTCGGGCAACAATAGATATAGGCGTTTTTGCAGCCCAAGGAATAGACGATTTTCCTGCATTGAGTGTAACTGTCAGGCCAGCACTGTTCATGCCGGAGACGACACCAATCATGCCTGCCCAGCCCACGGAGAGAAATGAATAACCAGAATCGGGTTTCACAATAGTGATTAATTTGTTGTGACTAAAATCGTCGCCCGCATAAAAGTCAAAATTTCGCCCGATAATGAGCTCGCCATCTGCAGACTTTGGTCCCCATGCCGCTAAGGAAGAACAGCCAACCAAAGCGAGGTCCTGAAAAGCATGACCCAAGTCATGGGCCCCATGAAGAAAAAGATTCCGCTGATAGGGATCCATAAGGGAGTCGTAGCGAGGAGAAGCATACCGTGACAATCCAAAAATCTCTTTTCTATACGCTATCGGGATATATTTATGGATGTTTCGATTATAGACTTTAGTCAATTTCATCATCCATTTCTGCTTGCGCTGAGAAGGGATAAACTCTTGAATTTTAGAAAAGAAAGCCTTTTCTTGGTAGGCATAAAGCGATTGTGTCAGTATACCCGTTTTTAATCCAAGTTCCATCGGGTTACCGCTGACGTAGAGTTCCCATAAACCTTGTGCGTTATGAAATAGGAAGTTACTGTCTATGCTGAGATAATTGTCCGTAGAGTCGGCCAACCTTAATGTCGGAATCGCCTGCTGTTCGAATTTAGCTTTTTCTTTCAGGGCACCATTTAGCGCACAAGAGCTAAATAGTGATGCTATCCAAATCGCCAACCAATACTTTTTCATCATTCTCTTTAAATAGATCATCTTCAAATTCTTTTCCAAGCATCATTAAGCAACAGGAGAAGGCTGTAATTGTAACCCCCAACACACCGTGCATCTTGACATTTTGGCCTGTCAGAAACAAGTTCTTGACTTTCGTCTTCGTGGAAATTAAGCTATTCAACGGATGCTTGTATTCTTTTAAATAGCCATACATATTACCTTCCTCGGCCCCGATAAAATCACGGTAGCTTAATGGACTGGACGTGTGAACAGATTGAGCGGCAGCTTTAATATTCGGAAACAAGTGTTGGAGTTCTTCGATAATTTCTGCAGCCTTGGCAGCTTTAAAGGCTTCATACTCTTCACCACGGCTACTTAACTGCTGGATAATGGACCGATTGAAAGTCTCATTCCACTGTTGCACTTCGTCCGCAGTCATATAACACATCACGGTCATGGTGCTACAATAGCGTTGATTTTCGCTGTTACAGCTCATGGAAACGACTAAGGGAGATTGCTCCTGATTATACCAAACGGAAGCGATGTTTTTATAATGGTAAATATTATAATTTTGATAGGGGATATAACCTTCTTTACAAACGATGTAAACGGAAAAAACCGAAGGGCTCAACGGTAAGCCTTGTATACGCTTGACATAAGCTTGCTTTTGAAATCTTTCAGGCAGCATGGCAAAGGTATGCCGGAGATTGATATTCGAAACAAACTCCTTTGCATAAATCAGCTGCTGGTCATCGGTGCGTACTGCTTTGATCAGCTGATCGTCCATTTCTACAGCAATGACTTCTTTATTTTTGATGATGTCACCACCATATTTACGCAATTGGCGGATCAATAACTTGGCAATTTGGCTACCGCCGTTTACACAACGCCAAGCGGACTGAATATAGGAGTTTATGGTAAGCGCATGTACATAGAGTGGGGTACTTTCTGCTTTTGCAACATAAAGGAAGTTCGAACCGACGAGTACAGCCTTAAGGAGTTCGTTATCGGTCAAATCGTCTAAAAAAGACTTCAATGAAATACCGAGTACAGCCTCATTGAACCCAAAACTTTTGCGGAGATTATACATAGGAAATGAATTACAGATGTCCTGTATCTTCTCACAATATACGGTTAAGGCCTGCTTTTCTTCAGGAAAGTAATGAAGCAATTGTTGTACAAAATTTTCATATCCTTGTGCATGTGGATAATTGATCGGATTTCCATCAAATGAAATTCGATCATATTCATCGATTCCCATGCGTTGGATCGATAGATCCTTCATAATCCCCAGATACTCAAAATATTTATACAGGTTTTCACCTTCACCCAAACCGCCAATGTAATGTACCCCTGTGTCTAAGATTTCTTTGTCTCGCACAAAAGTCTGCAGATTGCCACCATATTGATTGTTTTTTTCAATGACACATACTTCGCGTCCAAATTTAGCAAGGAGAACTGCGGTAACAAGGCCTCCTAGCCCTGAACCAATGATGACGCTATCGTAGACTTTATCCATTTGTTCTTCTTTTTAATACGCAACTGTATTGATCTTTAAATACTTCTTCAAAACCAATGTAATGTGGCTTTTCTAGGAAATCATAACATACAATAGTATGTATCGAATCGCTGATTTCAACCTTTTCATCGTTGCTGCCCCAGATCAGTACATCGAAACGTAATGTGGTTTCGGTCGGCTGATTTAGATAAGTCAATTTACGTTTATGCTTTAGATACGTATTGCCCGCAATAGCACGTTTTTCAGGATCACGGATATAGCTTTCTATATGTCGCTGTGCCTGTTGCATGGTCAACAAAAAATCAATATGACCAAAATCGTTTCCAATATGCAAAATTTTTGCATTTGCTGCAATGAAATTATTCCAGGTTGCATAAGACTCCTGATGAAGGTCAAAATCATTTAGGCTTAATTTTTCGATTTCCGTTTCTTTATACCGATAGTTTAAGCTTATTTTTTCTCTAAAGTAAGTCGGACCCTCAAATTGCTTTCTGATTTCAGCGAACTGTTGTTTGAATAAGCGACTGATTGTTTTACAGCGTGCAGAATAATTATCTCCAAACTGTTGGTCGGTAGGTCGAATTCTTTCGCCTATGACTGTACTGAGTGTTCCATCATAAATGACAAAATCTCCTTTTGGACAAACATCGGCAGCTCCGTGTATATAAATAGGGAGGATATCCAATTGCAGCTGTTCGGCAATATAGAATGCGCCTTTGTGAAACCGTTGTACATCATTTGTTGCCGATCGCGTTCCTTCTGGAAAAATCGCAATCGAATACCCAGCATCGATACGTTGCTTTAAGATGTTTTTCGATTTTTCTAAATCGTCGTCGAGCATTAAAAAACCTGCACGCCTAACCACACGGCCAAAGACTGGTGATTTGTAGACCCATTCGTTCGTAACAAATACGCACTTTGGCAATAAACGCCCAATAAGAAGTGTATCTAATAGCGAATTGTGATTGGCTATAATAATCGCGGGTTTTTTGAAGTCTTCGTCATGCGCGTTGAATTGCTGTTTCTTGACAAAAGGGTTGGACTTCAATACAGAGTCTCCAAAACGAGACATTACGCGTGTCATCCAAGCTCTATTAGAGATCAAACTAAAGAGAAGGCCTGAAAGCATACTTCCGATGATATAGTAGCTGAACGAAAACGCTGAAATCAAGCGCAGACGCAAACTAAGCGGAGATAAGCCTTGGGAAGGCCTGCGGCGAAATACAAACCTAAAAACGAGCGGATAAAGAACAAAAGTGTTTAAAACCGCTGCTGTAACACCGAGTAGGGAAACTGCTGAAATGGATTTTAATGCCGGGTGTTTAGCGAAAATTAAAGCACCGATGGCTAAAATTGTCGTTAATACGGCAAGTAGAATAGACGTACGGTACATAGGCATTTCATCTTTGCCGGTACTGTATTCTTTTTGCAGGGCTGCGGTCATAAATATGGCAAAGTCTACACCGTGACTGAATACAAGTGTACAGACAATGGTACTGAAAATATTAAATTCGAGGTGAAACAGGCCCATGAGGCCCCCTGTAACCAAGCCTGTTAACACAATAGGTACCATGCTGATCAATGTCAGCTCGATGCGGCGAAATGACAACCAAAGAATAACAAATATGGCTACAAAGCTATAATTGACCAAGGTGTTGAAGTCATTGACCAGCTGTCCCAAAAAGGTTTCATTCATTTCTTTGCGATCAATGACAACGGTACTGCCATTATTGAACTGCTTCATCAATTTTTCCCGGTTTCCTTCTGCCGTTTTTACAATGGTATTTGCGGTGAAAAAGCCATCTTTGGAACTGATATACTCGCTCAATATTCCATTGTTGAGTTTCTGATAATCATCCCATGTGACGGTCGAAAATTTTTGATCCAAAAGGGAGAAGAAAGCTTGATAAGCAGTTGGTTTGAAACCAAAAGCAGCGCTAGAACGGATAAGATTCTCGCGGATTTCCGTTTTACGGACATCTGTCCAAAAGGAATTCCACTGGGCAATTTTCGCCTCCTGATCCTTTTTCGATAGAACAATTTCACCAATGGAATTGATAGCGATCATACCTGTATCTTGTTGTAATCTACTATACAATAAAGAATTAGCCGAAAGAACCTGGTCGATATTGTTACCATAGTTTATCAGAAATAGCGACTTATTTTGTTGTTGTGCTGAATTTTCAAGTTTGTATTCGGCTTCTTGCAGTTCTTTTGGGAAGAAATTTAGTGCAGATAAATCTTTATTGAACCCGACTTTCCAAAAAGTAAACAAGCTCACTACTAACAATAGGTAGCTAAATATTTGTAAGGGTTTATTCCGTTCAAAACTGAATGCAGAAATCCGATCGATGAGATGGTTTTTATCATCCGAGGTTTTTATATTCGGTTTATAGATATGCGGGATAAGAATCAAAGAGAATATTCCCGAGAACAGGATGGCAATGAACGCAAATATTCCCAAATCTTTTAAGGCCTCCGAATTGACGAAGAGCAGGCAAAGAAAAGAAACGGCTGTAGTGCCCGCACTCATCAAGATTGGCTTAGTGATTTCTTTATAGAGGTGTTTGATATCCTGAGTTTGCTTGAAATGCGTCATGATATGCAGCGCATAGTCTATGGTAATGCCAATTAATACTGCAGCAATGGAGATTGAAATAGCAGATATTGTACCCCGCAGAAAGTAAAGAAATGCGAGTGCTAGTAAAGCCCCAAAAAGCGAGGGAATAAAGATGATGACCGGAATTTGCACTTTCTTGTAAAAGAGAATCAAAATAAGCATCAATAAACTCATCGAAATAAGGATGGTCGTTTGGATATCTGTTTTGATTTGCTTTGCATTGGCGACAGCAACCAAAGATGATCCGAAGTAGCTTAGTTTGGTTTTTTTTAGGTAGACCTTGTTTAACGCACTTTTCATGTTGTCAAGCCTGTCGACAAAAATCGCATTATGTTCTGTTTCCGAGCCTGAATATTTGGGATTAATAAACAATAACAGCTTGCTTGAATCTTTTGTAATAATATAGCCATTGTAAAGTTGAAAATCGCCGGCAATACTGAGCTTTTGGAATTTTTTAAGCGCCATAAAGCCAATCCCTAGGGGATCTCGTTGTATAAAAGATTTTGCAACGATACTCGTAGGCGAAATTAATGCAGCATAATTGGCTTCCACTACCTGCGCTATGCTATCACTTGGCAGGTGGCTTGCTATGGTTTTGTAATCGTTCTCGTCCAATAATGTCGGCAAATGCTGGTATACAAACTGCATGGTACTTTCCATTTCCGCGTCGCTAATTTGCCCTTGTATACTATGATAGTAGGGAGCAAGCGATACGATGCTATCGGAAAAGGAATTAGCCATTTCAACCATATCGTCAATTGAAGCATCTTTTTCCCGTTCAATAATGACGCTTATTTTATCCGAAAACTTAAGTTGGGTCAATATTTTGGCAACCTCATTTGTCCGTTCATTTTGAGGTATGATCCGCGTAATATCTTCTTCAAATTTTAGTTTTAGTGCGAAATATCCCGTTGCGACCAAAAAGAGCAGGGCAACTAACCAGGCGATATAAGGTTTCTTCTTGAAAAATAGATAAAGCTGATAAAAATAATGCTGCATATTAACGTCGTTGATTAAACCGCAATAGCGTAAAGGAGGAAAGTCCAAATAGGACTGCGGTCACTAAAGCCAAAGCGAGACTACCCAGTACATATTGTAAAAAATGTTCGGATATAGCTTGAAAATCTATTTGGCTATAATCCAACAAAGGTTTGGCACTGGATATAAATAACTTTCCTGTTTGTATCGATCCCCAAATAATCAATGGGATCATAGGGGGGATACTGACATTTGAAAAGGCAAAACAAAGACCTTTATTAAGCCTAAAGACAGAGGCGAGAAAAATTGATAAAAAAGACTGAAATCCCCATAAAGGGGCAATCCCAATAAACACACCCAATGCAATCGAAATGGATTTAATAAAATTCGAATCGTGCGTTCCCAGAATATCTTCTTTTAGAAAATCCTTAAAGCTTTTTTTTTTGAAACTTCGAAAAGCGTTTCTTGGAAATATGTAGAGTAGACTAATCAAAACTAAGAAGGTGTTAAGGATGCTAATTCGTGTGAAGTCCTTAAATGGTCTAAAATGCGAAACTCGCTCTGTCGGATCGTAAAGTATCTTAATCGGTACATTCTTCACGACAATGTCTTTCCATGCTGAGCGTACAATTACTTCAATTTCTAGTTCGAATTTGTTGGTATATAGTTTTTTAGGTATGCGATCAAGAGGGTAGAGTCTGTATCCTGATTGCGTGTCAGCAAGTTTTATCCCTGTTTCAAACCAAAACCAAAAATTGGAAAACTTATTACCGAAACTGCTCTTTTTGGGTATGCCGGCTTGGTCCATTTGGCGCTCACCAATCAATAAAATATTTCCGTCACTTTGGTTGAGTGCGTCTATAAAAGTTGGAATGTCATCGGGAAAATGTTGCCCATCCGAATCGATGGTGATTGCATACTGAAATCCCTGTTTTCTTGCCGTATCAAACCCTATTCGTAAAGCTTTGCCCTTACCTGAATTCTTTTCCAGGTGCAGCACTGTAATGGAAGGGTAATTTGCTAAAATCTCTGCTGTTGTATCCGTTGAACCATCATTGACTACAATAACCTGTGTGGTATAGGCCAAAACCCCATCTAAAACTCTTTTTAGCGTTTTAGCATTGTTGTAGGTGGGTATGAGTACACATACAGCTGTAGGAATAATAGATTGGCTGAAGCTTGGCGAATTGATCATGGTTATACAACAGGATAAGTGCGGCAAAAATTGAGTTCCATTTTAAGTGCAAGGGTATCATCGAAAGAACAATTGGCCTTGATCTGTATGGTTTCGGTTTCTTGAACCGCCAATTCCAATGTCAGCATGGAATGAACGGAAGGATCTATAATGGCATAAAAACGAATGTTTTTGGCAGACCGCATACGGAGTTTTGTCTGCAGTAAATCTTCGGTTATATTTTTTATGATCTGTAACATACATACACCTGGTGTTACTGGTCGCCCTGGAAAATGCCCGTTAAAAATCGGATGATCGGGATGAATACCTATCTCCATCAAATATTTTCCATCTTCACGCACCTGACTATTGTGTATCGTATAAAAGTCTGCTAAAACCATGTTTCAAACTTAGATAAATTACCTTTTATATGCAATATAATAGCGGAGCATAATAAAAGTAATTGAAGAACTTACTATAGCGGAAATACGGCTTTGTTTATTTTTTATATCTAGCCTTATGTATCATGTCGCTTAAAATGGAATATTTACAAAATCCATTTTTAGCTTGATACCACGATGTTTTATATTAAAGCTGTCAAGTTTCCCCAAAGAATCTGGTTTGAATTGAATTTCAAAAGCTCTTTTGTACTTGGATGCCATTTCGATTTTGGTTAAGGTTCCTTGGTCATCTATCTTAAGAAAATATCGTTTGCCGTTATAGATACTTAAAAATTGATTGGCTATTAAATTTTGATAGTCAGCTCTATAAGTTGTTTGTGTTAAAGCTCTGAAATCCCTCACTAAGGTGTGGAGGATTATCTTTCTGTCGAGATCTTGCATGACATAATTGACCAGATGTTGGTCTTTGGAAATCGTTATATCAAATAAGGTATTCCCCAGATCAGAGGTAAGTACAATCCGATGATCGTCCTGACTGATTCTTTTGGCGACAAACATTCCTGTCATCTCTTTTCCATAAAAGCGAATTGTGGCCCGATATAAGCGCTCTTCATTTAACCTGGCAAAATAGGGGTTTTGAACGAGAGTGTCGATTGCACCATAGTTTTGTTTACCATTTGGGTAGTAAACCTTACATCCTGTCAGAAGAACTAAAAGTAACAGACTAAAAACTGAATAACGCATCGCTGATTGGTTGGTTGATCTGCTTGTTTTTGAAAACTATTTTTGTATAATCTTTAGACGGTTCTATCAACTGGACTTCCGAAACTGTAGATTGTTGATCATTAAAATACAATACGATCGTTTGAATATAAGCCGATAGCTCTTTTGTTTTAGGTGAAAGCTTCGCTATGCGTTGATTTCGATTTTTGTGAAAGGTGATCGTAAAGTCATCGGCAGCAAAGAGATCTCCACTGATGCTGCCAATAATCATTTTATTGATTTTCTCGAACTTTTTATTGTTGCCAAGGTCGACCTTATTTTTTTTACCTTGATCATTTACCAATACTTTATTGTCTTTAAAAAGAATACCATATTGGATCGGTGTATTGTATTTCCAAAGCAGCTTGTTTGGGTTTTTCAATAACATGGATCCACTGGACGTAATCTCTTTAGAAAGAAAATCCAAGTGCTTATATTGGACAAAATCTGTTTTTAAGGTTTTTATTTTTTGTGCTTCCGCTACGACGGTTTGTTTAAAACTAGTTATTTCAGCGCTTGACATAGCTGTTTCTTGTGCTTTGGTCAGCGCAATGTGAAATACAGAAACAAGGAGTAGAATGAGCTTAGTTTTCATATACTTTTTGATTTAAGAAATCTTCCAAATTTACGGCTTCTAATTTGTTAACCTTTAATGCCATTAATAAACTTTTAACGATATGTACTGTTTTCTCGGATGTATCATGTAAAAGAATGATACTGCCGGGACTTAGTTTTTTTGCAATGCGTGCAAAAATCTGATCTTCAGTTAGATTTAAAGTATCCAAGGAGCGGATGTTCCAACCAATGGATTTCAACTTGCAATCGTGCAATGCTTTTGCAATATGTGGATTGCTGACACCAAATGGAGGCCTGTAAAGCAATACTTTTTTTCCTGTTGCCGTTTCAATGGCATGATTAGCTTCATTTATCTCTTCAACAACTTGTCTGCTTGGCAGAAACCCCATCTTATTGGGATGATTCATGCTATGATTGGCAATTACATGGCCCCTTTCAATAATTTGCTTCGCTATCATGGGATACTTGACGACCTGTGTGCCAATACAAAAAAAACTAGCTTTTGCTTGATATTGATCCAGTAAGTCTAGTATTTCCAAGGTAAAAGGTGTAGGGCCGTCATCAAAAGTGATCGCAACTTGCCGCACATTTTTTCTTACGCTTGTTGTCGATTGCATAAAGAAATTTAGACGGAGATCAAATGCTCCCCAGGAAACTATTCCAACATACATAATCAGCACAATAATCAAAGGAGAATACAGTTGATCGTTTTTCCAGATGAATACAGTCATCAGAAAAAGGGCAAGACTCACGTATGTTGTGTTTTTAAAATTTAGCATCTCGATAACAGCATTAGACTGTTTTGGTCTCCAAAATTACAAATCAGTACATGTTGAAAAGCACCGATCTTATTTCCAATTGGACTCTCTATCGATCGAAAGGTTTGATTATTCAATTGCTTTAAAGCGAAATCGAATGCAAACACAACATCTGTGTCAAAGTATCCTATCTGCGATTGATAGTTTATTTTAGCTAAGTCGTTGAAGGCCTCAGCTTCCATTTCCGATGGGGTTTCCGGCTTTGCCGAACCATAAATAACCAAGTCAAGCTGCTCGGCAGATAGCTTGTTTTTTTTAAGAAATGCAGCTAGTTGGCTTTCTGGTCGGAGCTCTTCTGTTGGATGATAAATTACCATGTCAACCAATTCACCAAGGGTATGTTGATTCTTTTGATTGGAGAAAATAAAGAAACCGGCACCTTCTGTCCGCGGGATTCCTGTTGTTATCGGTTGATCTGTTGTATTGGCTATGCTCTCGCTGATGTCGATACTGATATCTGAAAGCTCGTCAACGGCACCGACCAATAAAGTTTTCCGTTCGTTCAGCACAAGTTGTAGATAGGCATCAAATACGGTCGATTCAAATGATACGCGACCCTGTGAATAGGTCATATTATAACCTGTATTTTTGATTAAAAGGGCAATTTGACCGGCAACGGTATTGTGCGTCGACTGGATAAATGCAGTCGGTGATAAAAACTCTTCTTGTTGAACAGCAATGGACTGTAAGAATCTATCGGAGTCTATTAGACAGCCTTTTCCACTTCCAACGAGGATACCGTCCAGCTCACTGCGATCAATCTGTTGCAGTGCTTCCATAGCACATATAATTCCCATTTTTACAGCTTTGGACATTCGCCTTGCACTGTTGGGCGATAGGATCTTACTGTCTATTTTAGGCAGATCAACCTTGATCCAATTTTCTCGACTATTTGGTAGGCTAAGGTTGTTAACGCATATGCTTGCGGAATTAATATATACTTTATGCATGCGAAAAAATTAAGCTTGAACAATTACCGCCAAATCCAAAGGAATTGCTGAGTACATGCCGGATGTCAATACGTTGGTGTTCAGCGAGCGGCGGCAACGCAGGCTGTTCCATGGTATTTTCAAATCTTAAATTAGCAAAGGCCAGTTGATGCTGAATGGCGAGTAGTGCATATATTGCCTCAATACCGGCTGAAGCTCCCAATGTATGTCCAGTATATGATTTGGTTGAACTAAAAGGCGGTATCGCATCGTTAAATAATCGCTGTATCGCTGTTGCTTCTGTTCGATCATTATTTTCGGTCGCCGTTCCGTGTGCATTGATATAATCAATTTCGCTCGGTATCAACTCTGCCATTTTTAGAGCCTCTTGCATAGCGAGATAGGCACCTTCACCGCTATCCGAAGTGGAGGTTTGATGAAAAGCATCATTGGCGTTGCTGAACGCGTTCAGGTAACCTAATATGGGTTTCTTTGTGTTTTTTAAGGATCTTGTAGATTCAAGCACTAAAAAACCTGCACCTTCACCTAAGTTTAACCCCTTTCTATTGCTGTCAAAGGGGCGATTAAGTTGGTCGGACAGGAGCATTAAACTGTCAAAGCCATTGATTGTAAATTTTGACAGGGCATCCGATCCGCCCACTAACACGCGATCTGCGCGTCCCGAGCGCAAAAGTCGAGCCCCAAAGCCAATGGCATTAGCCGCCGAGGAACATGCTGTACTAATAGCCGTCACATAACCATTGCTGCCCAATATTTTGGCCAATAAGGCACTTGAATCCCCAACATCCCGGCGTTGTATGAGTGTGTCGTTCTGTTGTAAATGCGGGAAATGTTGTTCAAAAATATCCATTCCCGCAACCGAAGTTCCCAGAACAATTGGCATATCAGCTGCTGCTGTAATACCAGCCTGAGACATGGCTTCTTTTGCAGCAATTGCGGCAAGTAGGCTGGTTCGGGAACAATAGTCGGGTACCTCAGTACGTAATTTTTCAATTAATGCTTCGTTCGTTAACGATACTTCACCAACAAGCGTGTGATGTTGATGTTTTCCCGAGATATGTTGAAGCGGTTTGATACCATGCTGTTTCTGGAGCAAAGAATGATAGTTTTGCGCGACATTATTTCCAATGGCGGTAATCATGCCCATTCCAGTAACAGCAATAGTATTTTTCATGTTTTATTTCGTTCTATTTTCTGAAATATAGGTTGCCAATGTTTCAATGGATTGAAAAATAGTCTTTCCGATTTTTGGGTCAGTAACTTTAATACCATAATCCTTATCCAATAAAACAGTCAGCTCCAAGGCATCAATAGAGTCTAGTCCTAGACCATCTCCAAATAATGGCGCCTGATCTTCAATTTCATCTACAGTGACTTCTTCTAAGTTTAAGGCTTCAATGATTTTCGTTTTTAATTCCGATTTCAACTCTTCCATTCTTTATTGTGTTAGTTGTCTTACGACATTTAAATTATGTGCTACAATGCCTGTTTTTTCCACAAGATACAAAACCAATTTATAGTTTCCTTCCATATAATCGACCCAACCGCATAGTACCTTTTCCACTCTGCTGGAATTTAAGAGGTAATTGCAGTAATTTACTGCAAGTTGACTGTCGAATTGCGCTGAAACAAAAAAGATATTTTCCGTTTGCAAGTTATGCCTAATCGCAATTTCACCCATACAGACATTGGGCAGGGTATATACAAATATAGCAGGACTGGGATAGTACTGCTCCTTGTCTGCGATCGTATTAAGGTGCTTTAAGTCGGTATCAAGGCTACTGTGCCTATTCGACAAGACAATGCCGATATTCTTTGTTTTTTCCTCTTTCAATAGCAATTCAGCTCCTAGCCAAGCTAATTTGCTGAGGTTATCCATCTTGAAAAACTTCGGGTAAGTCGTTTCTAGTGAATAGTAAAATGCTTTTGAAAAAGTTGCAAAATCTGAGGATATTGCTGCTGAAATCTGTTCACCATTAACATATACGCCCTGTGTATCGATGCGGCAATGCCTGCTGATTTGATAGTGTTGTTCCATGCTTATCGTAACTCCCTTTCAAATAATACGGCTGTATTTGTGCCAGCAAATCCCGATGCTGTTTTTAAGCAGCGAATAAGTGGTTGGGGTTGTTCCAATAGTTCAGTGACAACCGCTAGAGGTAATGAAGTACCTTGTTTTTGATAGCCTAAACTGGGGAGTAGTACATTATTTCGTAAGCATTCCAAGGAAATAATACTCTCGATGAGCCCTGCGGTTCCCAAGGTATGACCGAAGTACCCTTTTAAGCTATTGATCGGTTTAGTGGCTAATCCGGAATGATGTATGGCCACAGCTTCCATTTCATCGTTGTAAATTGTGGCTGTTCCATGTGCACAAATAAAATCAACAGATTTTGGTTCTAATTTGGCTTCGGCCAATGCAGATGCGATGCTAAGTCTCAGTCCTTCGCCTGTACGTGATGGTCCTGAAATGTGATTTGCGTCGTTGATTGAGGCTTCGCCGGCGATAAAGAATTCTTGATCTGTTAATTTTTGGCCGGTGACATGAATTGCTGCCGCTGCTTCGCCGAGATTTAAGCCCTGTCTAAACTCGTCATAGGGTTTACATACCGTGTTACTTAGGGCCTGAAAAGACTTAAATCCTGAAACGACAAATTCACTGACCAGGTCTCCAGCAACGATAATGGCATCTTTACAATAATCCATCTGTATAAGTCGTTTAGCGGTCGAGATGGCCTGCAGACCCGATACACAGGCATTGCTAATGATTATCGGAGGCCGTTTAAAACCAAAAAAATCGGCTATTTTTTGAGCTAGTACGGGAAGGCTTGCAGCAACAATATCGTTTGCTCCGCCTGCGCATTGCGCGATATTGCCCTTGGTTGTTGAGACGATTAATTCAGTCTCTTGTGTAATAACAACTGCTTTGACAAGAGGTACTAATGCGGCTATCATGAGCTTTTCTAGTTTTGAGAATGCCGCATCGGAGGGGAGCTGTGTGTCCTGCAGCAATTTGTTTAAATGCTGATCCAATTGTTCTTCTTCAACAATAGCGGCGTAAACGTCTCCATGCAATTCAGCAAAGTCGGTCAACTTGATTCCTGATTTGCCGCTAACAAGGGCATTCCAGGTGTCTGCCAGATTATTACCTATGGGGGATACACAATTGTATGGGCCTAAATATACCTTTTTCATTTGCTGACAAAATCAAGCCGATTTTTCCATTGCTGAAAAAAGTCCGGAGTATACAATTGTAAGTTTCCTGAAGAATCTAAAAATACCTGGATCGTTTCACCTAGGCAGACAACCTGATTGTTGTCATTTAGGATGCGGTAACGATAAATAATCTTTGCTGCTTTGGTATCCAATAGGGATGTTTCAATACGTGCATTGTCACCATATTTTAATGGGAGTTTATGTTCGCAGGTACTCTTCACGATCGGTGTTGTATAACCATGGCCATGAATATCTAGATAGGTCAGTCCATGTTCCATGCCGAAAGATTCTCGGCCATCTTCAAAATAACTGATGTAATGGCCATGCCAAACTATCCCCAACGAATCGACTTCATTGAAACGTATACGTAAAGGGCTTGTCCAAGTAATCTGATTGACTTGTTCAGTTCGTTTATTTTTTGCCATAATCATGAAGAAGCTATTACACTTTTTATTTCAGCTTGAGCGATCTGTCGATCTCCGACAAAGCTTTCTACGGAAACGAGTGTAACCCCCATAAACTCTTGTAGAATCGTTGCTTTAGTCAGCAATTTTTCTCCGACCTGAGGGAAGGAATCTATTGAAATACTTTTTATTGTACCGAGATAACCTATAGGTGCAGTTTGTTGTTTGATATAAAAGCTGTATCCAGTATGTAAAGCAATGGATTGCGCCATGTGCTCAATAATACCTGCTTCCAATAATATACCATCTTCCACAAAAATATTATCTTCTTGAACAGTTAAACCTGCTGCCACTGTCTTTTCGGTGAAATCGTAGAGGCAGTCAATCATAACCATCGGAGCACGATGAGGTAATAAATTCTGTAAAAATATGTTATCGACTATTGGAAATGGGGCAGCTGTCATTTGTCTAAAAAAGTTCCTTCAAAGGTACTAATTAAAAGATAAAATCATAGGTTTCAAGTAGCGCAAAATTGCTTTTGATCGGTTTTAGCACAGCGCCTCTGCTGTGTTATTTTTTTGTTCCTTCAGATAAATATTGTAAACAGAACTGTGGATGTTTATTGGGAATAGTCCTTCCAGAAATCGTAGAAGTTAAACCACTGCATTGGATATTTTTTGATCATATAGGTTAGCGACTGACAATATGTTTGCAGTAAGCCCTGAGCGTCACGGTGTTTCACTTCCACTTCGCGTGCATAGAGATGATAGTGGAGCTTAGGTTCTTTCATAACATAGACAAAAATAACAGGAACCTTGAGCCTGGAAGCGATTAAAAATGGGCCGGCTGGAAATTGTGTGTTTTTGCCCAGTAAATCTGCCGAAAGAGTTTTGGTGCCTTCTAGATAACGATCACCTGTAAAGACAATTAGTTCATTGTTTGTAAGTGCTTCATTGATGGCAAATACGTGGGAGAGGTCTTCTTGGATAACGATGAATTTTACAGTCGATTTACGCGATACTTTTGCCAAGTATGATTTGATGGCTTGATGTTCGCGGTCCGAAATAACCAGATTAATCTGATTCTCGATATTGATGTCCTCCAGGAAATAAGAGGCGATTTCAAAGTTACCGATATGTGCTGATAACAGGATACCACCATTTTTTTTCTCCAAGGCAGATTTTAAAATCGCAATACCGTCAAATTCATAGCTAAATCTGTTGCGCATACCCGCAGCTATTGCTGTTTTATCGATCAGGATTTGACCGAAAGTAAAGTAACTCCGGTAAAATCCAATGAGCGTTGAAGGAAGTGAATATTTTAATCGATATCTTAGGTAATAATAGATCGACCGGTTGCTACTCCAAGAAGTCAGGAAATAATAAAAAGCTACAAATACCAGCAGCAGATAAGCTGTACGGATTCCTAGCTTTTGAATACAGAATACAAAGATTCGATATCCTAAGACACTACCCTTCGATTGTCCTTTCCACTGACTCATTGGTAAACATTGACTTAGTTATGAGCTGTCTTACGTTTGATGAGGTCATAAAAGTCTTGGAAGGTTTGGATATTTGTGAAATCGGCTTCAACCAATTTGACACCAAAATTGGACTCAATGATAACGACAAGATCGACATAATCCAAACTGTCTAAATTTAATGTATCTTTTAAATTTAGATTCGGTTGGATTAAATCAACATCCACTTCAAACTCATCAACAAGTATTTCGTTAATCTTTTCAGAAATCATTTTTATAAGTTAATCGTTTATTTTTTTAATGACTAATGCAGAGTTAGTTCCCCCAAAGCCAAAAGAATTGGACAAATATAGGTCAAATTCTTTAAATACGGTTTGTTTAACGATATTTAATTTGGCTGAATGTTCGTCCGGATTTTCAAAATTAATGTTTGGAGCCATAAAACCATTTAACATCATGATGTTGGAATAGATGATCTCACTGGCGCCCGCCATCCAACATTCATGGCCTGTCATCGATTTTGTGGAGCTGACAAAAGGTTGGCTTTCACCGAATACCTGCAAGATAGCCTGTGCTTCATTGGCATCGCCTACAGGGGTGGATGTGGCATGTGCGTTGATGTAGGCAATATCGGAGGGTTTAACGCCAGCTTGTTTAATTGCGCGTTCCATGGCCAAGGCCGGTCCTTCGACATTCGGTGTAGAAATATGCCCTCCGTTGGATGAAAATCCATAACCTACAATTTCCGCTAGGATAGGGGCTCCTCTACGTACCGCGGATTCATAACTTTCTATAATTATTGTAGCGGCGCCGCCAGAAGGTACCAATCCGGACCGATCTTTGTCAAAGGGACGTGATACTGTTGTAGCCGGCAGGGTATCATCTCCAAAAACACCTAAACCATCAAAACTGGCCATGGCATATTTATTGATCTCTTGCGCCCCACCACAGATAATCATATCTTGCATGCCACTTTTAATCAGGTTGAATCCAAGTCCTAGAGAATGGGATCCGGAGGCACAGGCGGCGGATATCGTCATGTTAATGCCTTTTAAACGGAATATCGTGGAGAGATTCATGGTTACCGTGGAGTTCATTGATTTAAAAATCGCTCCAGAACCTATCAGGCTGGTATCCTTTTTCTCCCGTACAATATCAACAGCTTCAATAATGGCTTTGGAGACCGAATCATTTCCATAGAGAATCCCAATTTCATGTTCATCGAGAAAAGCATCGTCAATGGCTGCATTTTTTAAGGCTTCCATCGTAGCCAAATACGCATATTCTGTTTCTTCGCCAATGGATATTCGCTGACGGCGGTTCAATTCATGTTTTAAATTTGGTTGTGGAACGGCACCGGTTAATGCGGAACGAAATCCAAAAGTTTTTCGTTCTTCATCGAAGATAATCCCTGATTTCCCTTGTTGCAGAGAATCTTTTACTTCTTCCAATGATGTCCCCAAGCAGGAATATATTCCCATCCCCGTGATCACTACTCTTTGCTCCATAGATTTACGAATAAATTCCTCCATTTATATTAATTACTTCCCCCGTAATATAGCCTGCTTTTGAAGAAGCTAAAAAGGTGACGAGGTCTGCGACTTCCTCAGGTTCCCCAAATCTATTGGCCGGAATCAATTTTTTTAGTTCCTTTTCATCCATATCGGCAGTCATGTCACTGTGAATAAATCCAGGTGCCACAGCATTGACGGTGATATTCCGTTTGGCAACCTCCTGAGCCAGCGCTTTAGTTGCACCTAGCAAAGCCGCTTTGGCCGCCGAATAGTTGGTTTGACCAGCTGTACCTTTTACACCGGATACGGAAATCATATTGATGATACGACCATAACGCTGGCGTAACAGTTTCTGTATAAAAAATTGGGTAACATGATAGAAACCATTGACAGTTGTGTTGATTACCGAGGACCAATCTTCTGCTGGCATCCACATGAATAAGCCATCTTTGGCTATCCCGGCGTTATTAACGATAACTTCAAGCTTAGCTTCGGGATGGCTCGATTCCCAGGTAGATAAGGCCTTGTCGACTGCGGATTTATCTGCGACGTCGAATTTTAGAAGCGAACCACTACCGCCCTTTGCTTCTATAGCAGCAAGTGTTTCTAATGCTGCAGTTTCATTCTGCTGAAAGTTGATCAACACATGATAGCCCAATTCTTGAGCCAGTTTAAGACAAATTGCCCTGCCAATTCCCCTTGATCCACCTGTAACTAAAGCGCATTTCATCCTACAATATGTATATTAATTTTGAAATAATTCTGCATTATCAAACCATTTGTTTCCTAAAAGGTTTCCTTTGGTGTCAATAAATCCCCATTTGCCATTGAGTTTAACTCGCGCTAAACCATCGATAAATCCCTTCTCCTGTTTCTTAAACGTTAGCGCCGCAGTAATCTCATATTGAAAGGGGATGATAACTTTGGCATTTTTATCGATGAATCCCCATTTACTGTCTTTAACTGCAGCGAGGCCCTCCGGAGAAAATGAAAGGGCATCCTGATAGGCAGTAGGGATGACCAATTTACCTGTAGTATCAATATATCCCCATTTCCCATTTAATTTCACTGGCGCTAGACCTTCCTGAAAATTTCGCGCATCATCATAAGTTGCAGGTATCACCCATTTGCCATCCGATGCCATAAAACCGATTTTATTTCCTTGCTGAACAAGGACAAAGTCGGGGTTTTCAATATTTTCAATTTTTGAAATACCGGGGAGGGCAACTTCTTTTTGACCAGATACGAGAAACCAGTTGTTCTGTTTTTTTGCCCACACCAATCCAACATTAAAATCGCCGATATCATCATAATTTGGAGCGACGACCTCTTTTCCCTGATTGTCAATGACACCCCATTTTTTATTTTTGGCGACTTTAGCGTAACCATCCTTAAATGGACGGATGACATCATAAGTTGGTGGAAGCACAACCTCTTGTTTGTTGTTGATGAGACCTACTAAATTGGTCGCATCACGATAAAAAGCAACACCATCATTGAATTCATAAACCCGCTTGCTAGAGATCGACTTCAGTTCCTGCCCGAGAGAATCAATGTAAAGCCAGCCGCTTGCAGATTTCACCATCGCCATTCCCTGACTGAAGGATTTGGCATTGACGTATTGAGGTTGAATAATATAATTTGCATCTTTATCTACAAATCCCCACCTGCTGCCATCATAAACAGCAATCTTTCCTTCGGATTGATCTTGAGCATTTTTGAATTGAGGTGTAATCTGAAATAATCCATCTTTATTGATAAATCCGACAAGTCCCTTTTCTTGTACCCGCGCCAATTGTTGCGCAGATGCGAAGGTGCATGATAGTATAAATAATCCGCCGAATGTGAGCCTTTTAATCATGATTTTTATTGATTAAGTATTCTTTTACTTTTTTAATAATCGGATACATCACTTGATCCTCGGCAAAGGCCGGAAACAAATTACGCAGGTCCATATACCAAGATAGTGTTTCTTTTGCTAATTTTTCCTGACAACCTAAATGGTCAATTGCCTGTGCTAAAGTAATAAATTCTATCGCCAGCACTTCAAAGGAATTTTCGATGACCTGACTGCATGACATTGCTGCATTCGTACCCATGCTGACAATATCTTGGTTGTCATTATTGTTGGGAATGCTATGGATGTAGAGCGAAGTGCTTAGCGCTTGGGATTCCGCTGTTGTGGATGTTGCCGTAAATTGGACACCCTGCATGCCAAAATTTAGTCCTAATGTGCCTAAATTTACGAAAGGCGGGAAAATCTCATTGATCTTGCTGTTGAGTAGATAATTCAATTGTCTTTCCGCAAGCATTGTCATCTTGGTCATAACCAATTTAAGTTTATCCATTTCCAGTGAAATATAGTCGCCATGAAAATTGCCGCCATGGTACACATGTTGATCGTTTAGATCAACGATGGGATTGTCGTTGGCTGAATTTAGTTCATGCTCAAGCACGGTACCCACATTGTTAATGGTATCCGAAACCGGACCCAATATTTGCGGAACACAACGGACGGAATAATATTCCTGTACTTTGTCTTTGAAAATATCTTCTTGATTTTCACTAGTATAGAGGTGGTCTTCGCGTTTTCGAATCAACTTACTGCTCGCAAGGTGACTGCGCATCTTTTTGGCAATAGCTTGTTGTCCAGGATGCTTTTTGCTTTGATTTAACGCTTCCGAAAAATGATCGTCATAAGCTTGAACGATTTCGTTGATTGCACAGGCTGCTTTGATGGACCAAGATAAGGCTTTTTGCGCATGGTTCCAGTTTAGTATGCCAATCCCTGTCATGACCGAAGTCCCATTGATCAGTGCCAAGCCTTCACGTAGAACAATCTGAATAGGGGCAAGACCTTCAGCATCAAAAGCTTGTTGAGTTGGAATTCGTTCGTTTTTATACATTACCTCACCCTCACCAATTAATACGAGGGCCAAATGTGCGAGCTGTACGAGATCACCACTGGCACCGACACCACCGTGTGCAAAAATAACGGGATAAATATTGCGGTTGATCAATTCTTTCATCAAAGCAATGGTGGACTTATGGACTCCTGAATAACCGAGGGTTAATGTATTTAAGCGTGCTAAAATCGTGCTTTTTACCTGAAGCGGATCAAGAAGTCGTCCTGTTCCTGAGGCATGGCTGCGAATTAGATTGTATTGAAGTTTAGTGCGGTCTTCGTCTTTAATCCGATATTGAGCCATGGGGCCAAAACCGGTATTGACACCATAAATTACTTTGTTTTCAGCAAATTTCTGAAGAAAATTGTGGCTAGCATCTACTTTTTCCCAAATATCGTCATCGATATCCAATTTTTCGTTTCCGTAGGTTATTTGGATAAACTGTTTTAAATCTAAATGGTTGGTGAGTAAGCTCATGATTTATGGGATAGCAATTTTGAAAAACTCTCGAAATTGTTTTTTTTATTTTATTTTTTGTGAATAGATTTGGCAATTATTAATCAGGCACGAAATTAATATTTTTTTCTTTTAATCAAAGCGTATAATGAACGTTGAACAGGTTGACATTTTGATCATCGGGGCGGGACCTTCCGGTTCGGTTGCTGCTGGGTATTTACAAAAACAAGGGGCAAGGGTAAAGGTTGTCGAAAAAAGCCAGTTTCCGAGAATCGTGGTAGGAGAGAGTCTAATACCGCGCGTGATGGATCATTTTGATGAAGCTGGGCTGTTTGATGCGTTGGATGCACAAGGTTTCGAAAAGAAATTTGGAGCGCGGTTTATACGCGGGAAGGAAGTCTGTATTTTCGATTTTTCAGATAAATTTTCCGAAGGTTGGGATTGGACCTGGCAGATACCGAGAGCTGATTTTGATCAGGAAATGGCGAATGAGCTTATGCGTAAAGGGGTAGATCTTTCCTTCGGTACAGAAGTAACTGACGTACAATTTGATGGTGCAAAATCGATCACTACGGTATGCGATAGCCAAGGTGTTGAAACAAAAATAGAGGCAAACTTTCTGATCGATTGTTCGGGTTATGGTCGCGTTTTGCCTCGCATGCTAAATTTGGACCAACCCTCACGTTTAAGCCCTCATTCGGCGATATTCAGCCATGTCAATGACGTTAATCGACCGCTAGGGCAAGAAGGTAGTCTGATTTCTTTTGATATATTGGAAACGCAGGTTTGGTTGTGGGTAATTCCATTTTCCAATGGCAATACTTCTGTTGGAATTGTGGGGCCAACTTCGTTCATCGAAAGCCTGGGCGAAGATACCACTACAGCACTAAATAGGGCTATTCAACTGTCCGATTACTATGTTAAGCGGTTTGGTGATGTCCCTTTTGTTTTTGAACCCCGTAAGTTGAGTAATTATTCTACCGCGGTGAGTAAAATGTATGGGCCAGGGTATGCCTTGACCGGCAATAGTTCCGAATTCCTGGATCCTGTTTTTTCTTCCGGTGTGTGTTTCGCTACAGAATCTGGTATTTTGGCGGCGAAGTTAGCTTTAAGGCAGATCCAGGGTGAAACAGTGGATTGGCAGTCAGAATTTGAAGACTATATGAAAGATGGGATTGCAGTTTTTACAACATATATACAGGAATGGTATACAGGCAATCTGCAGGAGTTATTTTATCATCAACCCGAAAACCCGGAGGTGAAACGTAGCATTTGTGCAATATTAGCGGGATACGTGTGGGATAAAAACAATCCATTCGTTTTGAAACACGATCGTGTGTTGAAAAATTTGGCACATCTTATTCGAATGTCCAAGCAGGAGGAATCGATATAGTTAAGATCTGGGGTGATATTGCGTAATAATGGAATGAAGGTAGTCCCTATCGATGTGTGTATATATTTCGGTCGTGGTAATACTTTCATGACCGAGCATATCTTGTACAGCTCTTAAGTCGGCACCGCCTTCCACCAGGTGTGATGCAAAGCTATGTCTAAAAGTATGTGGGCTGATGGTTTTTTGTAACCCGATTTTTGAGGCAAGTTCCTTAATGATCAAGAAGATCATAACCCGCGATAATGCGGCGCCTCTTCTGTTGAGGAATACAATATCTTCATTTCCGGCCTTAATCTTGATATGAGGTCTGACCGTTTCTAAGTAGATGCGAAGGTGTTTAATGGCGTGTTGGCCAATTGGAATTAGGCGTTCTTTGCTTCCCTTGCCCTCAACTTTGATAAATTCTACATCTAAAAAAAGGTTTGATATTTTGAGGGTGACAAGTTCGGAAACACGGAGACCACATCCGTATAAGATTTCGATGATCGTTTTATTACGTTCACCTTCGGGTGAAGAAAGATCGATTGCCGAGATTAATTGATCGATCTCCTGTATGCTCAAAACGCTGGGCAGCTTGCGTGCCAAGCGTGGCGCCTGAAGGAGATCGGTCGGATTGTTGACGAATTCATGCTCGATCATCAAAAAGCTAAAGAATGTCTTAAGGCCAGATATCAACCTGGATTGTGTGAAGGGCGAAATATTAAATTCCTGCAACCAAGCCAAAAACTCCTGTATATTCTTTCTCGTTACGGTATTTAAAACCAAATGATTGTCTTCACAGTAGATCTGAAATTTGGATACATCATTTAAGTAAGCATCAATTGAATTAATGCTCAAGCCTCTTTCGAACTTTAAGAATTGTTCGAATTCCTTTTTTATATCACTCCAGTTTTCAAAATCCATTTGCAACAAAATTACAATTAACTGTTGTTCTTTTCGAAAGTTATTCTGTATTTTTAGATGGAATTTTTACAGATTATAAATAACACAAAGAGACGTTCCCTAATGGAGGGACCCGATTCCTCCTTGGATAATGAAAAAAGTATTGATCTGTATTTTACTATTTATTGGGACAATTGATCTCCAGTTCCGTTTACCCTAATATATAACAATTAGCAAAAATAACTGACTAAAAAAAGACATTTTTTTGTATGAAATTCATTAAACCACTTGCATTAGCTTTTCTGTTACCGGCTACATTCTATATAGCAGAAGCAAAAAAGCCAACTACGTTAACCGCGGAAGCACGGGCGATTCTATCCCAAGATAGTTTGGCCCTGAATCAAAAATTACCCTTCGACAACGAAGTCATCACGGGGAAGCTGAAAAATGGATTTACATACTTCATTCGTAAAAATAGCGAGCCTAAGGGGCGTGTCACCATGTATTTGGGCATGAAGGCCGGCTCCATTCTGGAAAATGAAAAACAGCTTGGTTTGGCACATTTTTTAGAGCATATGAACTTCAATGGCCTGAAGCATTTTCCAAAGAATGAATTGGTTAACTACTTGCAAAAGGCAGGAGTTCGATTTGGCTCGGATCTGAATGCCTATACGAGCTTTGATCAGACAGTTTATCAGCTACCAATTCCTTCTGATGATCCTGAACTTTTAAAAAATGGTTTACAGGTGATGCGCGACTGGGCTCAGGATGCTTTGTTGGATGGCGAAGAAATTGATAAAGAGCGAGGCGTTATCCTCGAAGAAAAACGTGGTGGAAGAGGAGTGCAGCAGCGTTTACAGGATCAATACTTTCCGATGTTGCTCAATGGATCCCTTTACTCCAAACGTTTGCCTATCGGAACTGAACAGATCCTGAAAACATTTCCTTATACAGAAATACGCAAATTCCACCAAGACTGGTATCGCCCAGATTTACAGGCTCTAATCATTGTTGGCGATATTGATCCTAAGGAAATGGAAGAAAGGGTGAAAGTTATGTTTTCCGATATGAAAATGCCAAAAAAAGCATTGGAGCGTAAAAAATATCGTGTTGATTTGTTAAACAAGAACCAGTTCTTGGCAATTTCAGATCCGGAACTGCCTTATACCGTCGCGCAGATTTTGATTAAAAGTGAAAAAGAAAAAGTTTCCACTGTAGGAGATTATAGAAACGAGCTGTTGAAGAGTGTTTTCAATCAGATGATCGCAGGTCGTTTTTCTGAATTGATGCAGCAACCGAACCCTCCTTTTATGCAGGCAGGTGGAAGTATCAGCGATTTTGTTGCTAACCTTAATACTTTTTCATTGCTGGTGGTCCCAAAACCGGGCGAGTTGGAATCCGGATTTAAGGCGATGCTAACAGAATTTGAGCGTATTCAAAAATACGGTTTTACACAGACGGAGTTGGATCGTGCCATCGCAGATATGAAAAAAGGTAACGAGATGTCTTTTATCGAGCGTGACAAAAAGAAATCGGATAGTTACGTCAACCGTTATCTAAATTATTTTATTGATGATGAACCCGCTTTAAGTAATGAAAACGCCTATCGTTTGACTAAACAGCTGTTGCCAACGTTGAAGCTGTCAGAAGTAAATGGCTTGGTGAAAAAATATTATACCGATCTGAACCGCGATGTTTTGGTTATGGGGCCAGAGAAGGATAAGGCCAACTTACCGGCTGAGTCTACCGTAATGAGCTGGGTAAAAGCAGTTGAAGAGACTCCTGTGACAGCTTATGAAGATAAAGTGTCCAATCTTCCCTTGCTTTCAAAAGAACCGGTGAAAGGCGCTGTTGTATCGTCAAGAAATATTGACGCAGTTCAAGCGAAAGAATTGACCTTAAGCAATGGTGTTAAAGTGATCTTAAAGCCTACGGACTTTAAAAATGATGAGATACAGATTATGGCGTATAGTCCAGGTGGAACATCTGGCTATAACGATGCAGATTACTTTTCGGCCTCTAATGCATCCTCTTTAATTGATGCAAGCGGCGTTGGACAAATGAACAACGTTGAGCTTACGAAGTATCTTTCGGGAAAAGATGTTTCCATCTCTCCGTACATTTCTGAACGCTACGAAGGTATCTCAGGTAGCACAGATAAAGAAGGATTGAAGAATGCTTTTGAATTGATTTATGGTTATTTTACCGAACCTCGCTTGGACGAGGATATTTTCCAGAGTACCATGACCCGGGCAAAAGGATCTTTGGAAAATAGATTGAGCAATCCAAATAATGTATTCTCGGATAAAGTGAAAGAAGTGCTTTATGGCAACAATGTCCGTCGGCAAAACCCAACCGTAGAAACGATCAATAAAATTGATCGGGAGCGTGCTTTGGCAATCTACAAAGAACGATTTGCGGATGCTTCGGATTTTGTGTTTACAATTGTGGGGTCATTTGACGAGAATCAGATCAAGCCTTATTTAGAAACCTATCTTGCCTCGTTGCCGGCCCTTAAAAGAGGGGAGAGCTATAAGGATTTAAATATTCTGGAGCCGAGCAAGGGAGAGCGCGTGGTTGTTCATAAGGGAAAAGAAGAAAAGGCAAGTACGCAATTGGCCTACTATGGGGACTATACCTATAATGAAACTGAAAATGTTAATATGGAAGCCTTGGAGAGTGTTTTGACGATCAAATTGCTTGAAAGACTCCGGGAAAAAGAAGGTGGTGTTTATGGAGTGGGTGCTCGGGCTAGTTTTAGTAAGCTGCCAAAAGCGCGTTATGCTTTCTCCATTGGTTTTGGTTCCGCAGTAGATAAGGCTGATGCTTTAATTGCTTCGGCATTGGATGAGGTGAAAAAGATTCAGGAACAGGGCCCCGAAAATGGAGATATTGAGAAGTTCCTAGCAGAACAACAGCGACAAAATGAGTTAAATCTTCGTGAAAATGGCTATTGGCTGAATTACATATCAAGTTCATATCAGAATGATCTTGATCTTACGCGATATACACGAAGAATAGACAATTTGAAGAAGGTAACTTCAAAGTCAGTGCAGGACGTTGCCGGGAAATATTTGAAAAGAGATCGACTTTTTGAATTTATCTTGATGCCGGATTCTAAATAACAGGAATCTTGGAAAATAGAAAAAGGGTTGGCTGCTCAGTAGGCAACCCTTTTTCTATTGGACAAAAAATTATGGACAAAAAAAATCCCAACCATTTCTGATTGGGATTGCCAAAATGTCTAATAAGTATCTCTTGTTAACCCAAATAGGATTTTAAGATTTTGCTTCTTGAAGTGTGTCTCAAACGCTGAAGAGCTTTATCTTTGATCTGACGAACACGTTCACGTGTCAAATTGAATTTCTCTCCGATTTCCTCTAACGACAATTGGTGATTGGAACCTAAGCCGAAGAAAAGTACGATAATTTCACGTTCTCTTTCTGTCAATGTTGCCAATGATCGTTTGATTTCTTCTGATAGAGACTCATCAATCAAAGAACTGTCTGTGTCTGGATCATGGTTCTCCAAAACGTCCAAAAGTGTGTTTTCTTCACCTTGAACAAAGGGAGCGTCCATAGATACGTGACGGCCAGAGTTACTTAGGGTATCCGAAACCTTGTCTACTGTGGTTTCAAGGATATCCGCCAATTCTTCTGGAGATGGTTCCCGTTCGTATTCTTGTTCTAGTTTTGAGAAAGCCTTACTGATTTTGCTCAATGAACCGACTTGGTTCAATGGCAGACGTACGATACGCGATTGTTCAGCAATTGCTTGAAGAATAGATTGGCGAATCCACCAAACGGCATAAGAAATGAATTTAAACCCCTTTGTCTCGTCAAAACGTTTAGCTGCTTTAATTAAGCCCAGGTTACCTTCATTGATTAAATCACCTAAGGTTAAACCTTGATTTTGATATTGTTTTGCTACTGATACTACGAAACGAAGGTTGGTTTTAGTCAATTTTTCCAAGGCAACTTGATCGCCTTCGCGGATACGCTGTGCTAATTCTACTTCTTCTTCTGCTGTAATTAAGTCTACTTTACCAATTTCGTGTAAGTATTTGTCCAAAGACTGTGACTCACGATTGGTGATAGATTGTGTAATTTTGAGCTGTCTCATTAATTTTTATTAATTCTCCTCTCTAAGAAATGTTTGCGAAAATACGAAAAATTTTTGAATTATTAATGGAAAATTGATTATCTAGCCACTCATATTTAATGAGTTAGGTTTTTTTGAGTTTCAATTTTTAATCATCAAAAACTATTCCATTTTAATATTTTTTTTCTTCTTATCTGTTGCTGTAATATTCAACTGTTTGATATTTAAAGTGCTAAAGGGTTTAATTTTTTTTTCTTATTCTAGACAATTTAACTCGACGGTAGCTGATTTATTATGCAATATGCATTCCTCAAATTTATTTTAAAATGATAATTTTATGATAAAACAAAAAGATGGATCTTTTGTTTTATTAGTGACATTAAATAAATTTAAAAGAATAAAAATTATATTATGCCAATCTTAATTCACTTGGATAAAATAATGAAAGAGAAAAAAATGTCGCTTAACCAATTGAGTGACAATGTCGGAATTACCCTTTCCAATCTTTCAATCATCAAGAATCAAAAGGCGAAGGCATTGCGATTAGATACCCTTGAAGCGATATGCAAGGCGCTAGACTGTCAGCCTGGTGATCTGCTGCAATATTATGATGGTGGTGATGAAAAAGGCTAAAATCGATAGCCTTTTAAAAAATCGACTACATTCATTCTTTTCTTCCCTTCGAGTTGAAGGTCAGAAATGACAATATAGCCGTCTTGCGCCGCAATTTTTAAGAAACTTTTCTTGTCAGTTTCTATGGTTCCCGGTATTGTAGCTGTATTGACAAGTTCTTTTTCTGTGCTATAGATTTTTAGGACCTTATCATTTAAGAGGGTAAATGCCGCTGGATAGGGGCTTAAACCGCGAATGAAGTTATACACTTGTGCAGTGGGCTGATCCCAGTTTATTTTACAGTCTTCTTTGAAAATTTTTGGCGCATGTTTGAGCGGCTCCGTTGTGAGAAGGACGTCTTGAGGTTTGGGCTGCAAGGCTCCAGCCTTTAATTGCTGAATGGTTTGCAGGAGAGTTTCTGCTCCGGCAACCATGAGGTTATCGTGAAGATCACCCGCATTGTCTGTTTCTTTGATGGCAACTTTTTTCGACAATAAGATGTTTCCCGTGTCGATTTCGTGCTGCAGTAAAAATGTCGTTACGCCCGATTCTTTCTCTCCATTGATGATTGCATGATTTATCGGTGCTGCCCCCCGGTATTGTGGAAGGAGTGAGGCGTGGACATTGATTGTTCCAAATTTAGGCATATTCCAGACGATCTCAGGAAGCATGCGGAATGCTACCACAACCTGTAGGTCCGCCTGAAAACTTTTCAGTTCATCTAAAAATGCCTCATCACGGAGTTTCACTGGTTGAAGAACTGGGATATTATGTTGCGTAGCAAATATTTTCACAGCAGATTCATGTATTTTTTGTCCACGTCCTGCAGGTTTGTCCGGTACCGTAACCACAGCGACAACTTGTTCGCCAGACTGAATCAGTGCTTCAAGTGAAGCTACAGCAAAATCGGGAGTACCCATGAAAATAATACGCATAATACTTGTAATTTTTATAAAACTCTTTAAACCAGTATAGGGGCCTCCTTGTTGAATAGCCTACTGAAAAACGCCTAATTATTTGTCATTTCAGTTTTGTAAATAACAAATTTTTATAACTTTGCGAAGTTACATAAATATATTGAAAGCTTGAATTTTCCTTATTTTTTAGCAAATCGGATCGCATTTTCTGGAAAAAGAACGTTCTCAAAATTGATCGTTCGGGTGACTATTGGTGCAATTGCTCTTGCTATTGCAGCGATTATCATATCTATTGCGGTATTGCGCGGATTTAAGGGAGAGATTATCAGTAAGCAACGGAGTTTTTTTGCCGATGTATTGGTTTTACGTTACGACCTGAATAAGTCTTACGAGAATTCACCCATAACACTTACACCGGAGGTCCGTAAGTCCATATTAGCGATTCCCCAAGTCAACTCAATCAGTTCCTTTGCGACCAAGGCCGGCATCATTAATGTCAACGATGAAGTTGAAGGAGTGGTTCTCAAAGGTATCGATTCCTTGTATAATCAGCAGCCCTTTCAGCGTATGCTGGTGGAAGGGAGCATGATAGACTTTAAATCGGATAATGCGGATAATCAGATTTTGGTGTCCAAGTATCTCGCAGATCGACTGCTCCTAAAAGTCGGTGACGATTTTATTATGTATTTCGTGCAGGATCCTATACGTAAACGTAAATTTGTCATTAAGGGCATTTTTAATACAGGCTCCGAAGAATTAGATAAGGTTTATGTGATCGGGTCTCTCAATGTCATTCGTAAACTAAGCAACCTCGATGATCATGAAGTAGGGGGCTATGAGATTCGGGTTAAAGATTTTAGTCAGCTCGAACAGACAACGAACAAGGTTGAAGATCTGTTGCCTATCGATATGCAGGCAATCAATATCAAGGATCAGGTCCCTGATATTTTTCAGTGGCTGGAATTGCTTGACATGAACACCAAAATCATTTTTATACTGATGACGGTTGTTGCTATTATCAATATGATCTCCGCCTTGCTGATCACCATTCTTGAGCGGACTTCAATGATCGGTATCTTAAAGGCATTGGGGTATCACAATGCCGGAATTCGCCGCGTCTTCATGTACAGTGCCTTGTACCTCATCGGTCTGGGATTATTAATCGGTAATCTTATTGGCTTAGGTTTTTACTTTTTTCAGGATTTTACCCATTTCTTTAAATTGGATGAGAACACCTACTATATCTCCTATGTGGCCGTTCAACTTCAATGGTCTGATGTGATTTTGGTCAATTTGGCTGTCGTGTTTATCGGAATGATCTCATTATTTATTCCGTCAATGCTAATTACCAAGATTAGTCCGATCAAAGCCATTTCTTTTAAGTAACACTACTTTTAGGCTTCGCTTTCTTGAAAAAATCGTATTTTTAGTGCTGTTAACTATTTTTCGAGCTGTATAGAAAAATAAGTATATACATATTACGGCTAGTATACAAGCACTTATGAATAAAACTTTTGAGCATATTTCTCACGCTTTCGAAGCGCCTTTACAAAATCCTGTACTTATATTTTCGCTGGTACTTTTTATTATCCTGTTATCACCGATCGTACTGCGACCGATTAAGGTTCCGGGTATTATTGGATTGATTATATCTGGTGTTATTATTGGACCACATGGACTCAACTGGTTGGAAAAAAACTCGGCTATCACACTGTTTTCAACAATAGGCCTGCTCTATATCATGTTTATTGCTGGTTTGGAGTTGGATATGAATGAGTTTAAAAAGACCAAGAATAAGAGTTTACTTTTTGGCTTTTTAACATTTATTGTTCCGATCAGTATTGGCTATCCTGTTTGTCATTTTTTACTGGGCTACGGTGTTTTACCGAGTTTGTTGATATCAAGCATGTTTGCTACCCATACGCTGGTTTCTTATCCCATCGTAAATAGCTATGGTATTTCTAAAATGGAGGCTGTTGCGATCACGATAGGTGGAACAATCCTGACGGATACGGCCGTGCTGATTATTCTTGCGGTGATTACCGGCGTTTCTCAGGGAAATATTGGCAATGAATTTTGGATTACCCTGACGATTTCCTTTGCTATTTTCCTGTTTATCATGTTTGGTGTTATTCCAAGGATTGCAAAATGGTTTTTTGAACGCTTGGGGAGTGAGAAGACATCCAATTATATCTTCGTGCTCTCTGTCGTGTTTTTTGCTGCATTTTTAGCGGAAATTGCCGGCCTTGAGCCTATTATTGGGGCTTTCGTTGCCGGTCTGGCTCTCAACAAACTGATACCACACTCTTCCGCTTTGATGAACCGAATTGAGTTTATCGGCAATGCGATTTTTATTCCTTTCTTCTTGATATCTGTGGGGATGATTGTCGATGTCAGCGTGATTTTGAAGGGGCCGCAGGCACTTATTATTGCTGGAACACTGACCGTTGTGGCTATCGTCGGTAAATATGTGGCCGCATGGTTGACGCAGCTCGTTTTTAAATATAGCCGTGGTCAGCGCAATCTGATATTTGGTTTAAGTAGTGCTCATGCTGCTGCAACACTAGCTGTAATCATGGTTGGACATAAGAACGGTATTATCGATGAGAATGTGCTTAATGGTACGATTCTGTTGATTTTGGTTACCTGTATTGTCGCTACAGTGGTTACAGGGAATGCCTCGCGTAAAGTGGTTATGGATGGTGAACAGGACGAAGAACATACAGATGTGGTGAAGGAAAAAGATGAAAACATCTTGATATCTATCGCTAACATGGATAATATGGAGCCTATTTTGGATTTTTCAACCTATATTAAAAGTAAGAAATGTTCCTATCCAGTCAATATCGTGTCCGTTGTGAAGGATAATGAGCAGGCTCAATTAAACATGTCCAAAGCACGGAAGAACCTGGATAACATGGTCAGGTATGCTTCGGGTAGTGAAACCAATGTTAATATCAGTGCCACAATAGATTTAAACATTGCTAGCGGGGTTGCACGGTCGGCAAAAGAAGTTTCTGCCAATTGTATTGTTTTGGGCTGGCCGAGTGCGGCCAATTTTATGGATAAGTTTGTTGGAGAAAAAACGGAAAGTATCTTAAACAGAACCTCGGCTAATGTGATGTTATGTCATTTTAAAAAACCTTTTATTTCTAATAAATCCATTGTCGTTTTTGCACCACCCATGTGCGAGGCAGAATTTGGGTTCGAGTATTGGCTGGAGAAGGTTGTTAAACTGGCGCAGGAGCTATCCGTTCCGGTAACATTTGTTGTTGATGAACGCTCTGCTGCCGCCATTAAAGAACATCTTGTTGAGCTGAAAAATTCTGTTCCTGTCACCTTTGAGTATTACGATGCCTGGGACAATTTGCAGGGCCTTAAAGCGTTTAAGGAAGAAGATGCGATGTTTATTTTTGTTTCGGCCAGAAATGGAGAAGTTTCCTATCGTGATTCTCTAGATGGGGTAGCAAAGAAATTAGATCGTATTTATGCAAACGAAAATCTTGTTTTAGTGTTTCCTAGTAGAGTGGAAAATGCACACATCGACGAGTATGAAGATGTTGAAGCAGCTCCAATCTTTAGAAAAATTAGCAAAGAGATCGGAAATATGTTTAATAAGGGATAGTAATTGTCCGTTAAAATTGAAGGTTATGTCAAATAAGATTACAATGTCAAGTGAAGGAACTTTACAGGTTCCAGATTTTCCAACAATTCCTTTTATTATCGGCGACGGTATTGGTCCTGATCTTTGGCATGCGGCAGTGCGTGTTTTTGATCAAGCGGTGGAGAAAGCGTATGATGGAAAACGGAAAATAACATGGAAGGAGGTGCTGGCAGGTGAAAAAGCTTTTAACGAAACAGGCGAATGGCTACCAAAAGATACCCTAAATGTACTAAAAGAATACCTCGTTGGAATTAAAGGGCCACTAACCACGCCAGTAGGCGGCGGAATCCGTTCTTTGAATGTTGCTTTGCGTAAGGATTTGGATCTCTACGTATGTCAAAGGCCGACAAAATGGTTTGTGGGCGTACCTTCACCAGTCAAACATCCGGAATATGTGGATATGGTGATTTTTCGTGAAAATACGGAGGATATTTATGCTGGAATAGAGTTTCAGGCGGGAACAGCTGAAGCCAACAGGTTTCAGGATTTCTTGCATGACGAGCTTGATATTGATTACAATTTCTCGGCCACAACAGGAGTCGGTGTCAAACTGGTTTCTGAGGAAGGGTCGAAAAGACTGGTCCGTGCGGCAATAGAACATGCTATTCATCACAATTTACCTTCAGTGACGATTGTTCACAAAGGAAATATCATGAAATTTACGGAGGGTGCTTTTAAGATTTGGGGGTATGAGGTTGCTGAAACGGAATTTGCCGACAAAACGTATACCTGGGGACAATGGGAGCGAACGAAAGCAGAAAAAGGTGCGGAGGTTGCTAATCAGGAACAAAAAGCCGCCTTGGATTCAGGTAAAATTTTGATTAAAGATATTATTGCCGACAATTTTTTACAGCAGATCTTACTTAATCCACGGGATTTTTCCGTTGTGGCAACTTTAAATCTGAACGGTGATTATATTTCTGATGCGCTGGCCGCAATGGTTGGCGGTATAGGGATCGCACCGGGAGCTAATATCAATTTTAAAACAGGGCATGCTGTTTTTGAAGCTACTCACGGCACAGCACCTCGTTTTGCAAATACCAATACCATGAATCCTTCGTCGGTTATTTTAAGCGGTGTTATGCTACTCGAATACCTTGGATGGACAGAAGCAGCGGCGGCAATTGTTAAGGCCTTGGGCGAAACCATAATTGCCAAGACCGTGACCGTAGATTTTTACAATTTAATGGATGATGCTACATTAGTCAAAACAAGTGAATTTGCCGATCGAATTATCGAAAAAATATAAGAATTTTATTTTCTGAGATATTAAGCAGAAATTTGAATAAAATTTCTGCTTTTTTATGGATTACAATCAGCTTCCTCCTTTTATAAGGGAATCGAATATTTTTACGGAAAACGAGAAAATTAAGTTGGCTCAGATCGAACGTTTACCCACTCCACATGAGGTAGATGATATAACTAGTCTCCCTGAAATTTACGAATTGCTTAATGCCTTTATTGGCGATCAATCCGCCCGTAATACCCATCTTCAACTTAAAGCTAAGGAGTATTTGCAAGATAATCAGGTAGATATGGCGTGGAAAGTGCTGCTTATTTGATATTTTTTGCATTGAACTAGGTGTTTGTTGTGCGATCTTTTTATTGAAATCATTTAGAATTTTATAAATTTTCAATAAAAAAACAGATTAGTTGAAAAATATATAATTTTATTTTACCTTTGGTTTTTAAACAACGGATTGCTTAGCTAGGGTTAAAGAATAGCAATCAAACAAACTATAACATCAATGAAACATAATTTTGGAGCAGGTCCATGTATTCTGCCAAAGGAAGTATTTCAACAAGCCTCAGAAGCTGTAATTGATTTTAACAACACCGGTTTATCAATTTTAGAGATCTCTCACCGTTCCAAAGAGTTTGAAGCAGTGATAGACGAAGCCACACAATTAGTACGCGAGTTATTGGCAGTACCTCAGGGATATTCGATTCTTTTCCTTCAAGGAGGGGCTAGTTTGCAATTTGCAATGGCGCCGTTGAATCTTTTACCTGAAGGAGGTAAAGCTGCTTATTTGGATACTGGTGTCTGGGCTACAAAAGCATTAAAAGAAGCTAAAAAATTCGGTACAGTAGATGTTGTAGCTTCGTCGATTGATAAAAATTATTCCTACATCCCTAAGGGATATGCCATCCCAACAGATGCTGCATATTTTCATTATACAGCTAACAATACCATTTACGGTACTGAGGTTTTTGATAAACCTGAAACGGCATTGCCAGTGGTTGTTGATATGTCTTCTGATATTTTCTCACGTGAGATCAATGTTGCTGACTATGATTTGATCTATGCTGGTGCTCAAAAAAATATGGGCCCTGCAGGTGTTACACTCGTGATTGTTAAAGATGATATCTTAGGTAAATCAGGACGTGTTCTTCCGTCGATGTTGGATTATCAATTGCATATCAATGGTGGTTCAATGTACAATACTCCACCGGTATATTCGATCTTTGTTTCGATGTTAAACCTTCGTTGGTTAAAAGCAAAGGGCGGTGTTTCTGTATTGGAGCAAGAGAATATCATCAAAGCACGTGCTTTATACGATGAAATCGACCGTAACCCATTGTTCAAAGGTACTGCAGCTGTTGAAGATCGTTCACGCATGAATGTTACTTTTGTAATGGATACACCAGAGTTGGAAGCTGAATTTTTGGCTTTGGCAAAAGAGCGTAATTTGATCGGAATCAAAGGTCACCGTTCTGTAGGTGGATTTAGAGCTTCGATTTACAATGCTTTACCATTAAGCAGCGTAAATGCGTTGATTGATGCAATGAAAGAATTTGAGGACACGCATACGGCATAAGGCAGTGTGCATGTTGCTGAAATTTAGCAGTTGACAAACAGATAATTAGTTAGATTAAGAATTATAGAGGTCGTATTGTATTCACCTGGTTGGATCTTCCGATGAGTTGAACGGCACTGATACCTTTAAAAACGAATTATAAAGATGAAAATATTAGCGAATGACGGTATCGATCCACTAGGAAAGAAAATGCTGGAAGATGCAGGTCATAGTGTAGATACAACTCATATTCCGCAAGAAGAGCTTCCAGAAAAGCTCCTTGCTTATGATGCAATCACGGTACGTAGTGCAACTAAAGTACGTCAGGCCCTGATTGATGGCTGCCCTAACTTGAAAGTTATCGGCCGTGGTGGAGTAGGCATGGATAATATTGATGTAGACTACGCCCGTTCAAAAGGGATTGCTGTTGTCAATACCCCTGCAGCATCTTCTTTATCAGTTGCTGAGCTGGTTTTTGCTCACCTATTGAATGGTGTACGTTTCTTATACGATTCTAATAGAAAAATGCCTGTTGAGGGCAATACAAAATTTGGCGCCCTTAAAAAAGCTTATGGTGCTGGTACTGAGCTTCGTGGTAAAACGATCGGTATCGTTGGATTTGGTCGTATCGGTCGCGAAGTTGCCAAAATCGCCATTGGTCTGGGGATGGATGTGGTTTACACGGATTTGTTCGAAGGACCAAAAACATTGACCATAACACTTTCAGGTGGTATCCAAGTTGAGGTACCTATTCAACAAGTGGAGATGGACAACTTATTTAAAGTTTCAGATTTTATCTCTTTACACGTTCCATTTTTGGATAAACCAGCTATCGGAGCTGCAGAGTTCCCATTATTGAAAGATGGTGTTGGCTTAGTTAATGCCTCGAGAGGCGGCGTTATTGATGAATTGGAATTAGTGAAAGCATTGGATTCGGGTAAAGTTGCATTCGCCGGTTTAGATGTATTCGATAATGAACCTACTCCACGCGAAGAGATCTTAAAACATCCAAAAATTTCGTTGACGCCACATATTGGGGCGGCGACCAATGAAGCTCAAGAAAGAATCGGCGAAGAATTGGCCGGTCTACTGATCGAAAACTTGAAGAAGTAATTCTTCCGCATAACATATAAGATATGCGGCACAAAACTTTCATGATTTTGTGCCGCATTTTTTTTAATATAAATTCATGAATTGCCTATATTGGCACACAGAAATTTAATAATTGTAACTTCAGTATGAAAGTTTTAAAATTTGGTGGTACTTCCGTGGGAAGTGCAGCACGTATCAAAGGGTTGTTGGATATTGTAAACCCTGCTGAACGTCAGATCGTCGTATTGTCCGCAGTTGCTGGAACGACAAATGCTTTGGTTGAAATAGGTCAAGCTTACACAGCAGGTAAGAAGGACGAAGCTAAAGATTTGGTCAAGAAGCATAAGGATAAGTACGAAGACCTTATTAAAGAACTTTTCAGCACTGAACAAGGTTATAAAAATGGTAAAGAATTGATCGATTACCATTTTAATCTGATTTCTACTTTAGCCAATGAATTATTTACACCTATTGAAGAAAAAGTTATTCTGGCGCAAGGTGAATTGATGTCTACTGCTTTATGGCATTTCTATTTGAACGAAATCGGTATAAAATCTGTGTTGTTACCAGCCCTGGATTTTATGAAAATTGATGAGGATAATGAGCCTATGGTGGAATACATTGGCGAAAAACTAAGTCATATTTTGGCACAGAGCCCAGAAAATACGTTATTTATCACACAAGGTTTTATTTGCCGAAATTCATTTGGTGAAATCGATAATTTGCGCCGTGGTGGTTCAGATTATACGGCTTCATTGATCGGCGCAGCAATCCGTGCGGAGGAAGTTCAGATCTGGACGGACATCGATGGGATGCACAATAATGATCCTCGTGTTGTCAAAGGAACAACACCGATTGCACATCTAAGCTTTGATGAAGCTGCGGAGCTGGCTTATTTTGGTGCTAAAATTTTACATCCACAATCGGTATTCCCAGCGCAAAAATATAACGTTCCGGTTCGGTTATTGAATACGATGGAGCCCAATGCAAAAGGGACTTTGATCAGTAAGGACGGTGCTCAGAAAGGTTGTATTCGCGCCATTGCCGCGAAAGACGGTATCACGGCAATTCACATCCACTCATCGCGTATGCTACTTGCCTATGGTTTCCTACGTCGTGTTTTTGAAATATTCGAACGTTATAAAACACCAATCGATATGATCACAACTTCGGAAGTGGCGGTATCGTTGACCATTGATGATACAACCAATTTGGCTGATATTATCAAAGAAGTGGAGGATTTTGGTTCTGTAACAGTAGATGGTGATCAGACAATTGTATGCGTTGTAGGCGATTTCGGTTTGAATAGCCATGGTTATGCTGCTCGCGTACTTGACGCTGTAAAACACCTTCCAGTTCGTATGATTTCTTACGGTGGTTCAGACTTTAACGTGTCGATTCTATTGAATTCAGATCATAAAACAGAAGCATTACGTTCATTGCACAATCGTTTATTTTAAGAAGTAGGTTTTTATATGATAAATACAGGTATCGCGGCGAAGTTTGCAGAGAAAGAAACGCCGTTTTATTATTATGATCTGAATGTGTTAAACAAGACCCTGGAGGCTGCGCATGCTGCGTCCCACAAACGGGGATTTCATGTTCACTATGCATTAAAGGCCAATTTTAATGACGAGTTATTGAAGGCGATTCAAGAGATCGGCTTTGGTGCGGATTGTGTGAGTGGCAATGAGGTAAAGAAAGCCATTGAATGTGGCTTTGATTCCAAGAAAGTCACTTTTGCGGGAGTTGGTAAATCTGATAAGGAAATCAATTATGCGCTCGATCAAAATATTTTTGCTTTTAATGTGGAATCCATTCAGGAGCTTGAGGTCATCAATGAGCTTGCCTCAAAGAAAGGTGTAAAAGCAAATGTGGCTTTACGGATCAACCCAAATGTGGATGCACACACCCATCATTATATTACAACAGGGCTTGATGAAAACAAATTTGGTGTGCCCAATGCCGATTTGGAAAAATGTGCAGCCGTGCTTAAAAAATGTGAATCTATTGAATTGGTTGGTCTTCATTTTCACGTAGGTTCACAGATTACGGATATGACCGTATTCAAAAGCCTGTGCGTGAAGGTCAATGAATGGAAAAACTGGTTTGAAGAACGCGGTACACAAATCCGTGTATTGAATGTCGGTGGCGGATTGGGGATTGATTATAAAAATCCTGATGGAAATACAATTCCTGATTTTGAAGCCTATTTTGATATTTTCGACCGCTTCCTGGAGCGCACAGCACAGCAAGAAGTGCACTTTGAATTGGGGCGGGCTTTGGTCGCACAATGCGGAAGCCTTGTTAGCCGCGTGTTGTATGTCAAAAATGGTGTCAAGAAAAACTTCTTGGTATTGGATGCTGGAATGACTGAATTAATGCGCCCGGCCTTGTATCAGGCCTATCATAAAATTGAAAATATCAGCGCGACAGACAGCGCCGAAGCCATTAACTACGATGTGGTTGGGCCAATCTGTGAATCGTCCGACTGCTTTGGTAAGGAAGTACCACTTCCCGTTTCAAAACGTGGTGACTTAATTGCCATTCGTTCCGCAGGCGCTTATGGCGAAGTGATGGCCTCGCGTTATAATCTACGTGAGGAAATCCGATTTGTGTATAGCAATCAGCTATAAGCTCCCGTTTTTAAAATATTTATTTAAAAGCCAGTCTGTTCTTCAGACTGGCTTTTTGGTTTTAAGAGTTTTGTCCTATGTGCAGAAACTTTTGTTTATCATTTTCTTGATCGTCTTTCGTATACTTGTTTATGCTTATGGCGATTGAATTTCCGGTTACGATAGATTTGTTTGGGAAAACACTTCTCCTACATCCTTTTATGGAAGGATTGGGGATGTTTATTGGTATGCGTTATTATCAGCTGCTCAAATGGAAGGATCAGGAAAGTTTAGGGCATACCAATTCCCTTCTTATTGTTATTGCTGCCGGTCTAGGGGCTTTAATCGGCTCACATGTCATCGGTTCTCTCGAACGCCCGGCTGAATTGCTCAATGCGACACATAAATGGGCTTACATCTGGGTGAACAATACGATAATCGGTGGCTTGGCAGGAGGTTTGGTTGCCGTGGAAGGGATGAAAAAGATCATGGGTAAAAAAGAAAGTACCGGTGATCGGATGGTCTTTCCCTTGATTAGTGCAATTTCCATTGGTAGGGTAGGTTGTTTTTATACGGGGGTATTCGAGCAGACCTATGGTTTACCCACAACGTCTCCATTGGGGATGTATCTGGGGGATCCCTATAAACGGCATCCGGTAGCGCTGTATGAAATCGCATTTTTACTACTCTTATTTGTAGGACTCCAACTTTTTAAACGACGATACAATTATCGAAATGGTGTGTTGTTTCAGCTTTTTATGCTTAGTTATTTTAGTTTTCGTTTCCTATTGGACTTTATTAAGCCACGGGCAATTATACTTTTGGGGCTAAGTACCATACAAATTACCTGCATCGTGGTGATAATTTATTATATTTATTTATTAAAAAATGAACGTTTAATCAAAAAATAGAAATTATGTATTTGCTTGAGGGGTCATTTGGATCGGAAAGTACTGCGATGTTGGGACTTTTTCTACTTACTATAGGTGCTATTGTGATCGGTATTGCACTTTTGGTTATTATTATCGGCTCGATTATTAAAGCTGGAAATAAAGAATCAAAATTCAATGTCAATCCCTGGCTTAAAGTATTGTTGGGCGGAATTGGAGCAATGTTGGCAGGGGGACTTGCCTGTGGACTTACCTTTATGAACTAGAGATCAGCTTTATGCCAGTTAGAAACTATACATATTACGATTACACCATCAGCCTATGTCCAACATGCCTTTCGCGTGTTGGTGCCAAGATTATTATCGAGGATGAACAGGTATTTATGACAAAAAACTGTCCTGATCATGGCTTTTTTAAAACACTGATTGCAACTGATGTTGACTATTATAAGAATATTCGGAATTATAATAAAGCCTCAGAAACACCTTTGAAATTTGATAATGAAGTACATTATGGCTGTCCTTATGATTGTGGCTTATGCGTCGATCATGAACAGCACAGTTGCCTTTCTATCATCGAAGTGACCGACCGCTGTAATTTGACCTGTCCAACCTGTTATGCCATGTCCTCGCCCCATTATGGACGACATCGCTCGCTGGAAGAAATTGAACGGATGTTTGACAAAATCGTCGAAAGTGAAGGTGAACCGGATGTGGTTCAGATCAGCGGTGGAGAGCCAACCATACATCCTGATTTTTTTAAGATTTTAGACATTGCGAAAACAAAGCCTATTAAGCATCTCATGCTCAATACGAATGGGATCAGAATTGCAAATGATCCTGGTTTTGCTGAGCAACTCGCGACTTATGCGCCTGAATTTGAAATCTATCTCCAGTTCGATTCCTTTCGCCCATCGGTGCTTGAAAAATTCCGGGGCAAAGATCTTACGGATATCCGTAAAAAGGCCATAGACAAATTAAATGCACTCAATCTAAGTACAACCTTGGTCGTTGTCCTGGAAAAAGGAACCAACGATGATGAAATAGGTGAAATATTGGATTACGCCTTACAACAGCGATGTGTACGGGGGGTAACCTTTCAACCGGTGGAAATTGCCGGTCGAAATGCGGCCGATGCACAGCAACATAAAATGACATTAACGGAGGTACGTCAGGAAATCCTGAATCAATATCCACTATTGGACCCACATGATATTATTCCTGTTCCTTGTAATCCTGATGCTTTGGCGATGGGCTATATACTGAAAATAGGAGCGGAGCGTATACCTTTGACCCGACATATTGATCCTGCTATTTTGTTAAATAGCCAATCGCGCAACACCATTGTATATGAACAGGACAAAGGTGTTCAGATGCAATTGCTGGATATATTTAGCACGGGAATTTCTGTGGATAAGGTAAAGCCAAAAGTAAACCAGTTGCTTTGCTGTTTACCCGAAGTCTGCGCACCTGATCTTGATTACGACAATCTTTTCCGAATTATCATTATGAATTTTATGGATGCCTACGATTTTGACGTTCGTGCTGTCAAAAAATCATGTGTCCATATCGTCAACAAAGACTTGAAATTAATTCCTTTTGAGACGATGAATTTATTTTATCGTGATGATAAAGTAAAACGACTGGAAGAACTAAAACTATCGGATGCTATTCGATTTTAACGGGAGATAAGTTATTTTTGTCGAAGAAATACCTTTGGTCCTTTCTTTGCAAGATGTAGTGTTCATCGCATTTGGCTACACATTGTCAGGTAAGGAAATCAACAAAATTAGAAGTATGAAATTGGGCATTGTTAAGCGTTTTATTTTTGTCTTAAGTCTCTTGGCTTTTCAGTTGCATGTGTTTGCACAGGATTCAGTTCAGGTTAGAAGAAATCAGAGTAACGATCGAACCGCGGCACATGTTGGCTTCAATAAAAGGTCAGCTGTGGATTCCACACGCGTTGGCAATGACTCCTTACGCAATGACCTGAAGAAGGTCAATTTGACTTTTCTTGCTAATATTCGAACAGGTTCAATGGCGGATTTCGTTGCACAACTGAATGAGAAATCCAATACGTATACTGCGACCAATACAGGATCGGCCAAAGACAGCATTGCTGCAATTAAAAATAGTATTCACGAAGAAATTAGGCAGCTGAAGTCTATTAAGGGCAGTATCAGTAATTATTCAAACAGTCTTAATATTACCCAGGATCAGATCAGGAATTTGGTCAACCGTTATGATATTAGTACCAGTAATCATAGTCGAGCGTACCAATACCTTGATAATGCTCAGCTCAAGCTGTCGGCAAAAATGGATTCTCTTGAGGCAATCAACCGTACGATAGATGAACTCATCGCCAAGAACCAACGCCATTTGCTGCGTCTGGATGCTGTGCATGAAGTGAAAAATGTAAGTAAAAAGGTCGATTCTACATCGAGCAAAAGTTCGATCTGGAAAGCAAATACGGCGGCGATTTCAAAGGATGTAATTTTAAACAATATACGGAGTAATTATAGTAACAATACAGCGATAGACAAATATGTTAATCGGACCGATTGGGCGAGCCGTATCCTATTGATTGTATTGGGATTGGGCTATTGCTACTGGATTGTGCGGGTGTCCTATATCCTTCGACAGAATGATCCTGAACATAAACTTGCGATTGATGCTATCGTTGGAAAAACAATTATTTTTCTCTTGACACTGTTGCCTTTTGTAAACTTCTTTACACCAAGTTTCATTCTGCAGGCTTCCCAATTGGTCATTATGTTAATCTTCATGTTTTTGCTAAGGCATCGCATGAGCGGGTTACAGCGTAAAATTGCCATTATCCTCATTGTATTCTATCTCCTGGATGTATTTGTCAATATGATCGTAAGCGATGACCTCTTTTTAAGGATCGTTTGTATCGCCTTTAATCTGATTGCACTGGGACTTGTTAGCTACACAAAGCGACGAATCAAAAATGCAGATAGTCCGGGGTATATCAGCAATTTTATTTATGTCGTTTTCGCTATCCTCAATATCACGGCAATTACCTTGAATGTGATTGGCCATGTTGAGCACTCGCGGAGCTTTAGTATTGCCTGTGCCGTTGGTTTAGTCCAATCTTTTACACTACAGTATTTTGCCGACATGATTAAGGCAGATGTACGTAATCAGTTTAAAAAAGATCGACTGACTGCGGGGTTCTGGATGCGTTTTAACGAACAGCGTACATTGGCTATCATCACCGAAATTCTTCGGATCGTCTGTGTGCTTTTGGCCATTATTGTGTTGGCAAACAACTTACAATTTATAGAAACATTATTGGCAGCGAGCGAAGTCTTTTTTGGCAAAGTGCGTAGCATTGGAAGCATATCTTTTACACTTGGCAACCTTGTTGTGGCTGTTTTACTGCTTCTCGTGGCCAACTGGTTTCAAAAAAATATCAGTTTGATTGTTCTCGGCGGTGAAGACGGTCAGCTTAGCCAGGTCTATAATCAGAAGATGACCCTATTTCCGCTTTTTCGATTGGCGATTATTCTGATTGGTTTTTTTATGGCAATCTCTGCCCTGGGAATGAGTTTGGATAAACTTACCGTTGTCATCGGAGCACTGAGTGTTGGTATCGGTCTGGGCATGCAGAATATCATCAATAATTTTGTATCGGGCATTATTCTGGTTTTTGACAAGCCATTTCGGGTGGGTGACCAAATTGAACTTGCCGACAAAAAAGGGCGGGTCAAAGAAATCGGTATACGCGCCAGTGTCCTAAAAACTGCAGATGGTGCCGATGTTATCATTCCAAATGGCGATTTACTCTCTGGAAGAGTCGTCAATTGGACTTTATCACAGGAATACAGCAAAACAAGCTTTGTACTCCATATCGATCGACAGGCCGATCTGGACAAAGCGAAAGAATGGATTAAAGATGCGATGATGTCCAGCCCACATTATATACAGGATAGAGATAGCGGGATCAGCATACAGGATATCAGTGCCGAGATGATCTACCTGAGTGTTTACTGCTGGGTAAACGCCGCAGCCAATGCCTCGTCGCTTAAAAACGATGTGCTGCTTGTGTTATACAAAAAGTTTGAAGCGGAGGGCCTGAAATTTTATAGTGTCATTCCACCCAAAAATTAGTTTATCAATTGACTTTTTCTGACGAGTATACATAATGGATTATCGGGAGCGCTTATTATTTAGTCAGATGGGTTCGGAAATATAACGGGCTGAATCCCTTGGCGCGTTTGTAGAAATGGGAAAGATGACTCTCGTCGGTAAATCCGAGTTCTGCAGCAATTTGTTTCAAGGTATAATCTTTGGATTTAAGTCTGTTCTCGATGAGTTCAATCCGGTAGCTGTTGATATAGGCTCTTAAACTGGTGCCGAAGTTCTTCTTAAAGTAGATTCCAAAATAGGATGGAGCAATATTAAATTTCTGAGCCAGCAGGCTGACCTGAAGTTTTTCGGGCGAAAAAATATAGCGATGAATATAAGCCGAAATCGATCGGTCTACATATAGTTCATGCTGCTGGGGTAAGCGTTGTGTTTCTGATATTTCTTTGTAGAGCCCAAAGATCGCAACGAGTTGGTCAAATAGCCAATCAGAACGCTCGTTGACAGTGGTATTACTATATAGTCGGACAGCTTCCAGGATATGTGAATAAATCAGGCGATGGTGCTCCTCCATATACAGTTTGCGTTCCTTTAATCCTTTATCGTTCATTAGCTCCATAATCCAGGCATAGCGCTTTAGATTACGTTTATTCTGCAGGAAGTAGGTGTCTGTAAATAAAATAAACAAAAAATGGGTCTTTTCTTCAATGTTAAAATAATGCTTGTCTGCCGGACTAATTAAGAACACATCGCCAGGTTCATAATTCAGTTCAAATTTGTTGATCACATGGGTTCCTTTGCCCGAACGAATATAAACAAGCTCATAATAATTTTGCTCGTGTGGAGGCAAATGAAAACTATCCTCAATAAATTCACTGATCCGTAAAGGTTCAAACTGTTTTTTGCGCATTGCTCTCCTGATATATATCTTTAAATGTACATAAAAATAATGTATTTGTACATGTTATTGCCTGCTCTACTATCGCACCTTTGTGTCGTATAAAATGATAAGAAAACATGATTAATTTTATAATGATTGCATTTTGCATCGCAGCGGGGATGTTATTAAGGCGAACAAATTTAATTCATTCCGAAGCACATAAAGGGATCAATACCTGGATTCTTTATTTTGCTCTGCCGGCGGTGTCTTTCAAATATATTCCGAAGATCGTATGGTCATCACAATTGCTGTTTCCCGTGTTTTCCGCGATCCTCGTTTGGGCAGGCAGTTGGTTATTTATGGAAGTATACTGTCGGCGTAAAAATTATAAGCAGCGCTCCCGCAGTAGCTTGGAATTGGCCGCAGGTTATAGCAATACCTCCTTTATAGGCTTTCCATTGATCATAGCTTATTTTGGTGAAGCCCAGTTGCCGATTGCAATTATTTGCGACCAAACTACATTTATTCTACTTTCTACTGCCGGAATCATCAATGCACTAAAAGCGAATGTCCAGGATGGCGAAACGATCGATGTCAAATTTATGCTTCGAAAGTTAGTCAGCTTTCCACCCCTGATCGGTTGTATAACAGCCTTAATGCTGTCTCAATTTGTTGACCTTTCAGTTGCCGAGCCTTTTTTCGATAAATTGGTGGCCACCGTTGGGCCCTTGGCCTTATTTTCTATTGGTTTACAGTTGAAGTTTGATGGTTGGCGACAACAGATTTCGCAGATCAGTACAGCGATGAGTTATAAATTGATTCTTGCCCCAGCATTGGTATTACTATTTGCATTACTACTTGGTGTGAAGGGAGCTGTTGCACGGATCAGTATATTCGAAGCAGCTATGCCAACCTTGGTCACTTCGGGGATCATTGCCGAGCAATACCATCTGAATACCAAGCTGGTCAATCTGGTTATCGGTTTTAGTATTGTTGTGGGGCTACTAACAACTGCATTTTGGGACTTTGTTATTCGACTTTTTTTCTCCTAACCTACAGTTGCGTTGATTGATTGATTGATTGATTGATTGATTGATTGATTGATTGATTGATTGATTGATTGATTGATTGATTGATTGATTGATTGATTGATTGATTGATTTTGAAAACAGCGTAAGCCTGATTTGGCAGCAATTTGTCTTATCTGAAGTATTATGTAGGCGGGGGGATGTATTCACTTCGTAACATTTTGATAGTGAATCATCTCATGCGAACAACTTTTTTGCTGTTCAACTGTTATTGGGCTATAACCATCTATAAAAAGGAGGTATGTTATGAACCTGATACACAAAATTGAACATTGGGGCGATGCTCATCACCCACAATGGATTGATTACCTAAGAATAGCCTTAGGGGTCGTTATTTTTGCCAAAGGTGTAAGTTTCGTAAATGATAGGGATGTTGTTCAACATATGATTGAGCAAAGTAGTTTCCACTTATCATCATGGGGTGCTGTTCACTATGTGGTTTTTACCCATTTGGTGGGAGGGTTGTTCCTAATTTTAGGTTTTCAAACCCGTTTGGCCTCACTACTGCTATTTCCGGTACTGGTAGGGGCTGTATTTTTTGTTAATATCACCCACGGGTTTAGTTATTTGAATTCCGAATTGTGGCTTTCTATAGTCGTATTCTTTTTGCTGATCTTTTTTATGGTCATGGGCTCTGGAAAATACTCCCTAGATCAAATGATGAACAAACCAGGATACAAAAGGGATATCTAAAAAAAAGCTCCTTCATACATGAAGGAGCTTTTCTTTTTTTATTTGCCTTGCTCGTCAATCCATTGGCGCGCATTAACGAATGCTTCAATCCAAGGAGAAACTTCGTCCTGACGACCTTTTGGATAATTTGCCCAATGCCATTGGAATACCGAACGCTCAATATGTGGCATAGTAGCCAAGTGGCGCCCTGTCTTATCGCAAACCATTGCTGTATTATAGTCCGAACCATTTGGGTTATGCGGATATTGCTCATACGCATATTTTGCAACGATATTGTATTGCTCTTCAGCATACGGAAGGTTGAATTTTCCCTCCCCATGTGAGATCCAAACACCCAATGTACTTCCCGCTAGTGTCGATAACATGACGGAATTGTTTTCCTGAACTTTTACAGATACAAAGTTTGACTCGTGTTTTCCGGAAGTATTGTGTAGCATTTTTCCGTGAATTTCATGCTCAGGATTGATCATCTCAAGTTCCATAAATAGCTGACAGCCATTACAGATACCAACCGAAAGTGTATCCGGACGAGCAAAGAAATCGGTTAGGGCTTTTTTCGCTTTTTCATTGTAAAGGAAAGCTCCAGCCCAACCTTTTGCCGAACCCAATACATCTGAGTTCGAGAAACCGCCTACAGCACCGATAAATTGGATGTCTTCCAATGTCTCGCGACCAGTTATCAAATCGGTCATGTGAACATCTTTTACATCAAAACCTGCCAAGAACATGGCGTTAGCCATTTCGCGTTCAGAGTTGGAACCTTTCTCACGAAGGATCGCAGCTTTCGGACGTGCCTTAGTTCCGTCAATGTTAGGTTTCTTACCATCAAATTGACTTGGGAAAGTAAAGGCTAGGGGTTGATTTTTATAATTATCAAAACGTTGTTGCGCTGTTCCATTTTTAGATTGCTTTGAATCCAAAAGGAATGATGTTGTAGACCATACATCACGTGTTGCTGCGACATCAAAGCTGAATACCGCTTCTTGATTTTTAATCGTTACCGTATTACCTTCGATCACCTGACCAATTTTAACCGCGTCCACAGCAGCTTCCTTGACAATCGCTTCAAAAGCAGCGTCGTCTTTCGCCTGCAGGACAAGTGCAATATTCTCATTAAAGAAGGCTTTTACGCTATCAGATTCATTTAAAGCTGAAAGGTCATAGTTGGCGCCGAGATTAACATCGGCAAATGTCATTTCCAATAAGGTGGTAATCAAGCCCCCCGATCCGACATCGTGACCAGCTTCGATCTGTCCTTCGTTAATTAATTGCTGTACGGTATTGAATGCCGTTTTGAAATAAGCAGCATCTTGAATGGTCGGTACTTCAGTACCTAATTTATTGATGATCTGCGCAAATGACGAACCGCCTAATTTGAACTGATCTTTTGATAAGTTGATGTAATAGATCGATCCGGCCTTTTTGTTCAGCACAGGTTCTACCACTTTTGTGATATCAGTACAATTTCCTGCGGCAGAAATGATCAATGTGCCTGGGGCAATGACGTTTTCGCCGTTTGGATATTTTTGTTTCATCGACAAAGAATCTTTTCCCGTTGGGATATTGATTCCCAATGCAATGGCAAAATCCGAGCAGGCTTTAACAGCTTGGTATAAGCGGGCATCTTCCCCCTCATTATTGGCCGCCCACATCCAGTTGGCCGATAGGGAGATTCCTGCGAGGCCATTTTTGATTGGCGCAAATACGATGTTGGAAAGTGATTCGGCAATAGCCGTTCTACTTGCCGCCGCCGGATCCACCAAGGCAGCAACAGGGGAGTGACCTATTGTTGTCGCAATACCTTCTTTACCTTTATAGTCAAGTGCCATAACACCGACGTTGTTCAACGCCAATTGCAATGGACCTGCACATTGTTGTTTGGCAACACGGCCACCAACACAACGGTCTACTTTATTAGTTAACCAATCTTTCGAAGCAACAGCTTCCAATTGTAATACTTGGTTTAAGTAGTTTGGAATGTCGGCTGCATCATAAGCAAGATCAGCATAATTGCGAACGACGGTTTTATCGCGCATGAAAGTTTTTGGCGATGAACCAAAGAAATCTTCAAGGGCGTAATCCATTGGTTTTTCACCTGTACTTTTCGATTCGAAAGTAAAGCGGTGGTCGCCAGTGACATCACCTACAGTGTACATTGGTGCACGTTCGCGGTCTGCAACACGTTTTAACGTGTCAATATCATCTTCAGCGATCACAAGTCCCATACGTTCTTGCGATTCATTACCGATAATTTCTTTTGCCGATAGTGTAGGATCTCCTACAGGAAGTGCATCCAGGTCAATTAAACCTCCGGTCTCTTCAACAAGTTCAGATAAACAGTTTAAGTGGCCACCTGCACCATGATCATGGATAGAGACAATTGGGTTATGATCGGACTCTACTAAGCCACGAACAGCATTTGCGGCACGTTTTTGCATTTCTGGATTGGAACGTTGAATCGCATTAAGCTCAATTCCAGAACCAAATGCTCCTGTATCTGCAGAAGATACAGCGGCTCCACCCATTCCGATGCGGTAATTTTCACCACCTAGGATAACGACTTTATCACCAGTTTTCGGCGTATGTTTTTTCGCTTGATCTAGTTTTCCATAGCCAACACCACCAGCTTGCATAATGACTTTGTCGTAACCAAGTTTACGGCCATCCTCTTCATGCTCAAAGGTCAATACAGAACCTGTAATGAGGGGCTGACCAAACTTATTACCGAAGTCAGAAGCACCGTTGGAAGCTTTGATCAGGATGTCAACTGGGGTTTGGTATAACCATTGACGCTCTTGCATCGCATTTTCCCATGGGCGTGTTTTGTTGAGTTCCTTTGCTGGCTCAGTTACTGTTCCTGCCTGAAGGTCCAATTTATTTTGTTCCAATCGCGAATAAGCAGTCATATATACGGCTGTACCCGCCAATGGAATCGCTCCTTGGCCACCGGCCATACGGTCGCGGATTTCACCACCTGACCCAGTAGCAGCCCCCGAAAATGGTTCTACAGTAGTAGGGAAATTGTGTGTTTCTGCTTTTACTGATAAAACCGAATCAAATGCTTTCTCTTCGTAAAAATCAGGTTTGTCGGCAGATTTAGGCGCAAATTGTGTGACACGTGGACCTTTAACAAAGGCAACGTTATCTTTATAAGCAGAAACAATCTCGTTCGGATTGGTTTCAGAAGTCTTTTTGATTAATTTAAATAGGGAAGTGGGCTGCTCTTCGCCATCAATGATAAAGGTACCATTGAAAATCTTGTGTCTACAGTGTTCAGAATTTGCTTGTGAAAAAGCGAATACTTCCGAGTCTGTAAGCAGACGACCCAACTTGGTCGAAAGATTATTGAGGTAGTCTACTTCTTCTGGATTTAGCGCAAGGCCCTCAGATTTGTTGTAGGCCTCGATGTCTTCAATTTCCAATATCGGTTCAGGTGTGATGTTGACGGTATACATGTCCTGTGTCAACATACTGAACTTTTGTGAAATCATTGGATCGAAGTCATTGAAATCCGCTGGTACCGGTTGAAATTCTTCTATACGAACAATTCCTGCAATGCCCATATTTTGTGTGATTTCTACGGCATTGGTACTCCAGGGAGTAACCATCGCAGCGCGGGGTCCTACAAAGTAATGGTTAAGGTTTTGGTCGTCTAGTTTTTTGGCGTTGCCGAATAGCCAGTTGAGTTTAGTAATGTCTTCTTGTGGTAAAGAGTTTACGCTTTGAACACCATATACAGTGTTCGATGGGTTCTCAAAGAAATGAATCATTATAAATGTTTGTTTTGAACGTTCTTCAAATTAAAGCACAAAGTTACATATTTATTTTGATGGAAATGCTTGAATTTTCATTAAAAAATAGGCTCAGGTTGCGTTTATTGGAAAAGGCCAAAATTGCTGTTTTGTGTAAATAAGTGTAAAGTTGTGTTAATTCATGTAAATAAAAGTTATAATTAATAATTGCATTCGTTTCGTTCGGGGAAAGCCCCTACATTCGCAGCATTCATCACCTATGAATAAATATGATTATCCTTGGGAAGGGGTTTATGAACTCCTTCATACGATCTCTTCCTTCGGTATGAATCTAAGGTCCAAATAGCTAACTTGGTTCTATCGTATCAACTTTCCAAAAAAGATAAAATCGCTTGCTGCCTAGCTTAATGAAGTCTTTTGAGGAGCCTACCTACTGCATTAAATTCAGACCAACTGTTGATGAAGGGTAAATTGACGTTGGATATAAACTCAAATTTATCTAAGTTTGTGCATCAAATCAAATTCGAGATGAATATTTCATATAATTGGTTAAAACAACACGTTAATATAGATTCGACACCGGAGGAACTATCGCTTATCTTGACAAATACAGGATTGGAAGTAGAAGCTTTGGACGTCGTGCAGAGTATCCCAGGTGGATTGGATGGTTTGGTTGTTGGTGAAGTGAAAACTTGTGAACAGCATCCTAATGCCGATAAATTAAGAGTAACTACCGTTGATGTCGGTGGACCGGAGTTATTGCACATTGTATGTGGCGCACCGAACTGTCGTACAGGATTGAAAGTCATTGTTGCTACAGTGGGCACTACATGTCATCCGCTTACAGGAGAGCCTTTTAAAATTACCAAATCTAAAATTCGTGGTGAAGTTTCCGAAGGTATGTTATGTGGAGAAGATGAAATCGGTTTAGGAACATCCCATGCCGGTATCGTTGAATTACCAGCTGATGTTGCCGTGGGGACCCTAGTGAAAGATCATTTCAATATCCAGGATGATTACCGTTATGAAATTGGTTTAACACCAAATCGTGCAGATGCAGCTTCGCATTTAGGCGTTGCAAGAGATATTGCGGCACATTTTCGTACACAAGTGTTAAAAGCAGATGTTTCTGCATTCAAGGCTGCTGAGGCTGAGGGAACGACAGTGGTCGTTGCGGACGCACAGGCGAGCCCACGTTATAGTGGTATCAATATTACTGGTGTTCGCGTTGGCGAATCTCCAGATTGGTTGAAAGAGAAATTAAATGTTATCGGTGTTCGTCCGATCAATAATATTGTCGACGTCACAAATTATATATTACACGATTTAGGTCAGCCATTGCATGCTTTTGATGCTGATAAAATTGCGGGAAATAAAGTCCTAGTTCGTCTTGCGACAGAGGGCGAGAAATTTGTTACCCTGGATGGTGTGGAGCGTACCTTGTCTGCAGAGGACTTGGTGATTGCCGATGCTGAAAAACCGATGTGTATTGCGGGGGTTTTTGGTGGAGCACATTCTGGTGTATCAGCCGAAACGACCAATGTATTTTTGGAGTCAGCTTATTTTAATGCTGTTTCTGTACGGAAGACTTCCAAAAGACATGGTTTAAAAACAGATGCTTCTTTCCGTTTCGAACGGGGTACCGATCCAAATATTACGGTTGAAGCATTGAAGCGCGCTGCTTTATTGATTCAAGAAATTGCAGGTGGAACGATTTCATCTACCCTAAAGGATGAGTATCCTGTTGTGATTAAACCGTTTTCATTTCACGTGAGCTATGCGAATGTGGTTCGTTTGATCGGTCAGGCGATTCCAAATGAAGAAATTAAATCCATTATTGTCGCTCTTGGCATTGAAGTCACTTCAGAAACTGAAACAGGCCTTGATGTGTTGGTGCCGGCATATCGCGTCGATGTCACACGTGAGGTAGACGTTGTGGAGGAAGTGTTGCGTATTTACGGTTATAACAATATTGAGTTGAAGTCACAGATTAAGGCCTCTTTAAATACGGTTGAAAAGCCAGATAAGGAAGTTGTCTTAAATCAATTGGCTGATCTGCTCATTGCAAATGGATTTCGTGAGATTCTGTCCAACTCCCTAACAAAGCTGGACTATGCGGATGATAGCGAAACGGCGGTTAAATTGTATAATCCATTGAGTTCGGATTTGGATACGATGCGTCAAAATATGGTGTTTTCTGTTTTGAGTGCGATTGAATATAACCAAAAACGAAGAAACTTTGATCTGAAATTCTTTGAATTCGGTAAGACTTATGCGCTGGATGGTGAAGGTTATAAAGAAACACAGCACCTGGTTTTTGCCATGGCGGGTAAAAATGAAGCTGAGCAATGGAATAGCAAAAAAGATGCAGTTAATTTCTATAACCTAAAAGCAGCCGTAGATACTGTTATCAAAAGGCTGAAAATTGAAGGAATTCAGATACAAGATGCTACAAGTTCCCATTTTGCCTATGGTTTGAACTATATGAAAGGGCAGAAATGTTTGGTTTCATTTGGTGCAATTGCAAACGCAGATTTGAAAAAAGCAGATGTTGAAGGTCAGGTTTTCTTTGCTGATTTTGACTGGGATGTTTTGATGAAAATTATTCGTAAGAATAGCATTCAATATAAAGAAGTTTCCAAATTCCCGGCTGTACGCAGAGATTTATCGCTCTTGATCGACGAAAATGTAAGCTTCGATAAGCTACAATTTGTCGCTCAGAAGACCGAACGCAAGCTTTTAAAGGAGGTAAATGTGTTTGACGTGTATAAAGGTGATAAAATTCCGGAAGGGAAAAAGTCTTATGCTCTGAGCTTTATCTTGCAGGATGAAGAAAAAACACTTACTGATAAGCAAATTGATGCGATAGTTCAAAAATTAATTGTTAATTTTGAGAAGGAACTAGGCGCGGAAGTGCGTGGTTAATTAGAGATACAACATTAATTGGTAATATTCAATTTATATTATGGCAACATTGTCTTCACAAATGAATCTGATCGTTGAGAAAACGAAAAATTTAATTCAATTGTGCGAAGTCTTGCAAGAAGAAAATGATTTGCTTAAATTAGAGGTACAATCCTTAAAAGTGGCTTTCGATGCGAGCAACGATAAGAGCAAGCAATTGGAAGAGAAGGTCAAAGCGTTGGCAGTTGCCCGTACGTTAGATTCTGAAACGGATAAGGAAGCAATTAATGAAAAAATACTTGACACAAAACAAAAAATTAACGATTTTGTGCGGGAAATAGACAAGTGTATTAGTTTGTTGAAATAGTTGGGAGAAGTGTTATCGGATTCAAACTAATACAACGTTAAAAAGCTCAAAGAAATGGGAGAGATTTCCATAAAAATAAATATCGCAGATCGTGTTTATCCCCTTCGGGTGGAGAGCGCGGAGGAAGAAGTAATTCGACACGCTGCGAAATTGATAAATGAAAAAGTAAAGGAATTGCAGGAAAACTATACTGTGAGAGATAAGCAGGATTTGTTATCCATGTGTGTATTGCAATTTGCGACGCGTATGCTTAATGCAGAGCGGCAGTCTCAAAACCACGAAGTGGGTTTGGAAAATTCAGTACAGGAACTTGATCAGTTGTTGACGGATTTCTTTAAAAAATAAATTTACGTTCTTTATATTTAGAGCTTAAACGACGAATTTGCCGCAATTAAATTCGGGTTGTCACTATTTTAAACTTAACGCTTCAATATTACAGGCGCAAAAAGATATAGGCCATTTTGCGAAAGCCATCTGGGTCATAATCTAAGCCTAATTATGTAATCACGAAGTTTAATAATACATGAGACCTGTTTAAATTTAATTGCGGTTTTTTTTTTGTCATGAAGTACTGATGCACTTATCGGGATCGCTACTGAGTTGGCGCATACCAAAGGTAAGGGGGCAGGCTGATTGATGATTTTACTGGAATTTGAATATAATTAATAAAAACAAACATAAATAATACAATTATACATACATGGACATCGCAATTTATAGCATAATTTCTCTGATTGTTGGTGTTGTTATAGGTCGTTATCTATTGGTTCTGTTATTTAAAAAACAAGAGCAGGAAGCCAAGGATAAGGTAAATAGCATACTGAAAGATGCAGAGCAGGAAGGGGAACATATTAAAAAGAAACGCCTATTAGAGGCCAAAGAAAAGTTCCTTCAATTAAAATCTGAACACGAAAAGGAAGTCAATCAACGTAACAATACCATCAACCAAAAGGAAAATACGTTAAGACAAAAAGAACAGTCAATTAACCAAAAGCTTGAAAACATCAATCGCGATAAGCAAGATGTGGATACCAAGAAAAAGCAATTGGATAAATTGGTTGAACTGAATGAAAAGAAATCTGAAGAAGTAGAAACGCTCAAATTACAACAGATTAAGCAATTGGAAAGTATCGCTGGCGTCACTGCTGACGAAGCAAAAAATCAATTGGTGGACTCGTTGCGCGAAGAAGCCCGCTCACAAGCGATGATTCAAATCAAAGATATTGTGGATGAGGCCAAATTGACGGCGACTAAAGAGGCGAAAAAGGTTGTTATTCAGACCATCCAACGTACTGCTACAGAATCTGCAATCGAAAATACGGTTTCAATTTTCAATATCGAAAATGATGAAATCAAAGGTCGTATTATTGGTCGTGAAGGTCGTAATATTCGTGCATTGGAAGCTGCAACAGGCGTAGAAATCATTGTAGACGATACACCTGAAGCAATTATCCTATCTGGTTTCGATCCCGTACGTCGCGAAATAGCGCGTTTGGCTTTACACCGTTTGGTAACAGATGGTCGTATCCACCCGGCACGTATTGAAGAGGTTGTTGCTAAGACAAGGACGCAAATAGAGGATGAAATCGTTGAAATTGGTGAACGTACCGCGATCGATTTGGGAATCCATGGTTTGCACCCCGAATTGATTCGTATGGTAGGGCGTATGCGTTACCGTTCGTCTTACGGACAGAATCTTTTACAACACTCGCGTGAGGTAGCTAATTTTGCAGCAACAATGGCGGCAGAACTAGGTCTGAATGTTAAACATGCGAAACGTGCTGGATTACTACACGATATAGGTAAAGTGCCTGATGATAATCCGGAGTTGCCACACGCTATTTTAGGGATGCAACTTGCAGAGAAATACAAGGAACACCTTGATGTATGTAATGCAATTGGTGCTCACCATGATGAGATCGAAATGACTGCCTTAATATCTCCGGTTGTTCAGGCTTGTGACGCGATCTCTGGTGCACGCCCGGGCGCACGTCGTGAGGTTGTGGAAAGTTATATCAAGCGCCTAAAAGAGTTGGAGGATTTGGCTTTATCGTATCCTGGGGTTGAGAAAACCTTCGCGATACAAGCTGGCCGTGAGCTACGTGTCATCGTTGAGAGTGAGAAGGTGTCTGATGCACAGTCGGAAATACTAGCTGCTGATATCTCTAACCGTATTCAAACGGAAATGACTTATCCAGGGCAAATTAAAGTAACTGTAATTCGTGAGACAAGATCAGTGTCTTACGCAAAATAGATCCTAAGGATCCATTATAAAAAAAGCTCCAAACATTTTGTTTGGAGCTTTTTTTATGCAATTCTACACGTTTTTCCTTCAACTTGATCATTTCAGCCATTCCATTCTCCAAAGGATGGACTTAATATCGGAAAAATTCCATCAGATCTGTCACCGTAGCCAATAGATAGGTCGGATCTTCCTGTTCGAGTTCGGCTTGGCTACCATAGCCATACAGTACACCAATAGCATCCATGCCTGTTTCTCGGGCACCAATCAGATCATGTTTGCGATCTCCGATCATGAGGCAGTCTTGTGGACGTGTTAACTTGGCCTTTTCCATGACATATTGGATGACACTGGTTTTGGTCGGTCTGGAATCGTCCAAAGCGCTTCCACCCGCAAAATCAAAATAGGTATTTATAGCAAAGTGCTGTAATATTTTGTGGGCGAAAATTTCGGGTTTGGAGGTCGCAAGGTAGATGTTGTACCCTTTTGTTTTCAGCAATGCTAAAAGCTCGGGTATGCGATCAAACAGGATATTCTCATACAGCCCTATGGTTGAAAAGCGTTCCCGATATTTTTCTACACAGGCAATAGCTTCGCTTTCCTCAAATCCAAAGGTATGTATGAAAGAATCTTTAAGGGGCGGGCCGATCAAGGGTTTGAGGCTATTCAGATCTGCTGTATGGATGCCTTTGGATTCCAAGGCATAGGCAATACATTTCGTAATTCCTTCTGCGGGGTCGGTCAGGGTTCCGTCCAGATCAAATAAGATATTTTTGTAAGACTTCATGCTGCAATATTACGGAATAGAATAGGAGTAAGCGAGTTTGTATCTCCTGAAAGCATATAATGACCTGCAGCAGACCAAAAAATAAGGAATATTATCATCTTTAAGGCCTAAGGCATGCCCAATATTTGTTAAATTTGCCGAATGAAACAAAAGAAGAAAGTTCAAGAAGTCGAACCTTTACGTCCCGTAGATAAGTATTTTGCGGAGCTGGATGCTAATTTTCAGGATCCGACCAACCGTCTGATTCAAGCCATCTTTTTACCATTATTGTTTTTTGGTATCATGGGCTGCATCTGGATGATCCCATTTCCACAGTTCGAGTTCTTGGTCAAACTCAATTGGCATACTTTTTTGAATTGGGGCTCTTTCTTCATTGCTATTGTCATTTACTATTATTTAAAGCTGTCTGCAACGTTGTCCTATGCGATATTATTCTCTATCGGGGGCATGAGTTTCTTTATTGTGCAATTGGAATACGCACAAAAGAATGGTGGCCCGGCTGTCATCTGGGTGTGTTTGGGAATCGCATTGCTAGCTATTGCCGCGCTGTTTATCGGTAAGGGAAAGGAAAAGAAGAAAATTACAGGACAGCAGTTTCTACAGTTTTTACTTGTCGGACCGATATGGTTGTGGCATTTTGTCTTTAAAAAATTGAATTTAAGATATTAACTGAGCTGTTTTTAGGTGCTGATTGTACTATTTATAATCGTAGCCTAATCGGGATGCTTGTAGATAAAAGAAAAGGGCCAAATTGCTTGCAATTTGGCCCTTTTTATGTTGCTGTAGTTATGCACAGCTGGTTCAGAATACAGCTAGCTTTTGTAATTGAACCATTTGATGATTTCTTTGAGACTTGCTTTTTTACCATAGATCAAAATACCGACACGATAGATGCGGGCAGCAACCCAGGTCACAAATAAGAAGGTCAGTATGAGCAAGGTCAATGAGGTCAGAATCTGCCATAGGGGTACACCAAAAGGTATGCGAACGAGCATAGCGATGGGAGAGGTGAATGGAATAAAGCTTAACCATGTTGCAATCGGTCCATTGGGATCGTTGATAATGACGCCAAAAGAAAGAATATAGGTCAATAGCAAAGGCATGGTAATGGGCATTGAAAACTGATTGGCCTCTGTTTCATTGTCGACAGCTGAACCAGCAGCAGCGAAAATAGCACTATACAGCAGATATCCGGCAATAAAAAACAGAAAGAAGAAAATGATGACTTCCGTGAAATTAAAGCTTTGGATCGAAGTAAGGATAGAAGCAGAATCATTCTGGGCCATTGCTTTTGATACGGTACTCATATTACCGGCTCCAGGTTGGCTTGCGGCAACCTCCTGCATATCCTGAGGATTGACAAATAGGAGCGTTGCTGTGATAAATAAGCCTCCTGTAAGCACTAGCCACATGACAAATTGTGTCAGTCCAACCATACCGATCCCAACAATTTTACCCATCATGAGCTGAAAGGGTTTGACCGAGGAAATAATGACTTCGATGATACGGTTGCTCTTTTCTTCGATAATACCACGCATTACCTGGGCACCATAGAGAAACAGCGATAGGTATACTAAGATAGCCAAAGCGACACCAAGCCCCATTGCAATGGCTGTATTGCTGTTCTTTTCTTCACCGTCTGCTGTTATTTCTTTTGCATCGATGGTGACTTTGGGTTTAATGGACTGGATAATCTGCAGGTCGATTCCCTTGGCTTTATATTCCTTTTCACGGATGATTTCTTCCAACTGGCCGCTAATGATCTCCTGTGTGACAAAACTTGTCTTGCCGCCGGTAATCAGTTCGGCTCTTTCGCTTGTTAAAATATCTTTTGGAATATAAAGGATCGACTGTTTTCCTTCGCTTTGTGTAAGCTGCGCTTTTTGAGCCTGGAGGTCCAATTTGGATATGGTATAACTTACATTTTTATTGCTTTGGAGTTTGCTGGCAAAGTCGCCTTGCTCATCTAAAATAAAGACTTCGGTGTGCGAATCTTTGAAGCTCTTTTTTGTCAGATAAAACATGCCTGCATACAGTGCGAAAAAGAACAGGGGCACGGCAAAAGTCATGACAATAAAAGATTTTTTCTTGACACGTGATAGGTATTCCCGTTGGATGATAAGTAATATTTTATGCATGATCGTTAGCTGTGGGTGAGACTTGTGTGACTTTTTGGATGAAAATATCCGCCATGGAGGGAACGATTTCAATGAGTTGATTGAGCTGTATTTGGGGTATGAAACGCATTAATACATCATTGATATGGCTGTTGTTATTTAGCTGAATTGTAGTGATGTATGTTTTTTCATTCTTTGTTGACGTGATGACCTCAAATAGGGTGTCGTCGGACAGAAGAAAATTATCTTCGCTTGCTGTATATTCCAATCGATAGGTTTGATTTCGGTATTCTTTTTTAATCGCTTGTACAGAACCATCCAGTATTTTTTTTGATCGGTTGATGAGAGCGATATTATCGCAAAGCTCTTCCACAGTCTCCATGCGGTGTGTGGAAAATATAATGGTCGCACCTTCTTGATTTAAGCGGAGAATCTGTTCTTTTATGATATTGGCATTTACGGGATCAAATCCCGAAAAGGGCTCATCTAAGATAATCAATTGTGGTTGGTGAATGACTGTAGCGACAAATTGTACTTTTTGCTGCATCCCTTTACTCAGATCTTCTATTTTTTTGTCTAACCAGGATGTGATGTCCAGGCGTTGGCACCAATCTCGGATGCGTGTTAAGGCTTCTCGCTTGGAAAGCCCCTTAAGCTGCGCCAAATACAACATTTGATCACCGATTTTCATTTTTTTGTACAAACCCCGCTCTTCGGGTAAATAGCCGATTTGAGCAATATGCTGTGGGCCCAAGGGTTCGCCATTAAACAGAATTTCGCCGGAATCGGGGGCGGTAATTTGGTTAATAATACGGATCAGGGATGTTTTTCCCGCCCCGTTTGGCCCCAATAGCCCAAAAATCTTACCCTTTGGGATTTGAATGGATACATCGTCCAATGCACGGTGATTGGCGTAATCTTTGGTGACATGATTGATTTCGAGTAACATCTATTTTAAGGTTTAATTTATTCGTTCTTTGGGTTTTTAAGAACATTGCTTTTTTTCCAAAGACTGACGTTTATTTATGTAGTTAGTATCTTGTACGGCTGAATTGTTACAGCATCCCTGAAAAATTTTATGCATATTTTCGCTTCGGAATACGTTTATTCGTTTGACTAATCGTTTGTAGTGAAAGTTAAAAATAATTAGGGACATTTTATTATCCTGCCCATAAAATCGGAAGTCGAGCTTTTTTATGGAATAGAAGCCGTACAAATCTTGTCAAAGGGATTCATTTAACGTACCTTTGTTCCATGGAAGTGAAAAAAGCCGAATTCGTGTGCAGTAACACGAGAGTTGACAAATTACCTGCACCTAATTTGCCGGAATATGCGTTTATCGGACGTTCAAATGTCGGTAAATCATCGTTGATCAATGCAATGACCAACAAGAAAGGACTTGCCAAGACCTCCCAAAAACCTGGTAAGACGCAGTTGATCAATCATTTTATCATCGACGATACATGGTATTTGGTGGATTTGCCAGGTTATGGTTTTGCTAAGGCCTCTAAAACAAGTCGTAATGAATGGGAAAAGTTCATCCGGAGATATCTTACCCATCGGGACAATTTGCAATGTGTTTTTGTGTTGGTGGATAGCCGTCATGAACCACAAAAGATTGATCTTGATTTTTGCTATTGGTTGGGCGAATGCGGTTTACCATTTATGTTGGTTTTCACCAAAGCCGATAAGCAATCGACTGTTAAATCCGATGCGAATATTGCGAAATTTAAAAAATCATTGCTCCAATGGTTTGAGGAGGTGCCGCCGATTTTCCTAACGTCAGCGGAGAAGAAAATGGGTCATGAGCCTATTTTAGAAGCTATCGATGAAGTTAATGGCCGATTTGTTCGCCCTGAACTCGACGGAAACGAACAGTTTTAGCTAGATTTTAAGTTCAGATGAAAAAATACTTGTCCTTAGTTTTATTTGCCCATAGTGTATTTGCATTGCCATTTGCCTTTATTGGCTTCTTTTTGGCATTGCACACAACGGACTATGCCTTTTCGTGGAAATTATTGGTTTTGATGCTCGTTTGTATGGTGACGGCCCGTAATGCTGCCATGGCATTCAATCGTTATCTGGATAGAGATATTGATGCCATTAATCCAAGAACGGCCATGCGTGATATTCCTGCCGGAAAAATTTCCGCTAAAAATGCATTGGTTTTTACGCTGGTAAATTGCCTGATTTTTATTGCAGCGACGTATTTTATCAATTCTCTTTGCTTTATGTTGTCGCCCATTGCACTTTTTGTCGTGCTTTTTTACTCCTATACAAAGCGCATAACACCCTTATGCCATCTTGTATTGGGAGCAGGGCTGGGATTGGCTCCAATAGGCGCATATATGGTTATTACAGGTCAATTTGCGACCGTTCCGGTACTTTATGGTTTCGCTGTGTTGACCTGGGTGAGTGGCTTCGATATTATTTACGCTTTGCAGGACGAAGCCTTTGATCGGGCAAATCATCTTAATTCTATACCCGTGTGGTTAGGAACGAAGGGAGCTATGCGCGTTTCGGAATGCCTGCATGTGTTTTCTTTTATATTTATTTTAATACCAGCATTTTTGATGCCGGTAGGCTGGATTTATTATTTAGGTGTGGCCTTTTATGGGGCATTGCTGATTTACCAGCATACCCTGTTTTCATCGACTAATTTAAGTCGGGTCAATCGCGACTTTATGACAACAAATGGTTATGCCTCGGTGATTTTTGCGGTATTTTACCTCTTGGATATCTGGTTGATCAAATAAACGTTTTAGCATAAAATAAGAAAGGCTTTAGGAATTCCTAAAGCCTTTCTTATTTTTGCATCTAAACCAATACACATGCTATGAAGAAAAGTATTCTTTTTAAGTCTATTTTATGTTTGTCATTGTCTTCGCAGGCGCAAAAGCTGTCGAATTATGTCATTCAATATAATCAAAGTTTCAATGGGAATACAGCTGCCAATCAAAATGCCATTCTAGTCTATGCCAATGAAAAGGAGACTTTTGTTAGTTCGGCAAAAGAAATGAACGGACAGTTGGCGCCGCCATACGAACGGGTTGTGGTGGAGCGTTCTGGAGGCAATGCCTTACTTAAAATTGCTAAACTCAAAGACGGATCAATCATTCTAACCAAAGATTCGCTCGCACTTTCGAAACAAAAATTTAACGCCACAAACGAGACTAAAACAATCTTGGGCTATCCCTGTAAAAAAGTGGAGACGAGCATCAATTCCAATAAAATAGAAGTTTGGTATACCGATAAATTAGGGGTCAAAGGTGCACCCACGGAACTTGGTCAGGACCTTGGTTTGGTACTCGAGGTAATCCGCAATGGGAATACACGTACCTTTGCCACCAAAGTAGAAAAGGTAAAGACTATACCGGATCAACTGAGGCTGAAAGGAACTGAAAAACCTTACGATGAACTTTCCTATAAAGATCTTATCTGGAAGAACCGTTTTATCCAAATACCTGTTTTTCGGAAGGAGAGTATACGTTTTTCGGATGGTGTAAAGTCGGATTCTATTTTGCGTTTTGCTAATGGGACAGTTTTGGTAAAAAAGGTGAAAATCCCAAAAATAAAGACAAGCGACAATGTATTTGTGCAGTTGGTCGAACAATCGAAAGGTGATGCCTATGATCGTACTGGATCAGTTTTTATCATCCCCACCAACAAGGCGCAGAGCTTTTTGGATGGCATGAAAAATGGTATGGGTACCCTTCCTAAGTATGAAAATGGCAATGGTAAAGCCTATCAAGGGGTTGTAAAAACAGCATCCTTTGAGCCTATTGTTGAATTGATGCGTTTCTTTACACCTTTTGGTGTTAAGCAGTTTAACTATCTTCAGTTAAAGGATAAGGTTTGGCAAGACTCGGTGCTGTACCGTCAGGACGTAACCGAATTGGCCGGTATGTTGAGCGAGCAGGAGGTCTATGTGGGTGCCTTCATTGGTAACTATGATAAAAATGGACATGAGGTGAGTGTGGAGCTGACGATACATCCGGGATTCGATGCCGAGTCAAAAGGCAGTCTGAAAAAGACGATGTCTTTATTTACGACGACCAATGTCATGGAAATGGGCGGTCAGGAGTACGGATCTATGTTTGATAAGGAGAAAGGTCTTACTGTTTCATTTCATTTGGACCAGGATGCTAAAAATGTGCAATTACGCTACATTACCACAGGGCATGGAGGCTGGGGCAATGGTGATGAGTTTGTGCCTAAAGAAAACCGCATTTTCCTAAACGATTCATTGCTCTTTAAATACACCCCTTGGCGCAATGATTGCGGTTCGTATCGTTTATCGAACCCCGCTTCAGGCAATTTTGCTACAGGGCTGTCTTCATCCGATCTGAGTCGCTCCAATTGGTGTCCAGGTACAGTAACACCGCCGATCTACATTGATCTGGGGGATTTAAAAGCTGGAGACCATACGATGCAGGTACAGATCCCACAGGGAGCGCCTGAAGGAACAAGTTTCAGCAGCTGGAATGTGACGGGTACCTTGTTATTCGATTAATTAGTTTTTCATTGCTGTCATGTGCAATAATGCTATTGCACATGACAGCAATATTCCTTCGTTTTTAAGACAAAGATTAAAGGGGGTAGGCCGTCTCGCTTTTTGTCTCCGATAATACAAAGTAGGTCTGTACGGTGTTTACTTGAGGTAATACGGCCAGTCGATGCCGCAGAAAAATATGATAAGCATCCATATCTTTGGTTGCTATACGTAACATAAAGTCGTAAGAGCCTGCCATTTGGTAACATTCCATCACTTCCGGGAATTTAGCCACCTCTTTTTCGAATTCATTCAATACTTCAAACGTATGCGCCTTGAGAAAAACCTGGGAAAATGAGATTAACCCAATGCCTATCTTGTGGCGGTCCAAAATTGCCACCGTTTTTTTGATGTAACCCAACCGCTTTAGCTTTCTAACACGTTCATGAACAGCTGCAATAGATTTGTTGAGTTCAAAGGATAGGGCTTTGTTACTCATTGAGGCATCTTGCTGTAGGAGGCGCAATAATTTTACATCGATTTCATCCAATTCCATAATCTGAATATTTTCGGTACGGCTGTAAAAATACGCTATTGTTCTGAATTATTTATTGGTTTTTATGTCTTTTAATTTAATTTTTATTGAAATTATGATGATGTATTGAATATTATCTTGTCAATGGTCAATTTTGCAACAGAATAATCATTTATAAGAAATGGCTGAACAAGAATTATTAAGTGCGTGTCTGTCACCTGCATTGGACAAGAGATTCAAACATCTGTGGCGATTAGTTGGAAATACACCGATGTTGGAACTACAGTATACTTACAAAGGTAAACCGGGGCGAATTTTCGTGAAATGTGAGAACTACAATCTGACCGGTAGCATTAAGGATAGGATGGCTCTTTATATTCTATACAAAGCGTATATGAATTGTCAGATTCGCCCGACTGATGTTGTTATTGAAGCCACGAGTGGAAATACAGGGATTGCTTTTTCAGCAATCGGCAAAGCGCTTGGTCATCAAGTAAAGATTATTATGCCTAACTGGCTGAGTAAGGAGCGTACCGATATTATTCGAAGTATGGGGGCGGATATTCAGTTGATAAGCAAGGAGGAAGGTGGTTTTTTAGGAAGTATTCGTTTAAGTGAAGAGCTTGCTGCAAAGGGCGGTGTTTTTCTTCCACGGCAATTTGAGAATCAATATAATGCCGAAGCGCATGAGAAAACTACAGGTTACGAGATTGTAAAGCAACTGGAAGAACAGGGCTTAGTTGCTGATGCTTTTGTTGCTGGTGTGGGAACTGGTGGTACGGTAATGGGTGTGGGTAGAAGCTTAAGAAAAGTAAACCCAAATGTTCGTGTACATCCGCTGGAACCGGCAGAAAGTCCAACTTTGACTACAGGACATAAAGTAGGTTCACACCGTATTCAGGGAATATCGGATGAGTTTATTCCTGCTATTGTGGATTTAGATGAACTCGATACTGTCGTTTGTGCGAATGATGGTGATTCCATTATCATGGCGCAGAAACTATCGCGCCAGTTGGGATTGGCTGTTGGTATCTCTTCGGGAGCAAATGTAATCGGAGCGATTAAATTACAACAGGAGCTGGGTGATGAGGCTGTCGTGGTGACGCTACTTTGTGATGATAACAAAAAATACCTAAGTACTGATTTGGTGAAAGACGAGCCGGTAAAAGAAGGATATCTTTCTACAGACGTTGATTTTTCGGGTTTTCAACCGATCTGTAGACTGCCAAATCCGGTATTTGGCGCTTAAAAAGATTTAGTTTCATATGTTTATAGTTAACTCGGGGAGTCTCTAGCTCCTCGGGTTTCATTTATTCAAAAACCAATATATACCTAAGAATAACACAAAATGAAAGTCAATTTCAAATTATTTATCCTTCTCATGTTGCTGATAGCGCCTGTGGCCATGTTTGCTCAAGCGGATACAACAACAAACAAGTTGGAGGGGCTTGAGTTTACGGATGGTACGATCAGTCCCGATTCACTATCTTTTGAGGAATCTCCGGATACCGTTACCGTAAAGGCCGACTCGAACAAGACCACAGTAGCGGCAGTAGCAACAGGTGAAAAAGCTGCTGGGGCAGAAAAGAAATCATTGTGGAGTATCTTTATTGCAGGCCTTATAGGCGGTTTTGCAGCATTATTGATGCCTTGTATTTTTCCGATGCTACCCCTGACGGTGAGTTATTTTACGAAACAGTCGGGAAGTCGTGCCAGTGGTATCAGTAAAGCCCTGTTGTATGGATTATTTATTATTGTGATTTATGTTGCTTTGGGGATGATTATCACGATCGCATTCGGATCTGATGCACTCAATGCGCTTTCGACTAACGGCATATTCAACTTCATTTTCTTTTTGTTGTTGGTTGGATTTGCGGCATCTTTTTTTGGTGCATTTGAAATTACTTTACCAAGCTCCTTTGTCAATAAAATGGATGCCAAATCAGATAAAGGTGGTTTGGTCGGCTTGTTCTTTATGGCCTTCAGCTTGTCATTGGTTTCATTTTCTTGTACAGGACCGATTATTGGGACGTTGTTGGTTGAGGCAGCTTCGAAAGGGGAAAGATTAGGTCCAGCAATTGGGATGTTGGGATTCTCCATTGCTCTAGCCATTCCTTTTGGTTTGTTCGCCATGTTTCCTTCCATGCTTAAATCCTTGCCGAAATCCGGTGGTTGGCTGAATAGTGTAAAAGTAGTATTGGGATTTTTGGAACTCGCTTTAGCATTGAAATTTTTATCCAATGTCGACTTAGCTTACCACTGGAATTGGTTGGATAGAGAGGTGTTCCTGTCGCTATGGATTGCTATTTTTGCTTTGATGGGTCTATACTTGATTGGCAAGATAAAGTTCTCCCATGACAGTGAGCTGAAATTCCTATCTGTTCCCAGAACGATCTTGGCAATTGTTGTTTTTTCTTTTGTGGTCTATATGGTGCCCGGTTTATGGGGAGCACCTTTAAAATCGATTTCTGCTTTTTTACCACCATCGGCAACACAAGACTTTGATCTTTCTTCGGGTGTAAGCTCTGGTGCTGCTGCACATTCAGACGGGAAGGTGAAAAAATATGCTGAAATTTTTCATGAAAGAGGCACGCCAAAAGGATTTGATCCTTATTATGATTACGACCAGGCATTAGCTACGGCTAAAGAATTAAACAAGCCCGTTTTAATCGATTTTACGGGTTGGAATTGTGTCAATTGTCGTAAAATGGAAGCGAATGTTTGGACAGACCAAGCGGTGGCCAAATTATTAAAAGAAGAGTTTGTTATGGCCGAGCTTTTTGTGGATGATAAGACCGAGCTGGCTGCCAATGAACAATTTGTTTCCAAATATAGCGGCAAAAAGATCAATACAATCGGTAAGAAAAATAGCGATTTTCAAGCTGCCACATTCGATAGCAATTCACAGCCACTGTATGTAATTGTCGATCCGACGGGCAAAAAACTGGTGCCTCAGAGCGGTGCCAACTACAATGTAGAAGAGTACAAGGCATTCCTGCAAAGTGGTGTGGATGCATTTAAACATAAAAACTAACCATCGTCATATTCTAATTTTATCCTCCTTGTTATGTGCAAGGGGGATTTTTTTTGATAAAATATCGCTTTTTGTGTCTCCAGGGCTTATGCAGTGGGGCTGTCTTCGTATTGTCTTCGTATTGTGTTCGTACCAGCTTCGGACGGGGACAATCTTGCAACATATATTGACCAAACCCTGACCAGATATTTCCTGTTCGGGGTCTGTTCAACAACTGTACAGCACCTGTTCAATATCTGTTGCTTGTCCGAAGCAGGTACGAAGCAGGTACGAATCTTTCCCCGAACCCTACCTGAGGTGAATGTGCCGCCCCCACCAAATAATCCAGGCTTTTCGCCGTCGCAGCCTTCATATCCGTCACTACCATTTTATTTTCCAACTTATCCTCCAGGTGGCGATGGTGGTGATGGAGCTGATGTTGCGGAAGCATAAGGCAAAAAAAGAAGCCCTGTCATTTGTATGAACAGAGCTTCAAATTATACTATAAATTTATGGAAACTATTAGAAGTCAAATTTGACCCGAGCACGAATACCCCAGGCTGGTGCATCGACGTGATCAAGGTAATTTAGACGTTTTACGTAGTCTACACGTAATATTTTAAAGATGTTGGATAGACCGATACTAGCTTCCATATAAGGTTCTGAACCGAACGTATAGGAGCTTTGTGTGCCATCCGCATTGTGCTGCCAAGTGAATACCTTTGAACCATAGTTAGGGTCGTCGGGATTGTTTTCTTTACGCAGTCCACCGTATACTCCTTTGAAGCTAAATACCTCACGTAATTTAAGTTTTTTGATCAACGGAATCTTGTTCAAAAGGAAACCGTTCATATAATACTGCACGTTCAATGAGGCATTATGATCACTGACAAACTCAAGGAAGTTCATTAAGTTGTATGAATTTAATTGATAAGCATAGGTCTGATTGGCACGATGGATCGTCAAGAAAGGGAAAGGGATCTCTTTACCGGCAATATAATTTCCTTCTGCGGTCACGTCGGCATAGCCAAATTGACTCAAATAAAAGCGTTTGAATGCACCAAGATTAAAGTTGTGGTAATTGTACTCACCCTTCGCTAATCCTTTGATACCAGCGGTATAATTGAACGTGAAGATCGGATATTGATTGAATATAGGTGTCCGGTAAATCTTTCCTTGATAAAACTCTTCATGAGGAGCGTATCTGAAATTTACAGACACTTCGGTCGAGTTCAGTTCATTGAACAGTCTACTTTCATTGTTGGCATCAACCATTTGGTAAGTCAGACTTCCAGCAGGTGTTTGTCTGTTGATATTGAAAGCAGCGCCAATAGCCAGGTGATTTAAAAATTCTTTTTTATACTCTAAGCCATAATTTGTCTCATAGATGTAACGGTCGTTATCTCCGCGTTTGAAAGATAGCAAGAAGTTGTCTTCTTGAATAAATTCCAGTTTTTGTCCAGGAATCTTCGTATCCTTTTTATAAGAGGCCCTGATGTAGTGCATCGGGAAGGAGTATACTGATTTATTGTTGAACGCATAAGTTCCACTGAAAAAGTATTTCCATTTCTGATCTTTAAAACCATAGGCCGCATAAGTTTCAGCATAGAAACGCTTGCTTAACGATTCTGTCGTACGTCCGCCGACACGTAAACGGAAACCTTCTACGGGGTTAAAGCTATAGAATGTATTGACTGGGCCGATTTCAACTGGGCCAGCCTGTTTGTATCCTGACAGCAATAACGCGGCGATATCCATGAACGAACGGAATGAAGGGATCTTTTGTAATGTATCAATATTATGATAGATGTTCAGTTCGTTTTGCGCAAGGGCAAGCGGTCGTTGTGTTTCAAATAAGGATTTTGTCGCTTTCTTATTTTCGACGTTATAGGCAATAACCGTAGACGGACCATCATAGGTACTATCAGGTTGCTGAATGCCGACTTTGTAATTGTTGTAATCCACTGTTCGGCTTCCACGTATCCCCATGCCTTTTTCCGTTAAAGAAAAATCAATACCCAGGGTGCTTGTTTTTAGGTAGAAGCGACTTTTGCTGTCTTTCTCAAATTTAAGCTGTATCTGAAGGTCACGGACAAAGTTTAGATTAATGTCATCAGCAACAGTCATATTGGCGCCCTGCACGGCATAATTGCCGTCCAAGGTAACGTACAGTTGACCTTTGAATAACATGTCCGCCTTGTTGCGTGGAAAGAAGCTTAATTCGACCAACCAAGGTTGTACAGTCTTAATCGTATCCGTAATAAAAAACTTATAAAAAGTAGGTGCGGAGTTTGCAATCGGACTTAAGAACTGATTGGTAACCAATGAAATGTTGTTGTCATAAATATCAACTTGTTCGTACAATTTATTGAAATAGGCTGTCAGACCATCGTTGTCAATAAATCTTGGATCAAATTGTGCACGTTGGTCACCAAGGATATACTGTTTGGTTTTGCTTGGATCTTTACGGTAATATACCTTGGACATTTTTTCTTCAATGAAAGCAGGCAAAACATATTTGTTGGCAGTTTTAGCCGAGTCGTCCGTTTCAAAAAGAAATTGATAGTTTTTGAATATTTTTTTATTGACAAATTTCTCCGATAGATTGCTTAATCCTAAAGACATCTTCTCGTATTGGTCAAATTCAGCATATTGTTGCCCTGAAAGTCTGTTTTTTTCCTTATTCTCGATGACTTTTCGGATCAATGCGACAGCAGGATTATCTTTGTTGCTGTATTTTTTCTTTTTGGCCTTGACGACAACTTCTTCCAGCATGTTGTCCTGTTGATCCATCAGAATTTCTTTTGTTTGCGTGGCATCATTCGTAACAAAAGCGTCTTTGCTGTCATAACCAATGTAACTTGCTCTGATTTTTACATAAGATGTTGGAAAGACAAGTTTGTATTCACCATTTGCATTGGTCGATGTTGTGGTTCCAGCAGAAGCCGGTGCGCCAACAACGGCTACGGTAGCATAGGGTATAGGATTCTTGGTCTTTGCATCTCTAACGGTGCCGGTTACGGTTTTGTTTTGGGCAAAAGCCATAGACACCGTTAGCACGAGCGTTATCGAAAAAAAGAGTTTAGTTATGAAGGTTGTTGCGTTTATTTTAGCTCTCATTATATTGCTATAATCTTGAAAATTCAAAATTGTTTTCCTGTTTCTACTTTATTTTTGACTTTATAGGTATTAAAATCAAAAAATCAGTGAACAAAGGAAACAAAAAATTAAGAATAATTAAAATTTTATTGTAATGTAATAAAGGAAAGTAATTGAATTACATTCCCGTGTAAACAGTTGTTTTTTAATTATTTATGTTAAATTATTGATTTGGGTCAATAAATTTTGCATTACATTTTGACTTGGCGATGATTTTCCGCTGCTTTATTTACTGACTTTTGTAACGATATAGTCAGCGCTATCAAAAATCTGGCTCGATTTCGAAGGTTATTTCTTGCTTGGAACGAGGATGAATAAAGGTAATTGAAGCTGCGTGGAGGTGTAATCTATTGGCTTTTCTGCCATAGAGATCGTCACCAACAATAGGTGTATTTAGGCCATTTGGATGGACGGCATGCATGCGAAGCTGATGGGTGCGGCCAGTCAAGGGGTAAAACCTGACCCTCGTTTGATTATTTGCTATCGCAATTTTTTCCCATTTTGTCTGCGCTGGCTTGCCATAAGTGTAGCAGACCATTTGCCGGGGTCTATCATCCAGATCTACGCGAAGTGGGAGATCGATCAAACCTGATGCGGCTTCGATAATACCATCCAGTAAGGCAATGTATGTTTTTTTGATGGTATGTTGTATAAATTGATCCTGAATAAATTTATGCGCCTCTTTGTTTTTGGCAACAACCAACAAGCCGGATGTAGACATGTCGAGGCGGTGGATAATAATCGGTCCCGCATTTGGGTAGCGTTGAAGAATACGGTTGTAGACCGAATCCTTTACATATATTCCGGGGACAGACAGAAATTCGGCCGGTTTGTTGATAATGATGATATCCTCATCTTCGTAAATTTGAGGAAGTGCTATATCCAAAGTCGTTTCCTGTTGCATGGGATTGGGATCTACGACCAAGCCTTCGAGCATATACCCTAAAATCGGTTCACATTTTTTGCGGCAGGCAGGGTAGTAGTTTTTGTGCCTGCGTATTTCAGATGCAGGTGAGCAGCCCCACCAGAATTCGGCCAGAGCAAGGGGTGTTAACTGGTTTTCATAAGCATATTGCAGCAATTTTGGCGCTGCGCATTCCCCCGATCCGGCAGGCGGTGTTGTGCGGTCAAATTCATCGAATATGCCGACTACATTTTTGTGTTGCCCTTTTGCATTGCGAAAATTATATTGTTCGAAAAGCTGTTTTTGAAGATTTCCTGAGCGCATTTTACGTTCCTCTTTTAGCGCAGTAATCGTCGATAGCAACTGGTGTAAATGGTTACTTTCTGTCTCCAGGGCCAAATGCATTTCATATTGAAAACGTTGAAGCTGTTGTTTGTCTTTTAAACTCTGGCTCCGCATGTCTTCCATCAATAACTCGTACTCCGCATCCGATAAAGTGACCTTCAATTTTGTACGGGTTTCTTTGCGTTCCTTCTTTTGAATTCTCAATTTCGATTTTAGTTCATCGAGTGATTTATCCCATCCGTTTTTTAATAGACCAAGATTACGTTGGGCGTTTGCCAGCTCTTCACTTGCTTCAAGATTTTCTATTTTTCGGTTCAGCGCATTGAGATGCACCTCTTCGTTTAGGAAAAAACTGTTTTCTTCCAACATATCGAAGATGGGAGGTACAAAATGCCGGTGTTTGTTGCTTCCGGCCAGTTTTCCCGAAACAGCGGCAAGGTAGCCAAGCTCATTATGTTGGTTTCTGACAACCAGTACACCGAACATTTTTCCAATAGCGAGTCCCTCCACGGCGGAGTCTAGGCCAAAATTGTGGGTCCAATCGCTTTGGGTTTCGATGTAGTATTGGAGTTCTTGTGCGGCAGTGACGGCAAGGGGGTGCGGTTCATAGCAAAATGGAAAAGTAAATCGTATCGGAAGTTCAATAGCTGAAATATCCTGTTTGAATTGATGAAAATATGTATTGTTGTCCATTTTGTCCGCAGCGCTCCCTCAAAATAAAGATGTTCGCAAAAATACAACATTATGTGCTTTAAATAATAGCTTGATCGATTTTTGTTTAAAATGTTTCGTATATAAGATACTGTTTAGGTTTAATTGCTGTCGACAAAGATCAAGGTCACTCCAGCTTCGGTATTTTCATTTTTTCGGTATAGCAAACCCTTTGCAGCTATACGATATACAAGTCGGTTTTGGCATAATGGGTTGAGGTAACTGTTGTGAATTTGAGTGGCTTTTTATTTGGTTTTTACCGCATTTTTGGGTAAATTTAACTAAGCATTTAAAACATATAGTTAACAAAAGATTATACATATGAAAACTTCAATTGGAATTAAAGATGCGGACTTGAAAAAAGTTGCAAAGTTGCTAAATGTGCTGTTGGCAGATGAACACATTATCTACATGAAAACGCGCAACGCGCATTGGAATGTAGAAGGTGCGGATTTTCATGCTGCTCACTTATTTTTGGAATCACAATACGATGAACTAGCTGAAGTGATCGATGAAGTAGCAGAACGTGTACGTACTTTAGGGCATTATGCGGTAGGTACGTTTGATAAATATTTGAAATTGACTCGTTTAACGGAGTCTGCTTCAGAAAAAACCGACAGTCAGTCCTATTACAAGGAATTGTTGGCTGACCATGAATCTATAGCGATGTCAATTCGTGCCGATATTTCCGTGGTTGAAGGAACTGCAGATAATGGTACGGAGGACTTTTTGGTCGGATTATTAGAAAAGCATGAGAAGATGGCTTGGATGCTTCGTGCGCATTTCATTAAGTAAGCTGTAGAACTTTATCCACAGGTATTGAAAAAAATCCCGTCTATCCCGATAGGCGGGATTTTTTTTTGTGTTTTGTTGTCAGCGCAGGATTAATTTTCTATCTTAAAGAGGAATTAAGCCTTCAGAAACTTTTTAACATATTACAACTATGCTTGAAGACGACAACCTAAATCAAACCACACTAAATGAGGAGGAAAATGATGGTACTTTGGAGAGTATGCATCATGTGAATAATCCGGTATTGGATTTACCTAAAATTGAAAAGAAATACCTTGAAACCATAGTAGCCCACAATCAAAACGATAAGTCCTATTATTTTTCTGACGGCAAAGCCAAGGTAGAAATTAAGATCGTCACGGACGAGATCGTCAGGGTTCGGCTGGCTCCACAAGGGACTTTTTTGGAGGATTTTTCCTATGCCTTGGCCAAGAAAGATCATCGTGTTAGTATACATCAATGTAAGGAAGAGACTGACCATTATCTGGTTCATACGAATACAATTTCTTGTAAGATCAATAAGAATGACTTTTTGATTTCTTTTGCTGATCGTTCAGGGAAGCTGTTTAACGCTGATTTGGCACCGATGCACTGGGAGGAAAATCCCGATTTTGGAGGTTACTATGTATATAGCACGAAAGTGGCCTTTGAAAATGAAGCTTTTTATGGACTTGGGGACAAGGCGACTAAATTGAATCTGAGAGGTAAAAGGCTTAAAAACTGGAATTCAGATACCTATGCTTTTGCTTACGATCAAGATCCATTGTATAAAACTATTCCATTTTATATCGGCTTAAAAGATGGTGAGGCCTATGGGATTTTCTTTGACAATACCTTTAAAACGTATTTTGATTTCGCTGCGGAAGATCCGGGAAAAACAAGCTTTTGGTCCGAAGGCGGGGAACTGCAGTACTATTATATCCATGGTCCGCATATTATCGATGTTATCCGTCGTTATCATACGTTGACAGGTACGCATTACCTGCCACCCTTGTGGGCAATTGGCTACCACCAGTGTCGTTGGAGCTACTATCCCGAAGCGAATGTCCGGAAGGTTGCTGAGGAGTTTCGGAAGCGACAGATTCCATGTGATGCTATTTACCTAGATATCGATTACATGGAAGGATACCGCTGTTTTACCTGGAATAAACAGTATTTTCCTAATCCTAAAAACATGATCAGCGATTTGGCCAATGATGGTTTTAAAACCGTGGTGATGATCGATCCGGGTATTAAGGTTGATGAGAACTACTGGGTGTTCAGGGAAGGAAAAGAGAATAAATATTTTTGTCGTCGAGGGGACGATTATTTTATGGAAGGATTTGTATGGCCCGGACGTTGTCAATTTCCTGATTTTACCAATCCGGAGGTTCGCCAATGGTGGGGCACATTATACCAGGGGCTTGTGGAAGATGGTGTTGCAGGCTTCTGGAACGATATGAATGAGCCGGCGGTATTTGGCCGCGGAACATTCCCCGACGATGTACGTCACCAATACGACGGCCATCGGGGGTCACATCGTAAGGCACATAATGTCTATGGCATGCAGATGGTCCGTGCTACCTATGATGGCTTAAAGAAATTGTATAAAAATAAGCGCCCATTTACCATTACCCGAGCGGCTTATGCGGGTACACAACGCTATTCGTCGGTTTGGACCGGCGATAATCTGGCGAGTTGGGAACACCTCAAGCTGGGAACCTTGCAATTGCAGCGTCTATCGACTTCGGGGATGTCCTTCTGCGGAACAGATATCGGTGGATTTACGGGCGAACCCGACGGCGAGTTATTTACGCGATGGATGCAATTTGGCGTTTTCTCGCCCTTTATGCGTGTGCATTCTGCCGGCGATACCCGCGATCGTGAGCCCTGGAGTTTTGGGGAGAATTGGGAAAAGATCAATCGGAAATTTATCGAACTCCGGTATAAGTTGTTGCCGTATATCTATACCTGTTTTTGGGAGCAGACCAAGTATGGTTTTCCAATATTACGCCCGATTTCCATGGTCGAGCAGCATATACCGACCAACTGGCAACGTGAGGAGGAATTCTGTTTTGGGGATAAAATATTGGTGTCCCCGGTATTGCAGCCAGGACAAAAAAGCAAGATTGTCTATCTACCCGAGGGCACTTGGTTCTATTATTTCAATAATGAAATCTACGTGGGCGGTAAGGAACATACGGTCGCCACGCCGATTGATGAAATGCCGATTTTCATTCGCGGGGGATCTGTTATTCCTGAATATCCGGTGATGCAATATACTGGTGAAAAGAAAATTGAGGAGCTACAGCTCAATGTTTACTTCGCTGAAGGAGTAACCCGTTCGTATGTGTATTCAGATCATGGCGACACCTTTGCGTATGAACAAGATATCTATCTTGAAAAATGTTTTACGGTTTCAGGGCTCAAAGAATCCTTGTCGATCAAACAAACCAGAGATGGGCTTTTTACAGAGCGATACGAAGAATATAAACTACAGTTGATCGGCCTGCCTTTTCAAGTAAAGAAGGTGAAGACCGATGGTATTGATACGAAAGTACAAGTAGATGAAAAGGGGCGGTATTGGATTAATGTCGCACGAGAATTTGATAACATATTGATAGAAGGTTAAACATGGCCAATGAAGTAATTCCGCATAGTCTCTTTTCTGAATTTGATGTGGCCTTATTCCAGTCGGGTAAGCACTTCAAATTATATGAAAAGTTCGGTTCGCACGAACTGGAAGTCAACGGTGAAAAAGGCGTTTATTTTGCGGTTTGGGCTCCAAATGCAAAATCCGTCTCCGTAACCGGCAACTTCAATTTTTGGGATAAGGAGCATCACGCGCTCTTTGTGCGCTGGGATGGTAGCGGAATCTGGGAAGGGTTTATTCCGGGGCTTGGCAATGGAGAGACATATAAGTATGTTATCCAGACCTATACTGGTGAGCAACTCGAGAAAGGTGATCCTTTTGCCTTTCGGTGGGAAGTTGCTCCAAAGACTGCTTCCGTTGTTCATTCGACCTGGTACGAGTGGCAGGATAAGCAATGGATGCAGGAGCGTGCCGTTAAAAATAGGCTGGATCAACCCTGGTCGGTCTATGAGGTACATTTAGGGTCCTGGTCGCGGGATCCGGAAAGTCCGGATACTTTGCTCAACTACCGCGAAATCGCCGTGGCACTTGTATCTTATGTGAAGGAAATGAATTTCACGCATGTGGAGTTTATGCCTTTAATGGAGCATCCCTATTATCCTTCTTGGGGATACCAGATAACAGGTTATTTTGCGGCAAGTTCGCGTTATGGATCGGCACAAGATCTCATGTATCTGATTGAGGAGCTGCATGCCGCCGGAATAGGCGTATTGTTGGATTGGGTTCCTTCGCATTTTCCCGGCGATGCACATGGTCTTTATCGCTTTGATGGCACGAGCTTATACGAACATGAAGATCCCAGGAAAGGGTTTCATCCCGATTGGCAATCCTATATTTTTAACTATGGGCGAAATGAAGTGCGTTCTTTTTTGATCAGTAATGCATTTTATTGGTTGGATCGTTTTCATATCGATGGACTTCGGGTCGATGCGGTAGCTTCTATGCTGTATTTGGATTATAGTCGAAATGCAGGCGAGTGGATTCCCAATGAATTTGGAGGAAATGAGAATCTCGAAGCGGTACAATTTTTAAAAGAGCTGAACGAGGCTGTTTACGGACATTTTCCACATGTGCAGACAATCGCCGAAGAATCTACTTCTTGGCCGAGTGTCAGTCGGCCAACGTATGCTGGTGGATTGGGATTCGGAATGAAATGGATGATGGGGTGGATGCATGATACGTTGGATTACTTTAAAGAGGATCCGATTAACCGCAGTTATCATCATGATCGACTCACCTTTGCGACAGTATATGCTTTCCATGAGAATTTTATGCTGCCGTTGTCACATGATGAGGTGGTTTACGGAAAGCAGTCCTTAATTTATAAGATGCCAGGCGATGAATGGCAAAAGTTTGCCAACTTGAGAGCATTATACCTCTTTATGTATACTTTTTCGGGAACAAAATTGCTGTTTATGGGCGGTGAATTTGGGCAGACTTCGGAGTGGAATGTAAACCAATCGCTTGATTGGCATCTTCTGGAGTTTGCGCCCCATCAGGGTATGAAAAGATTTGTAGCCGATCTGAACGCGGTTTATAAAGCTCAACCAAGTCTTTACCAAAAGGCTTTCGATGCTGCAGGTTTCGAATGGATAGATGCCGGTGATCGTGAAAATTCGATTGTGGTCTATTGGCGAAAGGGATTTGACTCCTGGGATGATACGGTTGTTGTACTTAACTTAACGCCCGTTGTTCGGGAACATTTCCGTATTGGTTTACCTTACGCCGGTGAATGGGAAGTGCTGCTGAATTCGGATGATTTGACCTATTTCGGTTCCGGAATACATAATCTGCATATCCATAGTGAGCACCTGCATTGGATGAACCAAGTACAGTCTGCACAACTTCATTTGCCTCCGCTTGGCGGATATATTCTGAAAAGAAAGAGCGCGGTAAAGGAAGTCGATCCAATTAAACAAAGCGATCGTATCCCTGTATAAAATCTTGTTATTAAATCTCATGCTGTAAAAGAAGAATGAAAGTATTTCACTTGAGTGTAGAATGTTATCCCGTGGCCAAAGTAGGTGGTCTCGCGGATGTCGTGGGAGCGCTGCCCAAATACCAAACCAAGCTGGGCTGGGAGGCGGCGGTTGTCATGCCCTGGTATGATCGTCCTTTTGTTAGGGATCATGCTTTTAGCCTAGTTCATGAAGGTGCTTTTTATCAAGGATCTGAATTGCTGAGCTACGGCGTTTATAAGGAAGATCATCAGGTACTCGGTTTTGAGCTCTACTTGATTAAGATTCCAGGTAAACTCGATCGGCAGGAGGTGTATTGTTATCCCGATGAAGGCGAACAGTTTATCGCCTTTCAACATGCGGTATTGGCTTGGTTTAAGGATAAAGCTATAGTACCTGATATTGTGCATTGCCACGACCATCATGTCGGTTTGATGCCTTTTTTGATGAAGTATAGCAATGACTATAATTTTCTTGCCGATGTTAAAACGGTAGCCACCGTGCACAATGGGCAATATCAGGGTTGGACACATTGGAGCAAAGCTATTCTGTTGCCTGCTTTCGATAGCTGGAAATGGGGATTATTGGACTGGGATGGTTTAATTAACCCACTTGCGGCCCTAATTAAATGTTGCGATGCTTACACAACGGTATCTGAAGGTTACCTGGAAGAGCTCTATGTGGAAGCAAATGGCTTACAGCATCTATTTTATGATGAGCGAAATAAATCTGTCGGTATTGTCAATGGAATTGACTGGGAAATTTGGGATCCCAAAATTGATTATACCTTGTTCGAAAACTATGATGTTGTACAAGCTTTTTCCGGCAAATTGAAAAATAAGGAGGCTTTGGCGAAGCAGTATAAAATCAATCCAGATCGACCACTGCTTGTTTTTATCGGCCGATTTGCAACAGAAAAAGGAGCGGATTTACTACCGGAGATAATTTTGGATTTGACGGAGAAATATCGCGATAGATTAAGTATATTTATACTGGGTGCCGGAGACCCAGCGATCCAGTCGCGTGTGAAATCGCTCGTCGATGATGGAATTGATAATTTTGATGTATTCTTTGGTTATGATGAAAGCCTTGCCCATTGGCTTTATGCCAGTGCGGATTTTCTTTTAATGCCTTCTCGTGTTGAGCCCTGTGGGCTTAATCAGCTCTATGCGATGAAGTACGGTACATTGCCGATCGTGCATCAGGTGGGGGGATTAAAAGATACGGTAATCGATCTGAAAAATGATGGTTACGGTATAGGTTTTGATAGTTTGACAATCACTGAAATTAGTGCAGCGATTGTTCGGGCTATAAATTTTTACGACAGTAAAAAGCAGTTTGAGGAGAATCAACGTAAAATGATGCAGTTGGATTTTTCTTGGGATAAATCTGCAGCGAAGTATATAAGTCTATATAACCAAATAATGTAATTTGATATGTCACGTCATAATGTAGTAGCTATCGTCTTGGGCGGAGGAAGGGGCTCACGTCTGTATCCATTGACCGATCAACGGTCTAAGCCAGCGGTTCCCATTGCCGGGAAATATCGCTTGGTGGACATTCCCATCTCGAATTGTCTTAATTCGGGTTTTAACAAGATTTTTGTGTTGACACAATTCAATTCTTCGTCACTCAACTCCCACATTAAGAATACTTACAACTTTAGTATTTTTAGTAAGGGCTTTGTTGATATCCTGGCTGCCGAACAGACCAATGATGGCGATAAATGGTTCGAGGGTACGGCAGATGCCGTGCGGCGATCGTTTCGGAAGCTGGCTAGTATTGATTATGACTATGTACTGATTTTATCAGGGGATCAGCTGTATCAAATGGATTTTGATGCCCTGGTTGACTTTCATGTCGAAAACGAAGGCGACCTGACCATTGCGACTATTCCAGTAAACGCCAAAGATGCCACTGGTTTTGGAATACTGAAATCAGATGAAAAGAATCACATTACCTCTTTTATTGAGAAGCCGAATAGTGAGCAGCTGGTGGATTGGAGTTCAGAAGTGAGCGACCATTTAAAGGGTGAGGGTAGGGAATACCTGGCTTCTATGGGTATTTATGTTTTTTCAAAAGGCGTCCTGAAACGTATGCTTGAAGAGAATCGCGGAATGGATTTTGGAAAAGAAATTATTCCCGATGCAATTGATACGAATAGGGTGCTTAGCTATCAATTTGAGGGTTATTGGACAGACATCGGTACCATAGGTTCTTTCTATGAGGCCAACATTGGTTTGACTGATAATATTCCGGCCTTTAATCTGTTTGATAAAAATACGGTTTTCACCCGCCCAAGGATGTTGCCGCCTTCTAAAATTTCGGGCACAACATTGATCAATTCTGTCATTTCGGACGGCTGTATTATCCAAGCGGATAAAATAGATCGTTCCGTCGTGGGCGTTCGTTCGCGGATTGGTACAGGATCTGTGGTGCGCGGGACATATATGATGGGGTCTGACTATTATGAGGATCTCGTCGATATGGAGGATGCAAAGCGGAAAAATATACCTGTGGTGGGTGTTGGAGAACGCTGTTATATTGAGAATGCTATTTTGGATAAAAATTGTCGTATCGGCAACGATGTCCGGATCAATGGCGGACCTCATTTGATGAATGTCAATCATCCCACCTATACCATTTGTGACGGCATTGTTGTTATCAAAAAAAATGCGGTTATTCCAAACGGAACAACAATAGGATTGACAAGCCTATAAAATTTATAGAACAAGGGAGATAATATATTGTTATCATTGCAAGTTATTCTAATGGAAGTACCGCGAAATACGGCTAATCTACAGGCTCAATTTATAGGCAGATAGCAATAATTGTTTCGTGGTACTGTCTTTGCTGGCAAAGAGCATTTTAATATAATGAAATCGTATGCAATTGAGACAGGTTATCTCCCTTTTTTTTATACTGTTTGTCTTTGTAGGTTGTGATACCTCATTGATGGTTCAAGGTAGTGGTGTCTTACGTGATGCCTCGCGTAGATTTGAACTTCGTAACGGCAATCGAACAGTCGTTTACATTCCAATGCGGCATCTGGGTACACGTGTGTACTACGATCAAATCCAGCGTGCTGTAGATTCTCTTCAACATTCGGGCTATGTTGTTTTTTATGAAAGCATCGCTTATCAGGTGGATAGTGCGGCACAACGTGATCTGTATGACCGCAAATTTAGAAAGCTTACAGGCAATCGGCTAGGGTTGCAGCAATGTATTGAAATACCGGGCGATACCTCCCGGGTTCTTCGGGCACCCATGTACCGTAAACTGGGGCAGCGAATCATTAGTCAGCCCGATTATTCCTTTTTTCTGGTGAATTATGAAACGGCGGTGAATGCGGATATTCCCAAAAACAAATTGCTTGACGAGTTTGAATACCTGTATGGTGCGATCAACCTGGATGATTGTGATTACAAAACACCGCTCCAGGAACCTTATTCCTGCAAACCTATAAAAGCAGCATTAAAAAACAAATTTGATAAAGAATTTGTCATGAAAAAAAGGGAAGAGAACCTGGCTTCGTTAGTTGCTGACGCTCCACAGCAAAAGATTTTAATCTTATTTGGAACCTCACATTTTAAAGGCTTTTTGCGTAATTTGCAGGCTCGGGATCCCAAATGGATACAGATCAAATAATATGCTAGGAAAACTATTCATTATACTGCTTATACCAGTAACCATTTATGTTGTTTATTACCTGTTAAATCGTACGGCCAAAAATAGCAAAGCCATTAAACGTGTATTAAGCGACGAAGGCAAGGAAATTCTAGAAAAAGAAGTTGCCTATTACCGCAATCTGCCCACTGCGGACAAAGCGGAATTTGAAACCCGCTGTTTAAAATTTTTGGATACGGTCAAGATTGAAGGTGTGGGTGTAGCGGTTGAGCTGAAAGATTATATGATGATTGCCGCCAGTGCAATTATTCCAATATTTGCCTTTAAGAAATGGACTTATCCCAATTTGACCAATATTATGGTTTATCCTACCCAATTCAATACAGCCTATGAATTTGAAGGCCATGCTGACCGCAATATTATGGGTATGGTGGGTGAGGGAGCCATGAATGGACAAATGATATTGTCTAAATCGGCACTGGAGTATGGCTTTAAGAATCCAAAGGATGGACAGAATACAGCGATACACGAATTTGTGCACTTGATCGATAAAACCGATGGCACAGTGGATGGCATTCCCACACATTTGATGGATAAGGCTTCAGTCATTCCTTTTATGAATCTGATACGGGAAGAAATTACCAAGATAAAAGAAAATAAATCTGATATTGATGTATATGGCATGACCAATCCAGCTGAGTTTTTTGCGGTTGCGTCTGAATATTTCTTTGAGAACCCGGCGAAATTCAAGACCCATCATGCCGAGCTCTATAAAGCACTTTCTGAAATTTTTGAACAAAGTTAGTTATAGATAAATAAAATTTTAGTATTTTTAAGGCAAACCGAAGTTGTTTGCCTTTTTTCTGCGAGCACCCTGCTCCTGGGCTGGAAAGAAGATCATCGCTTCGCTAAAGTTTTGTTAATTATAACTGTTATGCCTAAAACTACAATTTATTCTTCTATTGCCCTGGCTTGTATGCTATTTTGTGGCAGTAATCCGGGATTTTCCCAGCAGCGTTTTGCTACAGGGACAACATTTACTGAAATGGCCGATCCCACAAAGGATACTTTATCCAACTGGTCGAATGTTAAAACCGGCCTACATGCTTCGTTTGTGTCGATAGACAAACGTTATCCCAAATCTGTTAATCCAAATCTGACAACACAACGTACAGCGGCTGTGGATGCTTGGAAAGGTGAACAAGTATCGGCGCAAGTATTGTTATGGACCAGTGCTGCCGCAGCAGATGTTGCTGTATCGGCAAGTGAATTAAAGTCTACAACAGGCAAGGTGATCGGTAGCGATGCGGTACAAGCACGTTTTGTTCGTTATGTCATGACTGACGAATTTGCAAGTGGTTGTGGCCATCGTAAACCAGAAGATTTTAAAGCTTCTCTTTCGGCAGATATGTTGGATGATCTGAAAAGCTATGACCTTGAAGCTAAGAAAGTCCGTCCTGTATGGATTACCGTAAAGGTTCCCAAGGAAGCTGCTGCTGGACAATATAAAACGACAATTTCGGTTAAGCAAAATGGTCAGGTAAAGGAACAGTTACAACTTACGGTCAATGTGCAAAATCATGTGCTGCCACCTGCATCCCAGTGGACTTATCATTTGGATCAATGGCAACACCCTTCGGCAGTTGCCCGCGTCAATAATGTGAAAATGTGGAGCGATGAGCATTTTGAAGCGTTGAAGCCTACCATGAAACAACTTGCAGCTGCAGGGCAAAAAGTGATTACTGCGACTTTAAATAAGGATGCCTGGAACGTACAGACCTATGATCCTTATGCGGATATGATCACCTGGAAGAAGGCAAAAGACGGTTCCTGGACCTATGATTATACTGTTTTTGATCGGTGGGTAAACTTTATGATGGACCTGGGGGTCAACAAACAGATCAATTGCTATTCGCTTTTACCATGGAATAACGAGGTACATTATTTTGATGAAAGTAAAAATGAACTGGTCAATGTTATTGCGAAGCCCGGTACAGCTATATTCGAGGAACTATGGACGCCTTTCTTAAAGGATTTTAGTAAACACATTACCGCAAAGGGCTGGTTAAAGATTACCAATATTGCCATGGATGAAAGAGGCCGGGAGGAAATGGATCCAGCAATAGCATTGTTGGAAAAAGTAGCACCCGAATTTGGTGTTGCATTTGCAGATAATCACAAAAGCTACCAACGCTATCATAAAAGTACCGATATCAGCGTTGCCGCTGGAGATCCTTTTGATCAGAAAGATCTCATTGAGCGACGTAAAAAAGGGTATATCACGACATTTTATGTTTGTTGTTCGGACGAATTCCCAAATCAATTCACGTTCTCTGATCCGGCAGAATCCACCTATATGGCTTGGTATGCGCTAGCGGCAGGCTTCGATGGAGCATTGCGTTGGGCATTTAACTCCTGGGTCAAAGATCCGCTGCATGATTCAAGGTTCCGTACCTGGCCAGCGGGAGACACTTATATTGTTTATCCACAAGGAAGAAGCTCTATCCGTTATGAGCGTATGTTGGAAGGTATTCAAGATTATACCAAAGTCGGCATTCTTAAAGTAAAGTTGGAGAAGTCAAAAGATCAAGCTAACCTTGCGAAGCTAAATGCAAAAATTGCAAAATTGAATACCGCTAAACGCTATGCGGACTGGAACAAAGATCTCAATGATGCGAAGCGTTTTGTCGATGAATTGTCGCGACAAATCAACTAAGGATTTATTAAGTCTATAATTTTAAAAAAGCTGTTTCAATCAATTTGAAACAGCTTTTTTGTTGATTACAATTTTTTTCTATTTTAAGTGCAGCGGATTATTGGCTGAAATTTTCGGGGCAGTGTCCTTGCTTCTCGTTGAGGCTATCCTTGCACATGCGATCATTTTATACGCTTGGGTAATACAGTATTGTTCAGGTAGTATCCCAAACCATTACGCTAAATTATTGTTGTTATTAAGTGGCGATAACATAATTTGCATAAGGTCGCTGTCACAAAATCTTAAATTATAGTATAAGTATGAAAAATGTAGCACACCAGATTGTGGGTCTTTTAAAGGATGCGGGAATTCAGCGTATTTATGCCGTAACGGGCGATAGTTTAAATTTTTTCAACGAAGCTGTTCATGCAGATGGAACGATGCAATGGATACATGTAAGACATGAGGAAGTGGGGGCATTTGCCGCAACGGCAGAGGCTGATTTGCACGGGATCGCCTGTTGTGCGGGAAGCAGTGGACCAGGACATGTGCATCTGATCAATGGGGTTTATGAAGCACACAAGACACGGGTACCCATGCTTGTGATCGCATCAACATGTGCTACATACGAATTTGGAACCGATTATTTTCAAGAAACAAATCCAATCAAATTGTTTGATGATTGTTCTTGCTACAATCAAATGATCACTCGACCAGAGCAGGTGCAACGTATGGTGCAAAATGCATTACAACAGGCTATCTCTAAACGGGATGTGGCGGTTATCGGTTTGCCTGGTGATGTATCAGAAATGGAAGCGGTTCAAATGAATACCTCTACCAAGGTGTTTTTTACCGAGCCGCAAATTAGACCTTCGGAGATGGAAATTGGGCGTTTAGCCCAATATATCAATCAAGCAGAAAAGATAACCTTGTTCTGTGGTGTGGGAGCCAAGAAAGCACAGCAGCAAATTGTAGCGTTATCACAAAAGATCCATGCGCCGGTGGGTTATTCATTTAAAGCAAAGTTGGATATTCAACGCGACAATCCCAATGAAATCGGTATGACTGGACTTTTGGGCATGGCGTCGGCATTTCAAAGCATGCACCATTCGGATCTTATTTTACTTTTGGGGACTGATTTTCCTTATAAGGATTTTATACCGACCAACAAAACCATTGTCCAGATTGATATTGAAGGTGAAAAGCTTGGTCGCAGATCCATCGTAGACTATGGGCTTGTGGGGGATATCGAGCATACCTTAAAAGCGGTATTGCCTTTTGTGGAAGCGCGTTCAGATACAAAATTTCTGGAGAAGCAGCTTGCATCCTATGCAAAGGTCAAGGAAGATCTCATGACTTATGTGGACGATTCGGGCAGTGAATGCGCGATACAGCCTGAATTTGTTGCGCATACCATTGATCAAAAAGCCAGTGATGATGCGATTTTTCTACTTGATACCGGGATGTGCTGTGTGTGGGGAGCACGTTATATTAATCAGCGAAAGGATCGTATCATGCTGGGGTCTTTTAACCATGGGTCTATGGCTAATGCCATGCCAATGGCTATTGGAGCGGCATTGACACATCCTGAACGTCAGGTTATTGCTTTTTGTGGTGATGGGGGACTATCCATGTTGTTGGGGGATCTCGCAACAATAAAACAATATAACTTACCGATTAAAATCATCGTCTTTAACAACCGTGCACTTGGTATGGTTAAATTAGAAATGCAGGTATCAGGTCTGAAAGATCAGGAAACCAATATGGTCAATCCAGATTTTGCGATGATCGCTCAAGCGATGGGAATACGCGCATTTACGGTGACTCAGCCCGAAGAAGTGGATGCTGTTATCACTGAAGCTCTTGGTATGACGGACGAGCCTGTCCTGATCGATATATTTACCAATCCCAATGCATTGGCTATGCCGCCCAAGATATCCTTCAGTCAAATGAAAGGGATGACAGAAAGTATGGCAAAATTAATGTTGTCGGGTAATTTCGAAGAAGTATGGGATACCATAAAGTCGAACTATAAACATTTGAAATCGCTTTAATCACTTGTGATATTCGAATTGTTAAACATATTAAAAGCCCCTCGAAGCATAACAGCGGAGGGGCTTGTTTTGTGTTAAAAGTGACTTGAATGTGTGGCTGTCAGACCATAAGATGCTGATCAGCGGATAGTCGAAATTTGGAGGAAAATGTTATCTCAACATTGACGTTGAACAAACCAAAGACTTTTAAGTAATTCTTCTTTACAGCGTCTCAGTTTTTCAACTTTGGATTCGGAAGAAATGGTAACTTGCTCTTTAACAATAATAGCCAAGTCTGTTTCAATGGACAATTTTGTGAGTGATGTACATCCACTATCAAATTTCTTAAAGCTTACATCTTTCATACTAATATTGGTTAAGAATTCCTGAATTTTATAGAGTACAATTTACTAATAAAAATTAGCTTTACAATAAGCCAGCAATAATTTTATTGTTACTAAATTGTTTATTTTTAATAGCTTATATCGTACTAAAATAGCCGAGTGTTATCTAACTTATAAACAATATTTGCTTGCTTTTTGTTTTTTGAATTTTAAATTTTTAAATGTTAGTTATTTAAAACAAAATTTCTTTTGAATTGCTATCTATACTATCAAACAAAAAAACACGATGAGAATAATAAATTTTGGATTTATAGTGTTGCTGTGTTGCGCTGCTTGCCATCAGGAACAAAAAAAACAGGATGCTTCCACGAAACTCAATGACACTGTTCAGCGTACTCAACCTTTGGATACGGGGAGGTTTCTTACGGGAAAGAGTACCTATCAATACCTTAAAAATGGCGATACCATTTCATTATCAATCACTGTTGATGGAGAAAAGGTACAGGGTGATCTAAGCTATGCCTGGAAGGAAAAAGATCGTAATAAGGGACATATTGATGGTGTCTTGAAGGGGGATATTTTAACTGCCGATTATACTTTTTCTTCTGAGGGACAGGAGTCGGTCCGCCAGGTGATATTTAAACTATCCAAGGAGCGTGCACTGGAAGGTTATGGTGCGATGGAGGAGAAGGCTGGAAAAATGACTTTTGCCGATCCTAAAAAGATAGCTTTTGATGAGAAATTTGCCTTAGAAAATTTAGCGAAGGGCCAATGAGATCAGCTTGGGAATAAAAATTAAGAGGCCGATCAATAGTGCAGTGATGCTGCTGATCATCACTGCCGCTGCGGTAACATCTTTAATCTTTTTTATGTTTGGATTCTTTTCTGGACAGATAAAGTCGGCTATATTTTCCAATGCGGTATTTAACAATTCACAGACAAATACAAAACCAATGGAAAAGAGTACAGCAATCCATTCGTGGGTACTTATGTGAAGCACAAATGACAGGATAATGGCAATAATGGCCGCTATACAATGCACCCTGAAATTATGTTCTTCCTGCCAGGCTGTTTTTAGCCCACTGAAGGCATAGTGAAAACTCTTTAATCTAGCACGAAATGAAAAGTTGTTTTTGGCCATAGTTGTCCTACTATTTTCTGTAAAGATAGCGCTTTCTGCTTATCTAGGCATACTGGATTTTTTATTGTATTTAGTCCGAGCTATTCCTTTGCCATATCCATCTGATCCGCTTTCTTGTTCATCCTTTTTACTTTATGGGGCTTTTATTACAAATGCAGCCTAATTTTGAGTAAATTGCTGTATGATCTATAATTTTGATAAAACGATTGTTCGTCGTGGTACCGATTCGGTCAAATGGAATCAACATGATTATGACGATTTGATTCCACTCTGGGTTGCGGATATGGACTTTCCAGCAGCACAACCTGTTGTGGATGCGCTTGCGCAGCGGGTTCAACATGCTGTATATGGGTATGCTACTATTCCAACAGCTTTTTACAGCGCGGTTATGAGCTGGTCTTCGCAGCGGCATAAATTTGTACTTCAGCCGGAATGGATACTTCCTGTGATCGGTGTCGTACCGGCGCTTTCGGCTTTGGTTGGCGCATTTACCTCACCCGGTGACAAGGTTTTGGTTCAAGAGCCTGTATATCATTGTTTTTTTTCCTCAATAGAACGCAATCAAGCCGAGGTGGTTTCCAATGACTTGATTTACCGCAATGGTGAGTATGCTATTGATTTTGAAGATTTTGAATATAAAGCAAGTGATCCGAAAGTCAAGTTATTTATTTTATGTAGCCCACATAACCCCGCTGGCCGTGTTTGGACTAGAGCTGAGCTTGAACGTCTCGGTGAAATCTGTTTGCGGCACCAGGTCTTAGTCATTTCGGATGAAATTCATTGCGATCTGGTATTTGAGGGCCATACACATATTCCTTTTGGAAGCATCAGTGCAGCCTTTTTGGCGAATTCGATTACCTGTGTAGCTCCGAGTAAAACCTTTAATTTGGCAGGACTCCAGGTCGCTACGGTCTTCGTGGCCGATCCTGAACTCAAAAGGAAAGTGCAGCAGGCTTTCTTAGCCAACGAGATAAGTAGCATAAGTCCCTTTGCTATTACAGGCCTGATCGCAGCGTATGAGTCGGGTGGGGAATGGTTGGATCAAGCTTTAAGCTACATTCATGCGAATTATGTTTATCTGAAAGGCTTTATGGCTGAATACCTGCCTGCTTTGCATGTCCTTCCTTTGGAGGGCACTTATCTGGTATGGGTAGATTGCGCGGCTTTGGGGATTTCAAGTCGAAAATTGGGACAGCTCTTATTGGACGAGGCACATGTACAGGTCAATGTCGGTGCGATGTATGGCAAGGGGAGTGACGCCTTTATTCGCCTCAATATTGCTTGTTCAAGGGAAGTCTTGACAACAGGCTTGTTGCGTTTGAAGACTGTTTTCTCCTCTTTACTGCAAGGAGCAAAATAGCATACGAATAGATGCTGCGTTAGTAGATGAATAGGTTCTGATTTACGGAGAGTTCTTCGTTCATAGGATCATGCCGCCGAGCGAAAAGGAAATAGCGTAATGAACAAAAAAATCCGCCGTATCTCTCGATGCAGCGGATTTTTTGAGGTTTGTTTTAGCCCCTATTAAATACCCATTTCTTTCAGAATGAAATGCGCGTTGTCAATTTTATCGGCAACCCAGAGGACATAACGAATGTCGACTCCGATGGATCTGCTGTAACTCTCGTTCCAAGCGAAATCATTAATTGTTGCGTCATAAGCACGGTCAAAATTTACACCGATTAATTCACCATTGGCATTCATTATTGGAGATCCTGAATTTCCCCCTGTAGTATCCATATCATATAAGATATTGACCGGCACAGATCCCAGATCTTTTTGAAGATAAGGACCAAAATTTTTATTGAGGTAAGCAGTCTTGATTTCTTGTGGATAGTCAAATTCTGCTAAACCAAGATTTCCTTTTTGAATGATTCCTTCGATTGTGGTGAATGGCTTCATATAAGTTGCATCAGCAGGAGAGTAGCCTTTGATGTGCCCATACGTCAGACGTAAGGTTGAGTTTGCATCAGGAATAAAGTTTTTGGCCTGAAAAATTTCCTTGACGGCAACATAATCGCCCATTAATTTGTTCAGTACCCCTTCACGTCTTTTTTGTTCAGCAGCGAACTGGACAATATCATTGTTCAATTTGCCCTGGAAATCCAATAATTTGTCGTCAAATTTCTGAAGTGCATCGGCATTGGCCAAGACAGTATTCAGTATGTAATTTTGATCGGCAAGTTTACTGTTCTGAATAATCTCTGTTGCAAATTCTTGTGCAGTAGCCGTATTAAATTGCAATTTCTGAATGGATGCCAATTGATTTTTACCTTGGAATGCAATGGCATCTTCCAACATTCTGGAGAAAATACGCTGATCAGCCTGTTTATTGTAGCTTTCGTAGGTTTCTTTAACAGCGGTTTTTAATTTTTCGATATTCAGATCGAAAAGCTGCTTGGCAGCTTGGGAAGATTTTTCCTTTGCCAAGTTGGTTTTCAGAACGTTCAGGTCGCGGGCTACTTTCAATAAGCTCGTACTATTGTAAATATTATTGATCCAAAGTTCTTTCAGGGCATCTTGATCGCTCAGCTGATAATAGGCGTCAATATCAGTGAGCAGACTTCCATATTTGTTTTTCAGTTCGGGTTTACTTAAGATAAACGCTGCCAGTGCTTCGTCTTCTTGTTTTTTTGTCGATAGCAAGTCGATTCCTCGTAAGCCTTTGAGTTTACCACGATAGTTTTTCAATACATTCGCATTACGTTTTATGCGTGTTGCCAAGGACAAGGCGATATCGGTATTGTCTTTTCCTGCTTCCTCCATCTGTTTATTTTGGAAATCATACAGGTTGGATACGTAAGGCAAAAGATATTCTTGTTGATATTGAATATATTGTGCTGGTCTGTGTCGGAATGTTTTTCCGGGATAACCAAGGATAAAGGTGAAATCATTCTCCCGTACGCCATTTGGATTGACTTTAAGGTGTTTTTTTGGCTGGTAAGGGACGTTGTCTTTAGAATAAGGTGCAGATTTTCCGTTTTTGCCGACATAAGCTCTCAGAAAAGAATAATCTCCCGTGTGGCGTGGCCATACCCAGTTATCTGTCTCTCCACCAAATTCGCCGATGTTTTGACGTGGAATATAAACTAAACGAACGTCTTCGATTGTTTTATAACGGAATAGGACATAACTTTTACCGATAAACATTTCCGATACTTCAGCTTTAATCGTGGGATCTTCTTTTTCCGCTTGTTTAACCAGTTCTTGTTGTTTACGTTTGATCGTATTGATACGCTCTACTGGGTCGTTGATGTTGGCGACAGCATTTAATATTTTAGCAGAAACATCCTCATAAGAATCGGTAATTCTTATTTTTAATCCTTTTGCTTCAATTTCCTGTTCTTGATTTTGGGCTACAAACCCGTTTTTTAGGTAATTGTTGATTGCTGTACTGGCAAGTTGAACGGCAGAAAAAGCGCAGTGGTGATTGGTAATGATTAAACCACGGTTTGAGACAAACGACCCTGTACATCCACTGACTTGAACCAGGGCATCTACCAGTCCGACCTGACCGGGATTGTAGATATCTTTCTCACTGATCTTTAACCCAGCTTTCTTCAATCCAGCTCTATTTAATTCGCTCAATGGAAACATTCCCTCATCGGGATTTGCCTTGCTATAAGGACTGTTTGCCATGGTTAAGAATAAAGCTAGTGCAATTGTCGTACGATTTATAAACTTCATAGGATTTTAACTATCAACTGTTGTAAATCTCCAAATTTAAGAAAAGCATTTTGATGAAATCGATTTTTTATGTGAACTAATGTAACAATAGTGGATATACTGGACCTTTTTGGCAAGGTATTTATTGTATAATCGGCAGGCCAAATGCTCCTGTTGACTTTAATTATAAAGGATTTGACATTGGTTTACGACAGGATTCGTAATTTTGTGCTTTAAAGATAGTAAGATGACCTTAATCCAACTGGAATATATTATAGCTGTTGATACCTACCGAAGTTTTGTTGCAGCTGCAGAAAAATGTTTTGTCACGCAACCTACGTTGAGCATGCAAATACAAAAACTTGAAGAGTCTTTAGGGGCTAAAATCTTCGACCGGAGCCGTCAGCCTGTTGTTCCTACAGAAATCGGCGAGAAAATTATTCTTCAAGCTCGATTGGTGTTGACGGAAAGCCGAAAGATCAATGAGATCGTACAGGATAAAAAAGGGGAAATTGAGGGTACACTAAGGGTCGGTGTTATCCCGACAATCGCACCTTATTTACTTCCGAATGTGCTGACCACATTTATGGAGAAATATCCGAAGCTTCAATTGCAGATTTGGGAATATACAACAGAACGGATTGTGCATGAATTGAAGGTCGGACTTCTGGACTGTGGTGTGCTATCTACTCCCTTAAATGACCCGGGGATTTTGGAATCACCCTTATTTTACGAAAATTTTGTCGCTTATATTTCAGCCAATAGCCCACTGTTTCCCAAAAAAATACTGAGTGGTGATGATATTGCCGATGATAAACTTTGGTTGCTCAATGAGGGACATTGTATGCGCGGGCAGGTGCTTAATATTTGTCATCATAAACATAATCAAGATCTTACAGGGCGATTTGAGTATAATACGGGTAGCGTAGAGACTTTAAAACGTATGGTAGATATCAACGACGGAATCACGATATTGCCTGAGTTGTCGATTTGGGATTATTCCGATGAACAATTGGATAGAATCCGTTATTTCAAATCACCGGAACCAGTACGGGAGATATCATTGGTGACGACGCAAAATTATGTAAAGAGACATGCAATTCAGGCCTTAGAAAAAGAAATATTGGCCGTAGTACCCGATAAATTCAAAACAAAAAAGAAAAAGGAAGTGTTGAGCTTTCAATAGGACGATATGAGAAACCTCAAAAGACGTTTTTTTAAAAAAATAGACCAGATCAATCAATGGCGGATGAAGAAAGTTTCTAACCGGAACTTTATCATTATACTCGCATTTTTGGTTGGAATTGTTGGTGGTATTATGGCATCTGTGCTAAAGAGATTAACCCATTTTATTGCAACGACTATACAGGATGATATCGATTGGAAAGTAAAATACTCGGTTTACTTGATTTTTCCATTGATAGGGATTTTGCTCAGCGTGTTTTTTGTTCGCAAATTTTTGAAAGGGAAGAAGATGGAGCACGGGATTACCCCGATTATTTATGCCATCAGTCGGAAAGGCAGCCGATTGGATCCCAGCAATATTTATTCTCAGGTGGTGACTTCGGCTATTACCGTTGGCTTTGGCGGGTCCTGTGGTTTGGAAGCTCCTGTTGCTTTGGGTGGTTCTTCTATCGGCTCTAATATCGCCCGTTTTTTTGGACTGCAGTATAAGGAAGTTACCATGTTATTGGCTTGTGGTGCAGCAGCAGGAATTTCAGGCGCCTTCAACAGTCCTTTGGCAGGAATGATTTTTGCTATCGAGATCTTGCTTCCCGAATTTTCCATTCCAGTGTTCATTCCTTTACTGATCTCATCGGCATTGGCTTCTGTTGTCTCTCGGGTGCTTTATAATGAACCCTTATTCAGTACATTCAATTCCGATTGGCAAGTTTCGGCATTGCTGTTTTATTTGCTATTAGCTGTGCTGATTGGGCTTTATACGATTTACTTTGCACGTGTTTCAAGGAGTGTGGGGAAATGGTTTTCTAAGATTAAAAATCCCTATAATAAAGTGTGGGTCAGTGGTATTGCCTTAGGTCTGATGATTTTTGTATTCCCAGCGCTGTATGGTGAGGGCTATATTACCATTCAGCAGATTCTCAATGGTCAGTTTAACTCGATTGTTAAGAACAGCTTGTTCTCAGACTACAAGGATATGGGATTAGTAGTCCTGGGCTATACGATATTGACCTTATTTGGAAAATCCCTTGCTGCGTTATTTACATTAAATGGCGGTGGAAATGGTGGGGTATTTGGACCAAGTTTAGTGATGGGAGGTCTGTTGGGCTTTGCATTTTCTTATGGTGTAAACTTGACGGGAATTGCCGAGCTAAATGTACCAAATTTTGTGGTAGCGGGGATGGCCGGTGCGTTGAGCGGCATTATGCATGCGCCGTTGACGGGCATATTTTTGATTGCAGAAGTGACCGGAGGTTATACTTTGATGGTTCCATTGATGCTGGTTTGTTCCATTTCCTATTTGATTAATCGGTCGGTTTTAAAGCATTCCATTTACACCAAGGTATTGGCGGAGTCTGGCGATCTGATTTCTTATGAAGACAAGGATCGATCCGTGTTAAGTATGATGCGGATAAAATATGTATTGGAAACTAATTTTGTGATCTTACGCCCTGACGAAACACCAAAAGGTCGACAAACCGACATCATCCATAGTAAACGCAATATCTTTCCGGTGGTGGATTACGAAGGCAAATTTATGGGGCTTCTTTATAGCGAGTTTCTATTCTCAGTATTATTGGGTGAAGTGGATGGGGGGGATACGACTTTCGAAAAGTTAGCTCAGAAGCCAAATGATACGGTAGGTATCAATGAAAACATGGAAATTGTGATGGCTAAAATGAATAAGGACGACACGTGGATACTTCCAGTTTTGGGGGATGAAAATAAGTATATGGGCTTTGTTTCCAAATCGAGTGTATTCAACAAATATCGCGCGTTATTGATACGTCAGGGGCATTATTTGGAATAAATCGAGTACACATTGTTAGAACCCGAAACGAAGTGTGTTCGGATATGCTCCCTTGGGTCGGCTTTAAACCCGAGGAAGCATGGCAAATTTTTTAAGCGCGTAAAGCCATTATCTTTGTGACATATTTTCCGATAATATCAAACTCCAAGTTGACTGTGCTACCCACCTCAACTTGTTGTAAGTTGGTATGCTCTAGTGTATACGGAATGATAGCAACTGAAAACTGATCGTCTTTAGAGTCTACTACGGTCAAGCTGATACCATTTACGGTAATGGATCCTTTTTCTACGGTGATATTTTGTTTGGAAACATCATATTGAAAGGTAAAAATAAAACTACCATTTTCATCTTTCTTTTGGATACAACGCGCAGTCTGATCCACATGTCCCTGGACGATATGTCCATCAAATCTTCCTCCTGCCAAAGTACAACGTTCCAGATTGATCAGGTCGCCCATCCTTAATTGAGCGAGATTTGTCTTCTGCAAGGTTTCATCAATTGCCGTCACTTTATGCTGATTATTGTTCAATCCCACAACGGTAAGGCAAACGCCATTATGACTTACACTCTGGTCTATTTTAAGTTCATTGGAAATATCAGAACTTACGTAAAAATGGATATTGCTTTTTTCCTGTTCGATATTTTCTATTTTTCCTAGGGTTTCTATGATTCCAGTAAACATGATATTTTTTTTGATTGATTCCAAAGTTACTAAATAATTAAATGAAATATCGATGTTTAGATCGCACAAATGTGGTAGATAAGAGCTCATGGTGATTACATCTGAAATCAGACTTCACCACCAAATTAAGTTAAATGGCAGACTTGAAAGTTAAGGGACAATCAACAATTGTGGTCTGTATTGACCTTTAGGCTATATTTACGGATGCAATTGAGTACGTAAAGATAAAAGTGACAGATAAAACGAAGGCAGGAGATGATCGGTTATTCTGTTGTAAAGATAAATAATGCAAGGGTTAAATACTGTGGTTGGGACTAGCTGAGCGAAGCAACCAAAAAAATAACCTGTTGAAAAATGCAAAAAGATTGTAGTGTACATTGTACACTTACTATTCCTTTTGTGATTGCTGTGCTAAAACAAATTTATGGGAGTTGAAAAAAAATATAACAAAATTTTTGTTTATATCATTTGAACCACTATCTTTGTCCTAGGTTTAGGTTGATTGCCTCTTACAAAGAGGTATTTATAAAAGCTTAGCAGGTCGCCCGACCGAATGCTAAGCTTTTTTTTGTGATCATTTTTTTTTGATTGTTATTTCCCTAAATGCTTAATAGCGAGTTGTTTAATTTCTTTTATAAATTTCTGGGAGGAGGATGCGGGCTGTGTGGTAGCAGTTAACTTTTGAAGGTATACCATGCTGTCAGCATTAGGATGGTGAGATATTCAAATTTTTTCGATTTGAAACGTTCTTTTAACGCATGCAATGCTTTGGATCTCGCATAATAGATGGTTGATGCGGTTGTGTTCAATGTTTCGCAAATTTCATCTGTATTCAAGCCTTCCAAAAAACTGAGCTTGCAGATCTGAGCTTGTTGTTTGGGAAGCAAATTGATTTCAGCAAGTAACAACTCGGTGAGTTCTGTTCGGAATATCTTCTTGAGTACATCTTCATCTGGAACCGACATATGCTGCAGAATATCGAGTTCCTCTTTCCGTATTTTGAATTGCGTAGTTCTTTGCATATCGATACAGGCATTTTTAGTAGCGATAAAAAGAAAGGCTTTAAGGCTTTCATAATGCTCTACCTTTTGTCTATTATTCCAGAGTTTAACAAAAACATCGGAGACAATTTCCTCGGCATCGGTTTTGTTGCGGAGGTAAGAAAAGGCAAAATAGCGTAAGGAATGACCAAAATGATCCATAAAAAAGCATAAAGCCATTTCATCACCTTCTTTAAGTGTATTGATGTATGATTCTATTTGCCGCATACTTGGTTATTGATCGTTTTACGTTGGCCTTCGGAATATGTTATACACCTGTGTGGTCAATACGTCATTCAATAGGTAAATTCACATTCGAGCCCCGCTATGGATTGCTTGACTAAATTACATAAAAAACTTGGGTTGTCATGATTCAATCCGGACAACCCAAGTTTTTTAAGATTAAAAAATTAAGAAAGAAATCGATTTATTTTTTAATCATCTTATTCGCTACAATCTCCCATTCCTGTATATGAGCAGGCTGGTGTTCATTATGGATAATTTCATCGAAATGCAGCAGCATTTGTGGGTGCTGTACCGCGATATCTTTTTCTTCCCAAGGGTCTGTTGTTAAATCATATAATTGCCATTTTGATTTAGGGTTTTTCTTCAGATCGAGCTTGACTGCCTTCCAGCGTCCTTCGCGTATGGCGATCTGGCCGCCCTTTTCTGGATATTCGAAATAGAGATATTGATGTTTTTGTTGGTTCTTTTGACCCAGCCAGGTTGGAAGGAGGGAGAGCCCATTGCTGTGGCCGGGGCTTTGTTGAACCAGCTGAGCGAAGGTAGCCATGAGATCGTATTGGGCCGAAATCAAGTCTGTTTCGGAATTCGCTTTGATATGGTTGGGCCACCTGACAATTAACGGAACTTTGATACCGCCTTCAAAAACATCCATTTTCAATCCCCGAAGTGAATCGACACTGCGGAAAAAACGATAATCTATGCCCCCATTAAAGCCAGTTCCGTTGTCACTGGAGAATAGAATAATGGTATTGTCATCTATTCCCAATGCTTTGATATGCTTCATAATCGTGCCGACCTGGTCATCCAGATAGGTGATCATACCGGCATAGGTTGCTCTTGGATAGGGGGTAGCCGTATAGCCGTCCTGTCCGTAATAAGGTTTGTCATGGAAGAGGTCCTTATATTTATCTACATATTCCTGTGGAACTTGTAGTGATAAGTGCGGCAATGTATAAGGAAGGTATAAGAAAAAAGGTTTGCGTTGGTTTTTGTCGATAAAAGCCAGTGCTTTCTCAGTCATTAGTTCAGGTGCATATTCCTTACCGTCAAACTGTTTGAAGTCCTCCGCCGTGGCCTTACTGGAATCTAAAGGAGAATGGACAAATTTTTCCTTGTTTTGAAGGGGATATTTTGTTTCATTTTCCCAAAGATGTGTTGGGTAATAATTGTGTGCCTGTTTTTGGTCCAGGTAACCGAAGAAATAGTCAAATCCCTGTTTATTGGGGCTTCCGGTGGAATTATTCATTCCAAGTCCCCACTTTCCAATGGCAGCGGTCTGATAACCGGCTTTTTTAAATAGGTGAGCCATGGTATACGTTCCTTCAGGTAGTGGCATCTGGCCACCCTCGAGACTATCTGCGAAACCGCCCAATTCATAATTTCCGCGAATATAAGATTGGCCACCATGCTTGCCCGTTAATAACATGCAACGGGCTGGGGCGCATACTGGAGTACTTGTATAGTGGTTTATAAAGCGTAAACCTTCATGTGCCAGTTGCTGGATATTTGGTGTTTTGATCAATCGTTGTCCATAGGGCTCAGTTTCGGCATAACCTAAATCGTCTGCATAAAAAAATATAATATTGGGCAATTTATGCTGCTTTTTCTTTTGTTGTGCAAAAAGAGTCCCCCATCCGAGGAGGATGAGGGAAAGTCCAACTTTTAGTTTCATTTTTTACGTTCTCCTTCCAATAATTGCTTGAGTTCAGCGACCTTTTCTGGATATTTTGAAGCCACATTATTCTTTTCGCCGATATCATTTTTAAGATCGTATAACTGATCTTCCGGAAGACTTCCTGTTTCTGTATCGGTTAATTTCATGTAGGGGGAACCTTTGCTTGGCGCAATATATTTCCATTCGTCCTTTACGATGGCAAGTGTCTGTGCATGCTGAACCATACTGCTACGTCCCTTATTATCTTGACCGGTTAAGGTTTTCAAGAGCGGCGCGCTGTCTTTTGCTTCATCTGCTTTTAGTGGAACATCCAATAATTGGGCACTTGTTGCCAAGAGGTCTATTTGGCTGATCAATGCATTGGAAACTTTTCCCTGTGCAACGCCCTTGCCGCTTACGATAAAGGGCACGCGAGTTCCGCCTTCGAAGATGCTATATTTGCCACCGCGTAGTGGACCTGCGGGTAAATGGCCATTTTGCTGGGCCACAGCGCCATCCATATACCCGTCGTCGAGAACGGGGCCGTTGTCGCTGCTGAAAATTATAATCGTGTTTTTGTCAAGTCCCAAAAGTTGCAATTGCTGTTGAATTTGTCCGACGGTCCAATCCAATTGAAGGATTGCATCGCCGCGGTAGCCGAGTTTGCTTTTACCTTTAAATTGTGTTGCTGGCATGCGAGGGACGTGTGGTTCTGTCAAGCAGAAGTAGAGAAAGAAGGGTTTGTTTTGATGTTGCGAAATAAAGTCCTGGGCCTTGTGAAGAAATGTTGTAGAAACTTCTTCGTCTACCCATCTTGCACGTGTTCCACCGCTCATGTAACCGATTCTTCCGATACCGTTGACAATAGTTTGATTATGTCCCTGGCCAGGTGAAGAATGCATTTTGAGCAGTTCGGGATGCTCTTTTCCTGTGGGGTCGTTACCTATTTTCTTTTCATAGTCGACCAGGATTGGGTCATTGGCCTCTGCAGCGACGACCTGATCATTTTCAAGGAACACCGTTGGGACGCGATCTGCTGTTGCAGGAAAAATGAATGAATAGTCAAAACCTACATCATTAGGCCCGGGTTTGATGGGTGCGTTCCAGTCTTTTTGGACCTGATTTCCGAGTCCCATATGCCATTTGCCAACAATGGCGGTAGCGTAGCCCGCATGTTTAAATACTTTGGGTAAGGTGATTTTATCTGTTGGAACGATTAGTTTGGCATCTCCGGGCAGAATGCCTGTACCTTCCTGACGCCAGGGATACGTTCCGGTCATCAATGCAAAACGGGAAGGGGTACAAGTTGCCGAAGTACTATGAGCATTGGTAAATCGTACGCCGCTTTGGGCGAGCTTATCCAGGTTGGGGGTTTCGATTTGTTTGGCACCATAGCTGCTTAAATCACCAAAACCAAGGTCGTCTGCATAAATATAGATCACATTTGGTTTACTAGCCTTTTGGGCAAAACTAACTGTGGGGAGCGCTGCGAAAAGGCTCGAGGAGAGTAATAACGTTAGGGATAGTGGCTTCTTCATATACGTTAATTTTTGTTTAAAGGGTATCGTTTGACAATTGACGATACCCAAGATACTATTTTAAATTTGGATTGATATTAACTTCATTTTGCGGAATCGGCCAATGTTCATCTTGGCCAACCCGGAAGGATTTGCTGGTCACATACCATCGGCTATAAGGGTCTTTACTTCCACCGGATTTTATTCGAAGATTTTTCGCATTTGGAAATGGGGCGCCATAAAAGTCACCTTTCAGTACATCCTTTGCGATACCCCAACGTAGTAAATCCCAATAACGAAGTCCTTCCAATGCGAGTTCCACACGTCTTTCGTTGCGTAACGTCGTGCGCAAGGAGGTACTACTTTGGACGTTAATGGCTGGCATATTAACGCTGCTTCTTTTTCTGACAGCGTTGATGGTTTTGTCGAGTAAGTCGCTGGTAATAGGATCTCCATTTTCGAGTTTGGCTTCAAGGTAACTCAGGAGAACTTCGGCGTAGCGTACAATAGGAACGTCGGCTCCAGAGTTTTGTAAGTTTCCACTAAACCCTTCGTCGTTGAACTTGCGTAATCCGTAGCCCGTACGAGTGGCCTGTTTTGTTGTTGTCAATTGGTCGATAGATAGGGTGGAATCGGGGTGAGAAGTATATTTAAGGTTTTTGAAACGATCACCATTCGTTATCACGGTGAAGGCTAAACGCGGATCCTGGTTTTTGCTGATGTCTTGCGCATTATAGCGCGCATCATCGTACGAAAATGCCGTTCCATCGGTGAAACCATAGCTTTCTACAAGACTACCGAGCGGACAGTGAAGATGCCAGCCGCCTGCGATTGCCGGAAAATTGTGCTGAAACATACCGTTTCCGGCAAGATCAACCAAGTACTGCGTGGCAAAAATAATCTCTTTGCTCGTTTCGTTGGTTCCATTAAATAATCCTGAATAGTTAGGATCTATGTTATTTTCATTGGCATTGATGATCTGCTCATAGCTTTTGATAGCGTCGGCGTAAGATTTTTCTGCCAGTTGGATGCGTCCAAGGAAAGCGAGGGCTGCCTGTTTGCTTGCGCGGCCCCTTTCTGCGGTAGTCAATTTGCCATAACTAGGTAAGTCGTTTGCCGCTTCCTGCAATTCACGCGCGACAAATGTAACCAATTCCTGTTTTTTCGCTTTGGAAACCTGATTCGCTTCACTGGGCGTTAAAGTTTTGGTAACTAAAGGGGCATCACCCCAGTATTGGGACAGGTAGAAATATTGGCAAGCACGAATAAACCGGGCTTCTGCTTTAAATCGTGCGAGTAGATCTGCTGAAATAGGAGTTTTATCTATATTTTCAAGAAAATAATTTACACGGGCGATTTTCTTGTAGGTATACATCCAATAATTGTCTAAGTTGCTATTATTGCTCGTTAATGTACCATCGGATAGTTTGTTGAAAACCGAATTATCACCACGTCTATCGTAGGCGTTGTCCGAAGCAAACTCCAGGTAAAGCAGACCGTTATAGGACCACCAATCTGTAGGGCTGAATTCGGCGAGGGAGTTCATTTGTATTTCTGCTTTGTATAATCCTGTCAGCGCTGCTCGAGCATTCGTTTCGTTTGTCCAAAAGGTTTCGTTGGCAAATTTATCCAGTGGATTGGTTTCCAGTTGCTTTTTACAACTGGTACTCAGGCTTGATGCAAAAAGAATGCATAAGGCCAATTTTATAGGTTTATATGAGATGTGTATCATGGTTTTTTATCGATTGGTTAAAAACTAAGGTTAACCCCAAATGTAAAATTGCGCATAATAGGGTAGTAGGCTCCGCTTGAATTGATTTCGGGATCCCATCCTTTTCTATAGTTGCTTTTCGTGAATAGGTTTTCGGCATTTGCGTAAACCCTTAGACCCGACAATTTCCATTTGTTAAGGATGTGCTTAGGAATGGTATAACCCAATTGGATGTTCTTGAGCCGCAGATAGCTTGCGTCCAGTAACCAGTAGTCCGATAGCAGGGTATTTGGTGTGCCAGTATTCGGCAATTGTTCAATTCTTGGGTATATGGCATTTCGATCGGGATTGGCTGCAGTCCATCTGCCATCAGCTTGCCAGCGTTGGATATTGCCGTTTTGTGTCAACGCAAATCCAGCATAATTGTCCAATAAGCCTTTGACACCGCTTACACCTTGAAGAAGTATTCCTAAGTCAAACCCTTTGTAGTTCATTCCGATATTCATCCCGTAGGTGTATTTGGGGATGCGTGATCCAATTACAGTTCGGTCGTACGTAGCGTCTACTTTTCCATCAGGTACACCGTCGGGGCCACTGATGTCCTTGTAGCGGATATCGCCTGGTTGCGGTTTGGGGTTGATGCTGGTTTGATTGGTATAGCTTGCAATATCGGCTGCATCAATAAACAAGCCATCGGCCTGGTAGCCGTAGTAGGCTTGAATCGGGTAACCGATAAATAGGGTTGAACCATTTCCCACTAAGCCATTCGGTTGATTGATATTGCCGACACCCAAATCGACGACCCTATTTTTGACCGTAGAGAAGTTCAGATTTACGTTGTAAGAAAAATCATTTAATTTTTTTTGATGCCCTAGTGTAAATTCCCATCCTGTATTTCGAAGTTTTCCAGAATTTTGTACACCTACTTCAAAACCCAAAATTTTGGAAACACTAGAACCTGGGCTCACCAAAATATCGTAAGTATATCGGTTATAATAGGTACTGCTGAAGGTCAGTAAATTTTTAAATAAAGCCACTTCTACGCCCGCATCTGCCGTTCGGGTCGATTCCCAGCGTAGCATAGGGTCAACAATTGTTGTTCGGGCGACCCCTGGAGAAATAGTGTTTCCAAAGGGGTAATTGTAACCAGGATTTAAAACATCCTGGTATGGGTAGTTAGAGACAACGCGCTGTTGGACATTATTGACAATATTTTGGTTACCGAGAACTCCATAAGATCCTTTGATTTTCAATTCGTCTATCCAGCTATAGTGGTCCTTTATAAACGATTCTTCACTCAGTAGCCAACCTACTGCAATTGAAGGAAAAGTGGCATACTTTTTATCGGTTGGAAAACGGGAAGATCCATCGTATCGAACAACACCTTCGACCAGGTATTTCTTGGCATAGTTATATTGTATGCGTGCAAATAACGATTCCAATGCCCACTCAGTAGCTGTACCAGTATTTTGTTGTCCATCTGGTGAACCTACATTTAACTCGGTAAGATCATTGCTGGGAAAATTCTGGCGGTAAGCGCTTAAACCTTCGCTGTAGCCTTTCTCGAAAGAATAACCGCCCAATATTTTCAGGGAATGTTCCCCGATCGTTTTATTATAGTCTGCTAAGGCCTGAAACGTTTTATACGTTTCATAAGGAGCAGTTTGATTGAGGCTAGAAGGTCCGAGCGTAATGGAATTGTTGATCCGTTGTGATGCTCTAAAAAGTTTTGTGCGGCCATTCGTCTGCGTATAGCCCCCAATAGCGGACAAGGTCAGATCTGAAATCGGTTTCCAGTCGAGTCTTGCGTTTCCGGAGATATTGGATACTTTTTCTTTGTAGAAAGATTCGCTCTCCAGGAAAGATACAGGTGTCCCCTTCAGGTTATTCCCTGCGCCCCAGTCGCCGTTGCTCAGGCGGATCGGGTATATGGCGGGATAGCGAATCACCTGAGAAATGATATCCGTCATGCTGGAGAAGTCAAGCGTTGCCGGTGCTGCGGGTTCGTCTGTTTCGGTCTGAATTGCTGCTACCCGCGTCGTTAATTTGAGCTTGTCATTGAGGTTTGATATGAGATTGAGGCGGACATTGTATTTGTCAAAATTGTTTTTGATGACAATACCTTTTTGATTGAGAAAGCCCGCAGATAAGGTGTATTGTATTTTATCTGTGGTATTGGATATATTTAAGTTGTGGCCTGTTTGCGCCGCTTGGGACTTGAATGAACTGGTCAAGTAATTCCTATTTGGGTAGTTATCGGGATCCGAGCCATCTTTAAATTTTTGGATCTCCTCTGCGGTGTAGCCTCCGCCGCCACTTGTGGTTTCATTGAGCAAGGAAGCGTACTCCCAAGAGTTTACAAATTCGGGGAACGCTGTTGGTTTCTGGATACCGTAATAGCCATTGTAATTGACCGTTAATTTTCCACCTGTTGCCCCGGTTTTTGTTGTAACCAGAATAACACCGTTGGCGGCTCTAGCTCCATATATCGCAGCGGAGGAAGCGTCTTTCAGTACCGAGATAGATGCAACATCATTTGGATCGATATCATTGAAGGAATTGGTGGGTATACCGTCGACTAAAATAAGCGCGTCGGTACTTGCACCGAACGAACCCACACCACGGATCTGTATGGTATTGTTTGCTGCACCAGGCTGACCAGATCGCTGTATGACGGTCACACCGGGCATTTGACCTGTGAGGGCTTGCGCAAGCTGGGGAACGGAGCGTTTGGCTAGTTGTTTCCCATCAACTTGGGAAACCGAACCGATTAATTCTTTCTTTTTTGTCGTACCGTAGCCTACGACGACGACTTCTTCCAAAGCATCGACCTGTTGGCTAAGTTCAATATTCAGGTAAAGCTGGTTGGATAATGGGATTTCTTTGGTTTGGTAGCCGATCATTTTAATCACGAGTACGGCATTATTATTTGCTTCGATCTGAAAGTTACCACTTTCATCTGTCGTGGTTGCCCTTGTCGAACCTTTTATTATAATCGTCGCGCCCTGAAGCATTGTTCCTTTGCTATCGTGAACATTTCCTTTGAATGTGCGGGTTTGTTGTACTAACGTGTAGTTATTTGGAAGCTCATAAGTCGGATAATTTGTTTTTAACTTCGTTACGACAAGCATATTGTCCTGAAAACTCCAATCGACAGGTTGGTCTTTTAAGAGAAGCTGTATGGCTTTTTCTAAAGGCATATTACGAACCTGCGCCTCAATTTTAATGTCGGCAAGTTCTTTACCATTCAACAGAAAGGGGACGCCACTCTGTTTTTGGATGGTACGTAATACCTGCACCAAAGACATTTTTTTGGCGTTAATAGTAATTGATTGTGCGTAGCTAGCTGCAGACAGCTTAACAACACATGCAAGGGTAAAAAAGGCACTAAGCTTCATTTTGGTCTTCCATTGCTTGGGTATGTTCACAGCAATTCGATTTCTATGAACAAGAAAATTAAAATTCATAAATTTGTTGAATTAGGGATATAATCTATTATTAAACTGATTGGGTAAATCGGTCAAAAATGGAGATCGCTATTATGGCCGATTAATGTTCGTAGCATTGGTCGGCTTTTTTAGTATCTCGTTTGGTCTCGTTAGGTTGGTTTTCTCATAATTGTTGTTTTTGGGTTATTTCATGGATAATTGGTTAGTTTGAAACAAAGAGTTTACGAACTCCATTTTCTTGGATCAAGTCAAATTTAATATGGCTACGCTCCAGGATCTTTAGGACTGCCGCGAGACTTTTCGTGCGTTTAATTTCGCCATATAAAAGTGTTTCTTTTATCGGTTGCGTGTAGATGATTTGCAGGTCATACCATTGGCCGATCAGTTGTAGAGCAGTATGGAGGTCCGTTTCATTAAAATAGAATTTATTGTCGAGCCATGCGATGTAATTAGCGGGATCGACCACTTTTTTAGATAGTTGACCCGAAGCTAAGAGCGCTTGCTGATTGGGCTTGAGCTGTAACGTTTGCCCTTGCGCCGATAGATTGATACTCCCCTCTATAAGCGTTGTACTACTTTGGGATTTTGAATAGGTATTTACGTTGAATTCAGTGCCCGTGACTTCAATTTGTTGCCCGTTGGAAAGAACATGGAAGGGTACCTTTTTATTTTTTGCAATTTTAAAATAGGCTTCACCGTCCACTTCAACAACACGTTTGTTTTTTGCAAAACGAAGCGGGTATTTAAGTGTTGTTTTTGCATTGAGCGTAATCTCCGATCCATCTTCCAGTTGGAGTTGCAGCATCGTGCCAGCAGGGGTGTTGACCGTGGCCATCAGATCTCCTTTTAAAGAGGCGTTTTGAAGGATAGTACCGTCTTCGTAGGTTAAATTTTCTCCTGAAACCAAGGCTCCTTTCTGACTCGATACCTGGAGCACTTTGCCGTTCGAAAGCCGTATTTCTGCCTGGTTGCTCTGTGCTTCTACGTCATTTAAGACGATTCGATTACTGACCGGTGCAACTTGTTTTCTAACCATGAAATACATCAAACCTCCTAAGATTATGCTTATTAAAGCTGCTGCGTAGGGAAGCAGGTGTTTTATATTTCTGATAGGAGATGGTTTAACGGCAGAGGTCCGAATAGTTTCTAGGGTCTTTGCTTTTAACCTTTCGTTCCAATCCATTGTATCTGAAGCCTGAAGCTCGCTCCATTGATTCAAGTCGTTTATCAAATCATGGTTATCCAGGAGGTCTTCAAAAAAAACACGATGTTCTGCTGATTCATCCAACCATAACTTTAAATCGGTCTTTTCATCGGACGTTAAGTTGTCGCCGATATACTTTATGATTAGTTGTTTGATATCATCAGTCAATCTCATGGTATATAATTTTAGATAGATACGTAACAGGGAGGATAAACCTTAGTAAAAAAAGTAAAAAAATAATTAGGTGCAGCACGTCGACAAATATTAAGCTCCAACCGACCAATATCGTCAATACCACGTCCAATATTGCTTTGGCATTTATCTTAACGGATTAATTCGCATCTTTAAAGAAGATTATTGTTTTTACTTAAAGCTTGATGGTTAAAGGGATTTATCAGCTGTAACTTGTAAAAGGTCGGCGTTGAAATCAGTTTTGGGATTGCTGCTCTCCGCAGGAACTGGTCGAAATGTATTAAAGGAAAATAGGAGGGAGCGAGAAGTTCAGGCCTATTCGCGGTTTTATTTATTTTAAAATAGTGTGCTGATGAAAAGGAAGCTAAGTTTTATTTTCCTGCGAATTATAGGGTTTAGTGTATTGACGACCTTTGTCCTTACAGCCATACTTCAGGCAAATAATGAGGCTGCAAAAAGAGCACGTTGCTACATGCCCTTTTTTACAGAATTGTTGCTTTCATTCGTGGCACTCTGTATTGCGATTGGTACGATATCTATTTTTCTAAATCTAAATAAGCAATTCAGAACCAGTAGGCTTGCACGGGCACTATCCTTTGTTTTATTGCCCGCCGCTATTAGCCTATTGTTTTCGTTCTTTCTGATCCAAGCAGGCGGAGCATCCAATATATTTGAAATGCTCCACATGGCTGCAACTATAGTTCCAGTATGGGGACTGATCTTATGGCAATATAATAGATTTAATCATTGGTTGACTACTACGGCTTACCAACATTAATTATAATGACAGCCATTAAAATCAGGAGTATGCCAAACCATTGGAACCCTGAAACAACTTCCTGTAGAACCAACATGGCAGATAAGGTTGAAACAGGGATCTCCAGACTTGAAATAATATTTCCCATCGCTATTCCGGTTTTTGGGATTCCTTTTGTAAATAGTAAGGGGGGAAGAATAGTTCCAAAAATGGCAATCAATAATCCCCAGGGCAATGCATTAGGTTGCATATACCGAATAATATCAATGTTCCAAAATGCTACGATGAGCAGCAGTCCGCCTAAGACCAAGAATTGGCTACGTACTGGACTCGGTAAGTCTTTTTCCACTGTGCTTGAAGCATAAATTGCCAACGCATAACTTATTCCCGCTCCGAAACCCAGTATTATTCCTTTGTAATCAAGATTATTATTGTTTTGGAAGAGATTGGTTGCTAAGGTCGTTCCGAGCAAAACAATAGTAACTCCTGTTATCTTGCCTTTTGACGGAAACTTTTTCAACAGGACTGCTTCTGCAACCAAACTTATCCAAATGGATTGCATCAGTAAAATAATTCCAGCGGATACGGGGATATATTGGATGGAAAGATAGTAAAGTGTTGTTGTTAGACCAAGGGAAATGCCCCAGACCATCAGTTTAATTTTTGATGAAAATTTGATGGTGTTATGTTCGTCTGCATTACGCTTTGACAACAGATTAAAGGACAACAAAAAGAGAAAACCAAACATAAACTGCAGAAAGGTCAACAAACTTGTGTGTATCCCTAAATGGTTTGCATATTTCACAATTGTTGCGAGCAGTCCATAACTACATGCGCCTGCAGCAACATAGAGTGTCGATTTATAGTCCTTCATGTTGAAAGTAGTTTTGAAATAAAGCCAACTGTTGTGATAGTGATTTGCTCCAATAAGCAGTATCGTGTCCTCCTTTTGATTCGATGTAAAGATGCTCGATATTTTTGTCGGTCAGATGCTTGTGGAATGTACGGTTCATTTCCAGCATTTGCAGGTCTTCAGTTCCACAATCGAGGATATAGCGTTGTTTATTGTGCTTCATTTTATCTTCGTTGCTGTAGATGCGGTCTACATCGTTCAGATTTTTATAGTCGCCCAATACCTTGTCTACCTGATATTGCAGGTAAGCTTGTCCGAAGCGGTCGAAATCAAGAGCACCGCATGAACTTCCGACGATCGAAAATGTTTGTGGATAGGCTATGCCGATGTGCAATGCTCCGTAGCCACCCATGCTCCAGCCCAGTATTCCGCGCGCATTTCGGTTTTGTTGCGTCGGGTAGTGATGATCGATGTAACTTACTAGTTCATTTCCTATAAAAGTGGTGTATTGTGCATGTGGATCGATAGGACTATCTACGTACCAAGAATTGAAATTTCCATCTGGTAGTACATAGATCGTCTGAAATGTTTTTGCTTTTTGGATTAAGTCCGGAATGTTTTCTTGTACGGTACGGGTGGGGGTGCCGCTATAACCATGGAGAATATAAACTGTTTTATAATTGATCCCGTCTTGCATGTCGGGCGTAATTATAATGGTTTCAATGTTTTTGTCCATTTTGGCACTATGGATTTTTGTCTTAACGACTTTTTGTGCAGCCAGTGGTAGGCTAAGGGCAGAAAATAGGAGTGTGCATACTGTTTTCATAGCTTAAAATTTTGTCTCTATAAGGCAAAATTCAACAGTATAATCTTTAAAAACGTATACACATGTTGATGGAATTATTCTTTTAATTCCTTACGGATGCGACTTAATTGCGTGGGAGTTACACCAAGATAGGAGGCGATATGACGCTGCTTGAGGCGTTTGAAAAGCACCTGATTCTTATGAAGTTCAAGATAACGTTCCTTTGCAGATTCCCACTTGAGCTCGATTTCAAGTGGTTCTTTTTTGACCACCCAATTCTTTTCCAGGTAGGCTATCTGAAAGAGCGCCAAATCATGCTTTGTGCGGACAAGCTCACGGAAAGCCTTGGCTGAATATTGAATTAACTCCACATCTTCGAGCGCAATGATGTTGAAGGTGCTCGGTGTTTCTTCAATGATGGCGGCGGTGGAAGCACAAAAGCTATTTTCTTCAAAAAACATTTTGTAGATAATATTGCCATCAGCGTTTGATTTATAATAACCTAATAATCCTTTGCATATAAAATAATAGTACTTAGCATATTCTCCAGCACGTAGAATATGTTCATTTTTTTTGAACTGCTTCACCTGAAAGATAGTTTTCAAAATTTCTGTCGTAGCTGGGCTAAGCGCAGCATAAGTATTCATTTCGAAGAGGAGTTTTTCTATCATCAATAGGTAACTGTTTTGTAAATGACCGATCTATCTATTTAACAAAGTTAGTGAAATGATCGCTTCAATTGTACTTTACCAGATTGTAACTTGGAAACTAAAGATTTTTACACTAGTCTTTGATGGAGTACTCGGTTCCATTCAGACCGACATATATTTCCTTGTCGAGGTCACCGCGATAGCCAATAAACAGCGGATACTGCTGTTCACGTAATGGATTATTATAAAGCTCCTCAATATTTGCATACTTTGCTTTTACAATGATTTGATTGGTCTCACTATTTTTTATTCCCTTCAACAAAGTGTGCTCACTGGTAAAATCTACGTAAGGTATTTCTTTTCTTTTGGGGCGGAAAATCAATTTAACTCCTTCCTCAATCAACGCCTTATTTTTTATGCGAAATTCCTGAATGGATTGCTCTTCCGGAAATATTTGTTTTCCGCTCTGGTTGTCTTTGATATGTTGAAAGAGTGTGTTTTGATCTATGCTGTCGCTATAATAAACAGTTGAATTTTTGTACAGATAAATTGTTGTTTCACCTGTTTTAAAATCGGCGGCATTGTATTTATATACTCGTGTTCCCTTTTTATCGATACGGTAGCGTTCGCCATTGAATAGTACCCAAGCATAGTCTTCTGTTCCATATTTAATGATCTCGGGATTATTTACATGGAAAAGTTGGAAATTGTAATCAGCTTCGAATAGTTCTGCTTTTTCAAAAAGTGCCTTTATTTTAACGTTTAGTGATTTGTCACAGTAGCCAAATAAGCTGTTCTGCATGAGTGTCGGAATTAAATCAGGATACACCAAATCCGTTGAAGCTAATTTATCTTGGGCATGAGTAGGTATACTTAAGAAGGTTAAAAGTAGTAAAACAAAATTTTTCATCCGTTGTGCTATTTAATGTGCATAACAAAACTATCAAATTAGATCTGTTAAAAAATCAATGAAAATAGTGATTTTTAATCGGGGGAATAGATTTAGAAATTGAATTACTTATATTCGGGTATTACCGGTTATTTCCCCCGAAACTATTCATAAATTGATAAGGACAAAAACAATTAGGAGATAATCCTTAAGACAATGCTAATTTAACGTTAATTGCAAAAAGAATGAAACAAAGCACACTTTTTTTAATACTCATCTTTTTTTCAATTGTTGTTCAGGGACAACAATTTGACAGTACCTATGGGAAGCCATTGATTGTGCTCACAGAGACAAACCCTTGGGCAATGGTTATGGGTTCTGACATTCCTTCATTTGCACTTTATGAAAATGGACAAATCATTTATAAGAAAATTGAAAATAAGCAGTTGAAAATCTATGAAGTAACATTGGGAAAATCCGAATTAGAATATGTAATTAAGTCATTAAACATTGCAGACAGCATGTACAAATTACCCGAATACATTGAAGTGAGCTCTTGGACGGATCAGCCATCAAATGAGTTAATTTTGAACATTGACTCAATTAAAATGATTCGTGTATATGGCAATATTGGAACAAAAGGCGAAGACAGAAAAGCGACACCTAAACAATTCTTGGCTGTTTACGACAACATCAAAAAATATAAGAGTAAGTCTGCAAAAGAATGGTTGCCAAACAAAATTGAAGTAATATTTTGGGATTATGCATATGCGCCTAATAAGCGACCTTGGCTTTCCGGGTTTCCTGATTTAAATTCTACTACAACAGTTAAACGAGGTGACGATGAAAATACAATGTATAGCGTTTATATTGACAAAAAAGATTTCGAGGAGTTCAAAAGATACTATCTATCAATGGAGGAAAAGCAAGCAGTGGAAATCAATGGAAAAATGATGGCGATTGATTACCGATTACCATTTCCAAATTTAGAGTAAACCCGGCCAACCTTTCTTTCGAATCCTAATAGCTTTTCTTTGTGATCCCGCTGGGATCAGGATTAATTTCCTATAAGCGCCATCATGGCTTATTTTCGCCACCTTCATCAGGTTGGTCACCGAATGGGACCTGTAATTTTGTACCGGTAAGCATTTATGGGTATTAGGCATTTTAAATGTTAGGGATTTGACTGTGGTAAATAGAGGTTTAAGACAATTGTGTGATTTTCAGGTTGATATAATGTTTTCGTGTTTCCGTATAAAGAAAAAAATTATTCAGACTGGGATGTCTTGAAAAGTACAATAGAGTAGCTCCTTGCTTATTTTGAATTTACTATTGTCGATTATCCCATCAGGCTTCCATGAACATTATACCCGTTATATTGTCAGGAGTAATGCCATACTGAACGATGAACCCTACTATAAGGCTGCAAGATGGGGGTATCATGGGTTTATGCGCTGATATCCGGTGTTTATGCTGTACCCAACTCTTTCCCGAAAATTAAGTATGATGGCTGAACCAAGTACTTCCAAACAGAATATGGGCTATTAATCAGTTTAGGTATCTCTTGAATAGATCTTTAGGATTACTTTCTATTAAAGTAATTTTTAATTTTACTTGATAATCATAAGGATTATTCCTTACTTAGAGGGTGCTTACTTTTTTGTTTTAATTAATAGCATCACTAACCATTTAGAGAGATATAGCGAAAGAGCAAATGAATTTCAGTGCCATAATTTTAGTATCAATACCATCACTATTTTTTTTTAGTAACAATCAAGCTTTCAGTCAGGTAATCAAAGGACAGACTGTCGATCATGCGAACAACAGGCTGCCTTATTCGACCGTTACTATCTTTTCTGTTTCAAAAGAGAAGCTGAAAATCATAAACTCAGACTCTACTGGCAGCTTTGCGTTTGGCATGTTGCCTTCCTATAAATTTATAGCGGCTTCTTACATGGGCAATGTCTCCGATACACTCACTGTGCAGGATAAGGGCCTGCATATTTTAAAAGTTGATAACTATACCTCGATCGATACTGTCAATATTGACAAAGATCAGCATAGAGTTGAGCACCTGGCTGATAGATTTGTATTTACCCCTAGTAGACGATTTATTAAAGGAAGCTCTGCGCTCGATGCGGTCAAAAATGCCCCCTTAATAGATTTTAACCAAAAGGACGAATCCTTTAGCATTATAGGAAAAGAAGGAACCACAATTTATATTAATAACAGGAAAACAGACCTGCCAAAAGAAATGATCCTCGCTGAACTCAGATCCAACCCGGCAGAAAATTTGGAGAGTATCGAGATCATTACCAATCCTGGAAGTGAGTATAGTGCCAATACATTAGGCGGAATCATTAATATCAATCTGAAGCGCATGTCTTTCGAAGGGCTTTTCGGTATGGCCAATCTAAGTACCGAGCAAGGACCTGACAATACAACTGTTTTTAATGGAGCATTAAACTATCGCAGACGGAATTTCGCGCTGCGAATTTCGCCTTTTCTCAATCGAAGTTATAATAGGAGGGATACTGAATATGAGATTGGCAATGCTCCTGATCAATCAACCAGTACAATCGAATATCACCGGAAATATATGGTCATAGGCGGCGGCATCGGCACAGATTATGATCTTTCAAAACGAACGCTTCTAAGCTTTAATGGATTCGTTTCAACTGTTAACGGGGATGCGAACAGTAATTCCAGGACGATCTTTTCCTCTTCGGATAGGAATACGGAAAACGAGATCAGATCTGATGACAAATACTTTTATAATTTTGGGAATGTCTTTATTCAGCACAAGTTCGACAATTCGGGGAATCGGATTTTAGTATTCAATATCGACTATAATCAATTTGAGAAAAAGAACAAGGACCGCATCAGTACTGTAGGCGTTGGCATGGAGCCACAAGTATCGAATAACCGTATACCCCAGGACTTCTTTAATATTTCGGAGAAGTTGGATTATATCCATAAGTTCGGCAAGCAAAGCCGCCTTTCTCTGGGAGGCATGCACAGCTATTCTAAGCTTAACAGCAATCCCTTTTATGAGATATACGGGAGCGGACAAGGTTCTGTGAATTTAGCATACGATTACAAAGAAACTTATCTCGCCGCTTATGGTACGTTGAATACAAATATTGGAAAGCGGTTCAATATGAATCTAGGCATTAGAGCTGAGAATACCCAGTACCGTACACGGGAAAAATTGAGTTTCGAGACGCTGGAAACAACTTATTTAAAGCTCTTCCCATCTGTTTCGGCGGTTTATACCATAAATAAAAATAATGTGCTTTCTGGTGCAGCTTCAAGGAAGATACAAAGGCCCTCTATGGAAATGCTGTTTCCCGGAAGGATCTATCAGAATGAAAACTATTACACCGAAAATGATCCGTTCCTGCTTCCTTCCCTGCGTAATAATGTTGAACTGATGTACTCGAATAAAGCAAGACATATTTTTTCCCTGGGGTATAACAAAGCTACTGATGCTTTTGCCAAATTTATAGTGCAGATACCGGAGGAAGATAAAATCCTCCAGAGAAGCACCTATATCAATTATGGTTCCTATGAAAGGTGGTATGCTACGGCCTCTACCAGAAACAGTGCCTTTAAAAAGAAACTCGATATCGTACTCTCTGCTACCTTTAACCTTTACGATTATGAGGCAAAGGTGGCGGGTAACAATAATGATATACGCAATTTTAATTTCAACTCCATCCTGAATCTGAATTATGATTGCTGAAAGTACATGTTTGTTTATTCTACACTGAAGTTTGTCAGCAATTCAAAAACTATTTCGCAAGAAAATTTCAGAAATCTTACCCTTTTTGATCTTGGAGCTAGAAAGTCGTTTGGGAATTTATCGGTATCTATTTACCTGAGCGATTTTTTAAATACAAGTAATGTTCAAACAACCTCTTACTTAAATACCTTGTCTTATAATAGATATAGGTTTAATTATTATACTAGATCGGCTTCTCTGAGCCTCAAATATCAGTTTGGGAATACAAAAACAAAGCAGGTGTTAAATAAGTCTAGCGCAAATGAGGAAATGAGAGGTAGAATTAATTAAAAAATATTTTAATATATTTATTTTCTCTGTATATTAGTTTTGTCAGTAAAAAACATATAAATAATGTGTTTTTAAATAGTGTGGAAGTTCTAATAGGACAATTCTGAAAGATATCAATTTCACTGTCACATGAAATAAAACCACGGCTATCGTCGGTACGAGCGATAAAGCCAGCATTATAAAGCGCCTGTTATAATACTATTCTGCAAATGACGGGAGAATACTTGTGGGAAAAAAAAACTTGACAGAACTTAGCCCGGATAGCTGGAGACAGCAATGCGGTGGAGTCCTTCAGGACGGCCATATATTTTCAGGTACCATTCCTCTATAAATTAACTATAATACAGTCCCCTTGCGCATTGGGTTTTGCGATTTTCCTCTTCGAGTTTGGTCAGCCGTAAGGCTGGCATTAACT
>NZ_JBNPWQ010000018.1:0-122576 GCF_050433745.1 Sphingobacterium sp. HSC-15S19
ATAGCATACTTTTGGACTGGATTGTGTATTTATTAGTGCCGAAAATGCTGCACTCCAACTTACCAATTATGCTGCATTCTTATTTACCATTTACACCTATCTGGTTTTGGTATATTTTTAATCATTTAAACAGGGTATTTCTTTATTTTAAAAGAATGTATACAGGGATAATCGAGATAAATTTGGATATTCTAAGCCTAGTCTGGATAATGTGCCAAAAGAAATTTCATGAATTAGGGTCGTCTATTATTTTTTGTTGTGGAAATCCATATAAAATTGGGTGCGAAAACCACCTAAAGAATAATCCTAAGCATGTTGCTCTCAAGTTTCTATTTTATACTAAGTTCATTTTTTAAGACATTTACAAAATCTCTAAAAAATATGCATTTGGCCATAATTTTATTATAGTCTATCTCTGCAAATAATTCCCTGCAGTCAGATTCCACATATCTCCGTCGGCCTTTACTAGTTTCTCGTTTTAGTTTTTCTTTAGGGTCTTTTATACTAGTTGGATCTTTAGAAAATGTTAGTTTAGTTCCATATTTACGATTGATTAAATTAATATCAGCGAAAAGTAAAGCTTCCAATTCCCATACATTTAGTAAAATAACAGCCTTACAATTATTGGCGTAATCCTGTACTTTTTGAAACCAAATATTCCTCGAATCAACCTTAAGTTTATCAGAATTAAACCCATCTAAATCTCTAATACACACTAACAAATCATACTTTTCTATTTTAGTCTCCGCTGTGATCTGTTTAAAAAATTTAAAACTTTCTAATCCATCTCCCCTTAATTTTTTACAAAGGGTTTTAAATCTTATTGCAGAGCCAAATTGAGGTTTTAATAGATTTTCAAGAGCTACAGTATCATTTGGATCCTCTCCGATTAAGCCAATTACCTTCATTCTTCTAAATCTGAATAAACCCAATAATCGCTTAAATAACCCACCTCTTCAACATAAGTTCTCGCCTTTTCTCTTTCATCATTTGATAGCCTTCGTATAGATGTTCCGGAGTCTTTTGAATATGATACTATTTGAATTCTACTTAATTCTTCAATTTCAACGTAATTTAAAACTAAAGGAGAATGAGTTGATATAATAATTTGATTGAAGTCACTACGTTCCTTAATGAATTGCATTAAAAGATCAAATTGGTGGGGATGTATTCCTAACTCTGGCTCTTCTATCAAAATTACGCTTTCTTTCAAATCTTGTATTTGGGCAATAATATAGAATAATCTTTTTGTTCCATCAGAAAGATTGTTCCACGGTAACCAAGTATCATTTACGAAATACTCTATCTTGATGTTTTCAACATTAAAGCGTAGTTCGTCAAAATAAATATTAATATTTGAATTAAAACGTATATTCTTTATAGGGGTGTATTTTGAAAGTACACGGATAAATTCATCACTAAAAACAAATTTTGACTTAATATAATCAGTTGGAATTTCTTTTATCATATGGGAGTCAATTTGATCTGAACTTTTATTCTCGAAAAAATCTAAAAACTCAGTTTCTATGTTCCAAAAATAACGGTCTAAAAAATTATTTCCGATAGAATATATGCCTTCATACATATCAAAATCGATGATCAGCTTACCAGGTAAATCAATGAATTCAGGAGAAATAGGTAGATTGTACTCTAAGAGTATCGTACGAGGAAAAGTTAACATTACTGATCGTAGAGCATAATTATAAAAAAGTTGGCGAGATTTTACTATTAATGTTCCTTCGGATTCCCCAGCTAATAATTTTCCTCTATGATTTAACGGCAGATAAGTGCCATTTAAGGTATAAGTTCTTTTGAAAAAATACTTTTGACCAGGATTAATTTCTATATCTTCCGGGCTAAAAGCTTGTCTTTCATAATTCACTTCGAACAAATCGGCCCCGCTTAAAGACTCCATTACAAAGGATAGCGCTTTAACGTGACTATCCTGAGGTAGCCCTTTCGGCCTTAAAGCCTCTTTTACAATATAAAGCAAATTTGACTTTCCTGCTCCATTCTTCCCAATAATAATATTAAGGCCATTATTAAAATCAGCATTTATCTTATGGATTGATCTAAATCCAACAACTGCTATATTTTTCAAATAAAGACTTTCAATCAGTTTTTTAGTCATATACAAATGTAAAATTTATTGAACAAAAATCTACAATAATAGCGACGTCGAATCTTTGATGACCTTCTTTTGTATTATTTTGAAAATTTGAGCGTAAATATCTGTTACTGTCCGACCTTCTAGACCGAATGCATGACTCAGATCATCAGTTTAATATTTTATTAAATTTTAGGCTTAGTAGTAGTCAAAATAAATACAAGCCATACGCAAAATACTAGCGAAAATCCGATCCAAGGAGTTTTCATACTAAGGGCGGAGAAAAGCCCAATAGTCGATAGAATACAAAAGAGTAAGAATAATAATAAGGTCTTCATAATTGTAAGATTTAGAAATAATGAAATTATACTGCAATGAACTTCATCGCAGTATATACTTAAGCAGCTTGTTTGTTCTTATTTTTCTTTTTCTTCGATTTATTTTTTTTATCTTTTTTTGAGTCGATTTTTCTCAGAATTCTCATTACCTTTTTTTGGACATCATCAACAATTTTCCAGTCTTTTTCTATATAGATATCTGTTACTCTATTCCCTTCGTCGACATGATTTAGAGCGAGTGAGACATCATCTTTATTTAAGCGGCATCTATTTCTAGCAGTGTTTGCAAAAGTATGTCTTGCCCAGTACAAGGTGAGATTTTTAATTCCGGTTAGGTTACGAAGGTGGAGCATTCCCTTTGATAATGCATAATTAAGGTAATTAGGATTTCTATATCGATTTCGTAGTTTTTCGATATATTTTTCGAGAAGTGGCCTCGCTTCATCAATTATTCTAATGCTAATAAAGGCATTGTCTTTTCTTAAATCCTTAGTCTTTTTTCGATTGTAATCTATTCTACCATTTCTGATATCTGATCTATTTAAGTAGTATAGATCAATAGCATTAATGCCACAGAGGTAGAACGATAGCATATAGAGTTCTTTGGCTAATTCAGCTCGACTGTTGGCTACTGTAGGCCAATCCCTTAATTTTAAAACATCATCAATTTCATTGTTTCTGTTTTTTGTGAGAGGGGGAGAACCAACCTTATATTTTGAAAAAGGGTAATGTTTGATTCGATAGATCCCCAAATCTTCGTTGTTGTATTTTCTTCTGGCCTCGTTAAAGAGGGTTCTTAAATCTCGCATGTGATTGTGAAGCCCACTGTCCGATAGACCTTTCTCAGTTGTTATGACTGGATTTCCAAATTGATTAATCCTAGTCATGATTCTATCGGACTTCAGGAATCGTTCATACATAAACAGCATGTTTGAATTTATTTCCTTTATGGATACAGTCTGTCTTTTAAAATAATCAACAAGGCTATTGCAGATAGCTGTATGATTCTTCGCAGTTCCTGTTCTACCATCAGCTTTTAATCGTTCGATATGTTCCCTACAAAATGATATGAATTCTACATCCTCATCCATATCTTTTAGGTAATCTTTTAAAGCTTCCGCTGTAAAATATTCAAGTCTCCCATCAAGTTCGCTAATTGCTTTACGGTATTCTTTGAGTTGGTCATTTAACTTATCAAGAACAAAGCTGTCTTTGATCTTTTTTTCTTTAGTGAGTTGCTTCTGAACAACATAGTGATTGGTGTCCAAAAACTTTCTTTCTCCCTTGTGATAGACACAGATTTTTACATTGTAGGTGCCATCGGATTTCTTGTGGTGTTCATAAACTTTCGCGCTTACGGTTGCCATAATTTTTTTCTTTAGCACGTAAAAATTCCCGTTACATATTTGTTACATTTTTACGTGAAGTTCAACAAAAAACTATGCAAAACTGGCCGAATAGGGTACTTTACCCATGGCCATCACATCAATGGAAATTGATGCGAAGAAACGAAAAAAGCGGCTTTTTCGCATAGAAAAGCCGCTTTTTTGCTTTGTGCTCCCACCTGGGCTCGAACCAGGGACCAAAAGATTATGAGTCTAATAGTCGATACCAATTATCTGACTGAAAAAATTGGTTCGACTTGTTACGGATGGGCACTAGGCAATTTTTAGTATTGTTCCTTACTCATCTAAATTTTTAACGACTGAATGTTGAATTTAAATATGAAAAATTTAAATCGTTTCAAATTTTGAACGTAAACGGTTTGACATGTAGAGTAATGAATCAATATGAAATTTTAGTAAATATTTTTTTATGATTTTAATAAAGAAAAATGGAAAATCAGAAATTAATCAATTGGAGAACGAAGAAAAAAAGAATGACAAAGTGAGTCTACTCAATTTAAAACAATTATGGGATAATAAATATACTCCTCCCTAAATTAATCAATAAACTTAAGTCAATCGATTTGAAGACGTCATGTTGATTATATTACTAATATTGAGATTTTATTTACTAAATACCTATGCCAAAAAAGATAGTTACAAAAGAGAATTACGATGTTGGTAAATTGTATAAAAAAGACGATACAACAGCAGACCTAAAAGTAAAAAATGAAGAAAAATTAGTAAATTTAATAGTTAAAATTTTGGTTAAAAAAGCAATAAACGAAGCTAATGAAAAAGGGTATACGCTATTTAAGATACAGCAGTGATGGTCAAAGTTTACATAGTATCGAACGTCAGGATTTAATAACAAGCCAATGGATGAATAATAGCGGTGTGGAAATTGTGGATACATTTATCGACGAAGGACACACTGCACGAAACTTTGATAGGCCGGATATTAAAGTTCTTTTTGACTTTATCAAAAAGAACCATGATCAAATTGATTACTTGGTCGTAGCTGAGTTAACAAGATTCAGTAGGATCGCAGGCGACGCCATTAATATGGTTACAAAAATTCAAGCACTTTATGATGTGAGGATTGTAAGCGCTAGTAGAGGATCAATTTATGATTGTATGGATCATAATTCATTCTTTATAATGGGGCTTGAATTTTTAATGGGTAATTCTGAAAATATAAAAAGACAGAATGATATAAATGCAGGAATCTATACTGCCAAAGCGGTTAAAGGACTTTGGATTCAAGGCGGGCGGGCTCCATTTGGTTATAAAAAGGAGGGTAAGAATGAGGCACGTCGTCTAGTAGTGGATGAAAGTGAAGCAATTGTCGTTAGATATATTTATGATGCTTATATAGCAGGAGTTGCTTTATACAAAATTAAGGAAAAGGCAATAGAAATGGGATTAAAACGCACGGCAACTACTGCCGTTGAACGAATATTAACAAACCCTTTATATTATGGATTTCAACAAGTCAAAGCATGGAAACAAAATCCAGGAGGGTTATTCCCTCTAAAAAATCACGAGCCAATTATTGAAGCAACGACTTGGAAATTAGTTAATGAAAAGATAAAAAGAGGTAATAAAGAAAGGAAAATTTATGACGACCTAATTCCACTACGTGGTGCCTTACGCTGCCATTGTGGAAAACTATTAACTGGTGCTGCTAGTAAAGGGAAAATGGGAAAATACTATTATTATTATAAATGTAGCATCGCTAGTGCCCATAATAATATAAGTGCTAAAAAAGCTCACAAACAATTATCCGGCGCTTTAGAATTAATGAGTCTTCCTGAAAAACTAATATCGAGTATAAAGGAGAAGAGCCAGATCGAGATGGAGATAACTTTAAAGGAACATAAAACATTATTAAAACAACGCCAAATCGAATACGAGCAGACAGGAGAAAAGCTTATGTCAATCGAAGAAAAATGGATTACAAATCGGATTCAACACGATACTTATGAAAGGTGGCATAATGAGTTGACTATAAAAAAAGAATCTCTTAAAGAACAAATTGATAAGTTAAGACATAATGGAGATAAGACATTTTTATTGTTACGAGATCAATTATTTTATCTTTCAGACCTTAATTACGTTTATACAGAAGCTAACACAATAGAAAAGCAGGAACTCATTAAAATGGTGTTCGACGACTTTTTATACTATGAGAATGGTATCTATCGAACTCCATATATTATGGAACCTTTTATTCGTAATGAATTGAAAATGAGAGAAATGGGGTGTTTAGATTATACAAAAAAACGGGATAATTTTTCAATTATCCCGTCAAGTGGAGCTGGAGAGATTCGAACTCTCGTCCAGTCATGGTACTGTATACGCTTTCTACATGTTTAGCTTCTCTTTAATTGTCGAGCGAGGGAAGGTGAGTCGCTTACCTATACCGTACGCCGTAGTTGCTGTTTCTCACAAGTGCTTAGCAACATCACACTTGCCAGTTCTATTGTTCGATGCCCCGAATGTTAAACCAAAGAACAGGATCTAACGGGACAAATAGCTATGTTAAGTCTAACTTAAGCAGCTAAGGCGTAGTTTTCTTCGCCAGTTATAATTCTGAAAGTTCAGATTAAAGTGCTCTACTAACAACGCACTACATGCTTACATAACCGTCTCCATCCTGTCAATTCCGGTCAACCCCAATTATGTCTTACAAAGGTACTATTTTTTTGCTTAATCAGCAAGATGTGTCGTGTTCTGACCTAATGTCTCGTTATTTGGTTGGAAACAAATGAGATAGTTTCTGTATTTGCCTGATGAAAGCATGAGAATGGCAAAAGTTCATGATAGCGTCCAAACCAGAGGTACATTCAAATAACTGTTTGCACCTAATTGTTTGCACAGAAATTTATCGGTGAACAACAAAGTTATGGTTGAAAAAAAGCTGGATATAAAATCCAGCTTTTTTATTATTTGATCAATCCAATTATTTGATCAATCCAGCTCTTTTCAACAAAGGTTCTACCGAAGGTTCTTGTCCGCGGAAACGTTTGTAAAGGACCATTGGATGTTCGGTACCACCTTTTGAAAGTATATTATCCTTGAATTTGGCCGCGATCTCCTTGTTGAAGATGCCGTTTTGTTTAAAGTAGTCAAATGCATCGGCATCCAGTACTTCGGCCCATTTGTAGCTGTAATAGCCCGAAGAATAACCGCCATTGAAAATATGGGAGAAGGCTGTGCTCATGGCATTTTCCTTGACATCAGGATAGAGTTTTGTCGAGGCAAACTGTTCATCTTCGAATGCTTTCAGATCCGAGATCGCGGTTGGATCCTGTCCATGCCAGCCCATATCCAATAGACCAAAGCTCAATTGGCGCATTGTTGCCATACCCTCAAGAAATGAAGCGCTTTCGCGGATCTTTTCGACAAGTTCAATCGGGATCACTTCGCCAGTTTCATAGTGTTTGGCAAATAGCTCAAGAGCTTCTTTTTCGTAGCACCAGTTTTCCATCACTTGACTCGGTAGCTCGACAAAATCCCAATATACAGAGGTTCCAGATAGTGTAGGATAAGTGCTATCAGCCAACATACCATGTAGGGCATGTCCAAATTCGTGAAATAATGTGGTCACTTCCTGAAAGGTCAACAGCGAAGGTTTTGAAGCTGTAGGACGCGTAAAATTGCAAACAATGGAGACATGCGGACGTTCTTGTTTACCCTGTTGAATGTACTGTGGTTTGAAAGAGGTCATCCAGGCCCCATTTCTCTTTCCTTTACGCGGGAAGAAATCGGCATAGAAGATAGCGACTAATTCACCGTTGTCTTTACTGACCTCAAATGTTTGTACTTCTTCGTGGTAGGTATCTATTGTATCAACTGCCTTGAAGTTGATGCCAAACAAGCGATGGGCTACTTCAAATGCACCTTGTAAGACATTTTCAAGTTTGAAATAAGGTTTGAGCTTTTCATCGTCCAGATTAAAGCGTTCTTGTTTCAGCTTTTCGGCATAATAGGCGCCATCCCATTTTTCCAATTGGTCTATGCCATGCATATTTTTTGCAAATTGGGATAATTCTGCAAATTCTTTCACTGCTGCTGGTTTCGCTTTTCCAAGTAGGTCGTTTAGGAATTCGGTGACTTTGCTTGGATTTTGTGCCATACGTTCGGCAAGGACAAAGTCTGCATGGGTGGCGTATCCTAATAATTTGGCCCGTTCGAAGCGAAGTTTTACAATTTTAAGGACATTGTCCACGTTGTTGTGCTCGTTGTCCTGAAAAGCTTTACGGCCTGCGGCGAGGGTAATTTCTTTGCGAAGTTCTCGATTGTCGGCATAAGTGACAAAAGGAAGATAGCTCGGGAAATCCAGAGTAAAAAGCCAGCCTTCTTTTTCGTTGGCTTTAGCCAAAGCATGTGCAGCTTCTACAGCACCCTCTGGAAGTCCGGCAAGATCTTTTTCGTCTGTTACCAACAGCTGATAGGCATTGGTTTCGGCCAGGACATTCTCCCCGAATTTCAATTTTAAAAGTGATAGCTCGGCATCTATTTCGCGGAGCTTTTCTTTCTGTTCATCATTTAAAAGTGCGCCGTTGCGTACAAAATCCTTATAGGATTTTTCCAATAAGGTGGTTTGCTCTGCCGTCAATGTCAGTTGATCCTTCTGATCGTATACAGCCTTAACCCTTTTGAAAAGATCGAAATTTAAGGTGATATCATTGCCTAAAGCAGATAGTTTTGGGGCGACGTCCTGTGCGATCTTTTCGAGATCAGCATTGGTTTCAGCGGAATGGAGATTGAAAAAGATATTGGACAAACGATCTAGTGTCTGTCCAGAGTAGGACATAGCAGCGATGGTATTGTCGAAAGTTGCCGTTTCGGGATTGTTGACGATAGCATCGACTTCATCTTTTGTCTTCTGAATAGCTTCATCAAATGCGGGAATATAATCTTCGTTTTTTATCTGTGAAAACGGAGCCGTGTCGTGCTGCGTTTTAAATTTTTCTGTTAAAATACTCATAGGAGTAAATGTAATAAATATTTATTTCAAGCGATAACATCTGCTTAAATTATGGGGCTGAGATGATATTTGACCGAATAGGCGTTTAGACTGCGCCGAAAATTTAGGAGGAAAATTAGAACTGCATAAAAAAAGAGCTCAGAGGAGCTCTTTTTTATATTTGGATAAGAGATTAGGCCAGTTTTCCTAATGCTTCTTTGATTCTTTTTAAAGCTTCGATCAAACTTTCGTCTGAGGCTGCATAAGACAAGCGGATGTAATTGTCGTTACCGAATGAATCTCCACCTACTGTAGCTACGTGACCAACATTCAATAAGTACAATGCCAAATCAGATGAGTTTTTAATGACATTACCATCTTGGTCTTTTTTACCAAAGAACGAAGAGATTTCTGGGAAGAAATAGAATGCACCCTCTGGAAGATTTGTTCTTACGCCAGGGATTTCAGTCAATAGATCGTATACCAATTGGCGACGACGAGCGAAAGCTTCTTTCATTTTGTTGACAGATTCTAATCCTTGTTCATAAGCGACGATACCCGCACGTTGAGAAATTGAACATGTACCTGAGGTTGTCTGTCCTTGTAATTTATCATTCGCGGCAGCAATGGTTTTGTTGGCAGCGATATAACCTAAACGCCATCCCGTCATTGCAAATGCTTTTGAAAAGCCATTGATGATAATTACTCTATCTTTGATGCTTTCAAATTGTGCGATGGATTCGTGTTTGTCTACAAAATTGATATGTTCGTAGATTTCATCGGATAAGATAAATACCTGTGGATGTTTTTCGAAAACTTCAGCTAATGCAGCCAATTCATCTTTGCTGTAAACTGTTCCTGTGGGGTTGTTTGGCGAAGAGAACATAAACAATTTGGTTTTTGGTGTAATTGCCGCTTCCAATTGTGCTGGTGTAATCTTAAAGTTATTGTCGATCTCTGTATTGATAAATACCGATTTTCCTTCCGCTAAAACGACCATTTCGGAGTATGATACCCAATATGGTGTTGGGATAATTACCTCATCACCCGGGTTGATCAAAGTCAAAATTACATTAGACAGGGATTGTTTCGCACCTGTAGAAACAACAATTTGAGAAATATCATAATCTAAATTGTTTTCTGTCTTCAACTTGTTTACAATTGCCTGGCGCAATTCAGGGTATCCCGGTACCGGCGAATAACGCGTCCAGTTTTCATCTAGGGCTTTCTTCGCTGCATCTTTTACATGCTCAGGGGTGTTGAAATCAGGTTCACCTACGCTAAGGCTAATTACATTAACGCCTTTTGCTGCTAATTCGCGGCCCAACTTGGTCATTTTAAGTGTAGCCGATTCGGACAAATTATTTATCCTGTCTGATAAGTATGATGATGTGCTCATGGTAAGACAAAGATATTATATACGTTGCAAATAATCTTCTTTATTTTTGAGAATTTACAAAGAAAAGTAGCTCTTTTATTGAGCTTTTTTAATAAAAGGGCTGTTGAAGCGATTTAGCACAGTTATTTAATTGATCCCTGACGTTGGATGTTCAAAACTAATCGTTCTGATTTGTCGTTATATCTTTACCTTTGCGCTCACAAAAATGCTGGCTAGTCCTCATTTCATCATTAGCTCATAGAAGGTTTCATATAGAAGATAAGCATCATGTCAAGACAAAGAAGATTGGTTTTATTATCGCTTTTTACGGGAATAGGTTTGATGATTGTGAAGTTTTTTGCCTACTTTTTAACGGACTCCAGTGCAATCTTTACAGATGCGGCAGAGAGTATCGTTAATGTGATTGCTTCGGGTTTTGCATTTTATAGTATTTATCTTTCGGCGCAGCCTAAGGATGAGAATCATCCCTACGGGCATGGTAAAGTGGAATTCTTTTCGGTGTTTTTAGAAGGTGGACTTATTTTTATTGCTGGCGCCATTATCTTAGCCAAGGCTTGTTACAATCTTTTCTTTCCTGCAGCGTTAACACACCTTGAACAAGGGATTTATCTGATCGGTATTACATCTGTGATAAATTTTGCAGTAGGATTCTATATCATGAAGCGTGGACGTGCATTGGGGTCTATTACCTTGGTGGCGGATGGAAAACATCTGCAGGTAGATGCCTATAGTACGGTCGGATTGATACTGGGTTTATTATTGATGAGACTGACAGGTTTCCAATGGATCGATGTGGTCATTTCAATTGTACTGGGGCTTTTTATCCTCTTCAATGGTTATAAGCTACTTCGCCAATCGATCGGTGGATTGATGGATGAATCGGATACAGCGCTCGTACAGGATGTCGTCGAAATCTTGGAGCGCAATCGGAAAGATGAATGGATTGATGTTCATAATCTTCGTGTACAGCGCTATGGGAACGAACTCCATGTAGATTGCCATCTCACACTACCCCGTTACCTTGACTTGATCCAGGTGCATGATGAAATTTCTGCTGTAGATAAGATTGTCAATAAGGAAATGTCGGTACGGACCGAATTTTTCGTTCATGCGGATCCTTGTCTTCCACAGTGCTGCCAATATTGTCAGGTCGGCAATTGTCCAATTCGTTCGGAGCAATTTCGGGAACGAATTTCTTGGGACACAGACAATGTTACACGAAATCAGAAACATTTTTTATATGCTATTGCTGAATAGCGAATACAGTTTCTACCGTTCTTAACAGGAATAGTGTCTAGTCTGATTTCTTCGCGTATAGTAAACTAAAAAAAAGCTAGTTTATATAAATATATATAAAAAAAGGTATCTTTGCCTTTTAGCAAAAGAGTTTAAAAATCCTATATGAAGCACATTCGTAATTTCTGTATTATTGCGCATATTGACCATGGCAAAAGTACTTTGGCAGACCGCCTTTTAGAGTATACCAATACCATCAGTCAGCGTGAGGCACAGGCACAATTACTTGATAATATGGATTTGGAACGTGAACGTGGTATTACGATCAAGAGTCACGCCATCCAAATGAATTATAAAAGAGATGGTCAGGAATATATCTTGAACCTGATTGATACCCCGGGACACGTGGATTTTTCTTATGAGGTGTCGCGTTCAATTGCTGCCTGCGAGGGCGCTTTATTGATCGTTGATGCATCTCAAGGTATTCAGGCGCAAACGATTTCAAATTTATATCTAGCGTTGGAACATGATTTGGAAATCATCCCAATTCTTAACAAAATGGACCTTCCTGGTGCTATGCCTGAAGAAGTCAAAGATCAGATTGTGGATTTGATCGGTGGTGACCGCAATGCGATTATTCCTGCATCTGGTAAAACAGGTCTTGGTGTTCCGGATATTTTGGAGGCTATTGTGGACCGTATTCCTCATCCAGTGGGTGATCCTGATGGACCTTTGCAAGCCTTGATTTTTGACTCTGTTTTCAACTCATTCCGTGGTATCATGGCTTACTTTAAAGTTGAAAATGGTGAAATCCGTAAGGGCGACCGCGTGAAATTTGTTGCTACTGGGAAAGAATATTTTGCCGATGAAATTGGTACGCTGAAGTTGAATCAAGTACCCAAAGAAGTCATTAAGACCGGTGATGTAGGTTATATTATCTCTGGTATCAAGGAGGCACGTGAAGTGAAAGTAGGGGATACCATTACGCATAAGGATCGTCCTTGTTCTGAGGCTATTCAAGGGTTTGAAGAGGTGAAACCGATGGTCTTTGCGGGTATTTATCCTGTGGATACGGAGGATTACGAGGAGTTGCGTGAATCGATGCACCGTTTGCAGCTAAACGATGCTTCTTTGGTGTTTGAACCAGAGTCGTCGGCAGCTTTGGGTTTCGGTTTCCGTTGTGGTTTCTTGGGTATGCTTCACATGGAGATTATTCAAGAGCGCCTAGAGCGCGAGTTTGATATGACGGTGATCACGACAGTTCCCAACGTATCCTATAAGGCCTATATGACCAAAGATAAAGAGGAAGTGATCGTACATAATCCTTCAGATCTACCGGATCCAAGTAAATTGGATTCAATCGAAGAGCCATATATCAAAGCTAATATTATTACGAAATCGGATTTCGTTGGACCAATTATGTCACTTTGTATCCAGAAACGCGGTACGATCATGAACCAGCATTATTTGACTTCAGATCGTGTTGAATTGGTTTTTGAAATGCCAATGGGAGAAATTGTATTTGACTTTTATGATAAATTGAAAACAATCTCTAAAGGATACGCTTCATTTGATTACCACCAGATTGGTTATCGCAAGTCAGATTTGGTAAAACTGGATATTCGATTGAACGATGAACCTGTAGATGCCTTATCATCGTTGATACATCGGAGCAACGCATATGATTTTGGTAAAAAGATCTGTGAAAAACTAAAAGAACTGTTACCACGTCAACAATTTGAAATTCGTATCCAAGCGTCAATCGGTGCAAAGATTATTGCCCGGGAGACGATCTCAGCTTTACGTAAAGATGTTACGGCAAAATGTTATGGTGGTGATATCTCCCGGAAGCGTAAGCTTTTGGAAAAACAAAAGAAAGGTAAGAAACGCATGCGTCAGGTTGGGAACGTAGAGATTCCGCAATCTGCATTTATGGCGGTATTGAAATTAGATTAATCAAAATAACACAATAATAAAGGAGCTCTTGGGCTCCTTTTAAATACAATAAAATCTCCTAAACATGAATCTATTAGATGGTAAACTAGTTTCCGAAAAAATTAAAGAGCAAATAGCGTTAGATGCGGCTGAATTTACTACACAGACTGGCCGTAAGCCTCATCTGGTTGCTATCCTTGTGGGGAATGATGGTGGTAGCGAAACCTATGTAGCTAGCAAAATGCGCAACTGTCAACTGGTCGGCTTTGAATCAACAAACATTCGTTATGATGAAAACATAACAGAGGATGAATTGATCGCTAAGGTCAAAGAAATCAATCAGGATGAGTCTATTGATGGTTTGATTGTGCAGTTGCCTTTACCAAAACATATTGATCCGGATAAAGTTACCGAAGCAATTGATTACCGCAAAGATGTGGATGGTTTCCATCCGATCAACCTCGGACGTATGCAACGTAATCTTCCTTGTTTTATTCCAGCTACGCCATATGGTATTATGTTGATGTTGGATTATTATAAGATCGATACAGCAGGCAAGCACGCCGTAGTGGTTGGAAGAAGCAATATCGTAGGATCGCCAATGAGTATCTTACTGGCTCGTAATTCCAATCCAGGTAATTGTACTGTTACATTAACACATAGTCGCACAAAAGACCTTAAAACAGAGGTTTTGCGTGGTGATATCGTTGTTGCGGCAATCGGGAAGAAAAATTTTGTTACTGCAGACATGGTTAAAGACGGTGCAGTAGTAATTGATGTCGGTATTAATAGAGAAACTTCTACAGCAACGAAATCTGGTTTTAAGCTATTTGGTGATGTTGATTTTGAAAATGTTGCTCCTAAAGCGTCCTGGATTACACCGGTACCGGGCGGAGTTGGGTTAATGACGATCGTCGGTTTGTTGAAAAATACACTGGAAGCTGCGAAAGGAACAATCTATCCGAAGCAATAATTTTGTCTAATTGGCATAGAAGTTGTAAATTGATGTATACGTGCTCTGATGAGCCGTTGAAAACTACACTCATAAATCAATTTATAATGAAGAAAATTGCACTTTTAGCAGTCGTAGCAGGAGCATTGGTCATGTCTTCTTGCAACAATTCGGAGAAAAAAGACACTACAGCGACAGATTCGGCAAAAACAGTCGGTGAGCATGTAGATGCGGCAATCGCAGATTTAAAAAATGCGGAGGAAAATGCCCGTTTGAAAGCAGAGCAGGCGAAAAAGGATTTGGATGAAGCTATCGCGAAAGGCGATAAAGCCGCCGAGGAAAAGGCTCGAGCTGCTTCTGAAGAAGCTAACACAGCTTGGGAGAAAACCAAGGATGCTTTGCGTAATGCTGGAGAGGATGTAAAAGAGGGATTGAAAGATGCAAAAGATGCGACAGTAGATGCGACAAATACAGCTGTTGATAAAACAAAAGATGCTGCAAAAGATGTCGCTGACGGTACGAAGAAAGTTGCAAATGATGTTGCTACCGGAACCAAGGAGGCCGCTAAAGATGTAAAAGATGCTTCCAAAAAAGTAGGTGACGATATTAGTCGGAAAGCTAAAAATGTAGGTGAAGCGTTGAAAAATTAGTTGACGTATTTCATTTGAACTATAGGGAAGGGGGGCACTTTTTTGAGTGCCTCCCCTTTTTATATCACATCTTTATAACATTGACTTAAATAGGCTTATTGGTAGTAATCCCATAACAATTTGGAAAGTTTACGGGTAAGTACCTCTGCTTCATTTGTTTTTCCCCAGCTTTTATCTGTATTGTTCTTGGTGAAAATACTGAAAACGTAATCTCCTTTCGGTGCATTGACCAAAATGACCTCATTGCGTACGTCATCTAAAGAGCCTGTTTTTGAAGCTGTTTTAACAGTGGATGGGATTTGCGATAGCCCTCTTTCATCATAGAACATGTTGCCCATAAAACGATACATCTGATCGGAAGATTTTGGGGATACAACTTTGCCTTGTCGGATTAGTGTGACCAAGTCGGCCATTTCTTTTGGTGTAGTCTGGCCCCAACCATATCTTTCCCAATCTGACTTCCGTCCCTCTGTCTGTGAGTTGACACGCGTCTGGGTTAATTGAAGCTCGCTCATTAATTTATTGATCGCGACACCTCCTCCCGCAAGGTTTTGATTCCAAATGCTGGTTACATTATCACTATAAGATAGCATAAGCGCAACCAAGGTTTTCAGATCAACTTGTGTACTGTCTTTAAAAAATTGCATTAGCCCTGAGCCGCCATATCGTTGACTAGCACGGTAGAGCAGTTGCTGATCAAGTTGTAGTTCACTTTTTTCAATTTTATCAAAGATGCCGACTAAAATGGGGATTTTGACAATGCTTGCCGTCGGGAAAATGCTGTCGCCCTGGATGTTGACTTCTTTGTTTTTTTTGAGATGGTGTACATAAATGCCGACATCGCCTTGAAAACCCTGAATCAGCTGTTTAATCTGTGATTCGAGTTTTTTATCGGTAGCGGCTTTTTGACCAAAGGACAGTAATGATAAGAATAGTAACGCAAATGATAGGAATATTTTGTGCATTGTGAAGATATAATATATGTTAAATGTGGCGGATAATAGTTATTTTTATTGTTTATAGGGCTTAAGTTATGAAATATCCATGATTCGTACGCACAGACATCGATGAAAAATAAACTGGATATTCTAGCACGGACATTGAATGACTGATTTTTGACTATGAAATTATTTATGATTTTGATCGGTTGTAAACCGAAAAATAGACGGACAGAACAGCATGACATTTTCTTTGGTATTGGTAATGAGCTCAAGGATTTTGTCGATCCCATTAAAGATTTTTGGCCAGAGGCTGACGGTAAAATTCACATTGATGCGTACCGTATTGTCCATAAGATTGGGGAATATGAGATCAAGGTTACTGAAAGGGGGAATGAACAGGCTATTGATTCGGAATTGAAGTTGTTTTTTGTCAATTTAGGTGGCTACAAACCGAATGAATTTGACGAGTTCCATTACAAAGAACTTATTGTAGCATCTAGTTTGGCCAAGGCGACTGAAAAGGCAAAACGCACTGTTTTTTGGAAGCACCACAGTTCGGCACATATCGATGATAAGTACGGTTTGGATGTTGATGATATTTATGAGATAGAAGATTTGCTATTACCTCATGATAAAGAGCTGTATAGTATTCAAATTACGCCAAAGATCGGTCTAGAAGAAGATACCATTGCGAATGGATATTTTAAACTGAGTGCGCTGTAATAAGAATGTGCTATTGGATTTCTTAAACATAAAAAAGGCTTCTTTATTAAGAAGCCTTTTTTATGTTTAACCAACCTTTTGTTGGTTCTGATGTTGTTTTCTAATGACACTATGTTTTTTGCCGTATACAAAGTAAATCAATAAGCCTATAGCAAGCCAGACGGCTAAACGCTCCCAGCTTTCAATTGGCAATGAAGCCATCATTAAAATACAGACCAAGATACCCATGATTGGAACGAAAGGAACCAATGGTGTTTTAAATGGGCGTTCCAAATTAGGATCTGTTTTACGCAGTACTAGAATACCTACACATACGAGGGTGAAGGCAAATAGGGTACCAATACTTACCATATGGCCAAGGTCAGAAACTGGAACGAAACCTGCGAATATACTTACAAATACCATGAAAATAGCATTTGTTTTCCAAGGAGTCTGTCTTTTGGATAAGTCTGAAAATATCTTTGGAAGCAAACCATCTTTACTCATCGAATAAAATACGCGGCTCTGACCAAGTAACATCACGAGAATAACTGAAGTGTATCCTGCAATAATCGTAATAATCAACGCTGTATTTAAGAAATGATATCCAGTTTTTGCAAAAGCTGTCGCAACAGGTTTTGCGTCACCTTTGAACATCGTATAGTTTTCGATGCCTGTCATTACGTAAGAGAATAAAACGTACAAAAGTGTACAGATTATTAACGAGCCGATGATACCGATTGGCATACCTTTTTTTGGATCTTTCGCTTCCTGGGCAGCTGTACTCACTGCGTCAAAGCCGATGAATGCAAAAAAGACAACCCCAGCAGCGCGCAATACACCACTGATACCAAAGTGACCGAAGTCATCACTCTTTAAAAATGACCAGAAGCTTTGTTGTCCACTTTTTACAAGCTCTTCACCTGCATTTACAGGGATAAATGGATCGTGGTTTGCAGGATTGATAAAGCTCCATCCCAAGGCGATAAAAATCAATACAACACCGACTTTTAGGATAACCAATATATTGTTTACACGGGATGATTCCTGTGTACCACGCATGAGCAATAGCGACAGTAAACAAACAATAATGATAGCAGGTAAGTTGACCACTCCACCTTCCCAAGGGCCTTTGAGTAGGGTATCGGGGAGCTGGATATGGAATATCATCAGGAGCTGGTTGAAATATTGGGACCAGCTGACGGCTACTGTAGCTCCTGCCAGTGCGTATTCTAGGACGAGATCCCAGCCGATAATCCAGGCGACAAATTCACCCATTGTGGCGTAGGAATATGTGTAAGCACTTCCGGCAACAGGAATCATAGAGGCAAATTCGGCATAACAAAGACCTGCGAACCCACAGCCTACTGCTGCGATAATGAAAGATAGGATAACAGCTGGCCCTGCATTTTCAGCAGCGGCAATCCCTGTTAGGGAGAAAAGTCCTGCCCCAATGATGGCCCCGACCCCGAGGGCGATAAGGCCCGAGCTGGACAGTGTCCTCTTTAGCGTGTGTTCTCCATTTTCATTTGCTTCAGCAATGAGTTGAGGAATCGATTTTTTAAATAGCATAGGATTAATTCTTTACGATTATTTAGCTTTTCAATTGTTTAATTAATGTCAAATATAAATGATCTCAATGAAAAAAGGGAAGATTGCTCCTCCCTTTTGTAATAAAATCTGAATCAAATGCTTGTTTGGGTACTAATACGCTGCTGTAAAGCGTTTATTGAGGAATTGTTTGTTCTGAATTTCGTCTGCTATTGCTACAGCAAGATCCTCTACTGATAATCTAGAACGACCTTCCTGATCAAATACGGGAGCATCAAGGCCTGTGCGGTATTTTCCGGTACGTGTTCCACCAGCATGGGAATTCATTTCTATAGCGGGACTAAACATGGTCCAGGTAAGTTGATCTTCTTTCTGGATGGTATTCAGATAATCTGCTGCAGCTAATGCCCCAGGTTTAATTTCTTTGGGAAAATCCGGTGAATCGACCAGTCTATTTCCATCAATCAATAAACTTCCTGCACCACCAATAACAATGAAACGATTGATACCGGCATCTTTAACAGCCTGTTGGATGGCCAATGCACCTTTTGTAAAATCCTCATAAAGATTAGGGTTGGTCCATCCGGCATTAAAAGCTGAAACAACAACATCAACACCTTTTAGGGCAGAAACCAATTGATTATTATCATTGATATCTACTTGGAGTTTGGTTACTTTTTCACTCGATGGAATATTTTCGACGTGGCGGGCGATGGCGACTACGTCATAGTTACGGTCTACCAATTCTTTTACGAGATGAGATCCTACGTATCCTGTGGATCCAATTACTGCTACTTTCATGCTTCCTTTAATTAAATGTTTTGCTAAAATCAGCCAGGGTTATCTTTTTCAAACGCTGTACAATATCAGTGTCGACTTCCTGATACAGATCCTGGAGTTTGGAATTGATATTTTTGCCAACAACACAGGCAGGATTGGGACTGTTAAATTTCCCGCCGAAATCGGTTTGTTTGGTGCTGATATAAATATCAGCCAAGGTAATCGTTGGATTTTCGGGATTTATGCGAATACCGCCGCCCTTACCTTCTTTACTCGTTAGTAAAGATGCTGTTTTGAGAGATGCAATTTCTTTGCGAACCACACTTGCATTGACTTGGATGCTTGACGCAATATATTCAGAAGAAAGCCATTGATTTGACTCTTCTAACTGTGCCAGAACCATAATGTGTAATGCTGTTGCGAACCTCAAGTTGTGTAACATCCTCTGCTGATTTTTCTAAATTATAACACAAAGTAACAGAAAAGGTTTTAAACTGAAATAAAAATTATTACAGTTTAAAACCTTCTGACAATCACGTGATAAAAGTGTTTGTTTTTTATTTTTTCTCGTTAAATTTTTTATAGCTATCCATGATATAGACTTTCAGAGTCTCTTGGCTGCTGTTTTGAATAAATTTATAGGAAGGTCTAAATCTTTCTTTAAACAGGGCTAGATCCGAACCATTGAGCGGAGTCAATTCTTTGATCAGATTTTCGGTGAATTTGCGATCAACTGCTCTTTTCTCACGTTCATCGACTAAGAGTTTATAATTTGAACGTGCTTGTTTTCCCTCTTTGCTAAATATACGGCTTGGAGAAATTCGTACTCCGCCGCGGTTTTGACTTGCGTCGGAATACTTTCCTAAAGTCTTCTCGCGCTGGATTTCAGCAGCAAGTCTACTGTCTGTCATCCTTTCTACGACAACTTCACTGAGTTCGATAACATTATTCATTCTGTTCAAATAGATTCTGCGTAAGCTCGTGTCATAAATGAAAACAGTATCTTGTTCATATCCCACAGCCTTGATTAACAAAAGGTCGTTAACATTGGCGTCAATTGCAAAGGAGCCATCTCTATTGGTCTGTACTTCAGCCTTGGTTCTTAAATTTTGAATTTGTGCAGCCTCAATTTTCTCACCGCTGACAAGTTCCATAATAATCCCCTTGGTTTTTTCCTGTGCAACAAGATGTCCACTCATTAGTGTAATAAGTAAGCAGCTTAGAATCGTTTGTAAGATTTTCATGTGAATAAATATAGTTATGTATTTTCAATCTATGAATGAACAGGGTATTTGCCGTTTTGTTTACGCCGTACGTTCATGATCGTTCTCTAGCCAAAAATAACGAATAGATTTTGAAAATCTGCTAATTTGCTTTCCACGAATTATTGTCTGGGTTCTTGTCCGGCATGACCATGTCAGGATCTAACTGTACAGATTGCAGTGGCTCTGTGGTCGGAATTTTAAATTGCCATACGTCGTTTCTTTCCCAGATTTCCACTGGTAGTTTTTTTCGAATCTTCTTGCCCGATACGGTTGTAGCTTCAACAATAACTGGCATCGGTAATTTTTCGAGATTTTCCACGGTGACAAGTGCGCCAAATTTTGGCTCGTTGTTGACATAGGATACTGATTTTATACCTTGGTCCATTTGCCAGTTGTTGACAAACCACCCGCGCCAGAACCAGTTTAGGTTTTCACCAGCACCATTTTCAATGGCTTTGAAGAAATCCTCCGGAGTAGGGTGTTTGTAAGCCCATTCTTGGATATACTTTTTAAAGGCGTAATCGAAACGTTCAGGACCGATGATTTCGTTTCGCAATAATTTCAGTCCATAAGCTGGCTTATAGTAGACCAAAGCACCAATATTACGTTCTTTCATGTTTTGCGGGGTACTCATGATCGGTTCAAGATTACGGGCAGTAAAGATGTACGATCTGCTCGCCTGATTACGGTAATATTCGCCATTGTTGAATTCTTTTGTTGCGAGTTCGTTAATAAATGTATTGAACCCTTCATCCATCCAGCCATATTCACGTTCGTTGGATGCGACAATCATTGGGAACCAATTGTGACCAAACTCGTGGTTGGTAACACCCCAAAGAGATCCTGCTTTGGCCTGATTGCCACAGAACGACAAAGCTGGATATTCCATTCCACCGACATTGGAGGCTACATTGACCGCTACAGGGTAAGGATACTCAAACCAGCTTTTTGAATAGATTTCAATTGCAGCTTTGGTGTATTCTGTCGAGCGTTCCCAGGCATTGTTACTGTTACTTTCAATTGGATAGGCAGACAAAGCGAGGGATTTTTTTCCACTCGGTAGATTGATCTTCGCGCCATCTAATATAAATGCCGTAGAGGATGCCCAAGCAATGTCTTGCGCATTATTAAGTTGATATTTCCAGGTTAAGGTTTTCTTGTCAGGCCTGGAGTTTTTTGCGTTAACTTCTTCGGCGGAGCGGATGATCACGGTTTCGTCGCTGCGTTGTGCCTGTTGATATCGCTTGAGTTGTTCAGCTGTAAATACTTCCTGTGGGTTTAACAATTCGCCACCCAATACAACCATGTGGTTTGCCGGAGTAGTGATCTCAACCTGGTAATTTCCGAATTCACGATAGAATTCTCCCGGCCCTGTATAAGGAAGGGTATTCCAACCTCTAATGTCGTCATAGACACACAGTCTTGGGAACCATTGTGCAATGGCATAGATTTTTCCGTTTTTTGTGTCAAGTATACCTGTACGGTCCGCACCGTATTTAGGAACTGTGTATTGGTATTTAATCTTAAAAGTTATTTTTCCGCCCTTGCTCTTTAACGCAGCAGGAAGTCGAAGCTGCATGCGGGTATCGTTAATAATATGTTCGATCGTATTTCCGTTTACATCCGTAACAGATTGTATCTGATATCCACCATCAAAAGTTGAGTTGCCATCACCGTAACGGCTGTTGGTCAAGGGGGAGATCAATTGACCGCGGCCATGTTGTGAAAACATATTTTGATCTAATTGTAACCACAGATAGTTCATATTGTCTGGACTATTGTTGCTATAGGTAATCTCGACAGATCCTGTAATTTGATCATTTTGATCGTTCAGGGAAGCCTGAATTTTATAGTCGGCTGCATTTTGCCAGTAGGCAGGGCCCGGTTTTCCGGCTGCGGAACGATATTCATTGCCATTATTTTTAAAAAACAAGGGTGCAAAGGCCTCTGTATAGCTGTAATTGGATGTTTTCTCCTGTGCAAAGGCTGGGTAAGCATAGCTCAACGCAACAAGGCTTAAAGAAGCCAGTGCAATTCTTTTCATCATACGTCTACTTAAATTATGTTTATTTGCTCCAATATACAATGAAAAGTACATTGAGCCAAAAAAAACGCAAACGACGTTTTATAATAAAAGGGATAGAAAGTGACCTTAAAGGTTTATTTTGGATAATTGGAGGCTTTTTAGAACCTCCATTCCGGGAAGCATTGTGGAACTATTTTAAATTTGTTACGTACTCTGCTTCATTAAAACCGAGTAATATACCTTTGTTGTATTCAATAACAGGACGTTTAATCATACTTGTATTTTCCTGAAGTACTTTATTGGCACTATCACTGTCAATGACTTGCTCTTGAGTTTCCGGAGATAACTTTTTCCATGTAGTTCCCTTTTTATTCACTAGAGCCTGCCAGTCTACTTGTTTTTCCCATTCTTTTAATTTATCCACACTGACGCCTTCTTTTTTGAAGTCATGAAATTGAAAGGGAACATTATTGTCTTCCAACCATGTAAGTGCTTTTTTTACTGTGTTACAATTTTTGATACCGTATACCTGTAGCATAATAGTGACAATTTGGTGAATCCAAATTTAATCAATCCCGATACAATTTTTAAAATAATTCATATTTCTATGGTGTCTTATCTGTGATTTAAGGATAATTGTGGATATTTTGTTGTCAATGCCATTGAAAAAAGGAGTAATCGGAAGTTCCTATTCAATTGAACAATCAGGGTTTTATGATTTGTTAACATTCTATATCCCATGTGAAATGATAGTGTATTTAGTACACTATAAAAATTAGGAAGTAATAATAATTTTTAATAATTTAGTAGCTTCAAGTTTAATGAAAGATTAAAATAAATCAATAACAGAAATATGAGCCTAAAAGATTTTAAAGGTGTATTGACAGGAGATCAAGTACAAGAGTTGTTTGAGGTTGCGAAGAAACATAAGTTTGCTTTGCCTGCGGTAAACATTATCGGAACAAACTCTATCAATGCGGTTATGGAAACTGCGAAAGCAGTAAATTCTCCTGTAATTATTCAATTGTCAAATGGTGGAGCGCAATTCTACGCTGGTAAAACCTTGAACAACGATAATTTACAAGCTTGCGTATTGGGAGCGGTATCTGCAGCACAACATGTTCATTTATTAGCTGAGCATTATGGTGTAGCAGTTATTCTGCATACAGATCACGCAGCTAAGAAACTTTTACCTTGGATCGACGGTTTGTTGGACGCTGGCGAGAAATTCTTTGCGCAACATGGAAAACCATTGTTCTCTTCTCACATGTTGGATTTATCGGAAGAGCCAATTGAAGAAAATATTGAGATTTCCGCTAAATACTTAGCGCGTATGAAACCACTTGGTATGACAGTGGAGATCGAGCTGGGTGTTACAGGTGGTGAAGAAGACGGTGTTGACAACTCGGATGTGGATAGCTCAAAACTGTATACCCAACCAGAAGAGGTTGCCTACGCTTTTGAAGAATTGTCTAAAGTATCTGACAAATTTACAGTGGCAGCTGCATTTGGTAATGTTCATGGTGTTTACAAACCAGGTAATGTGAAATTGCAACCAGTTATATTACATAATTCTCAAGAATATATTCGTGAGAAATATAATCTTACTGCTGAGAAGCCCGTAAACTTCGTATTCCACGGTGGTTCTGGTTCTTCTCCGGAAGAAATTGCAGAAGCGATTTCATACGGTGCGATCAAAATGAACATTGATACGGATATGCAATGGGCTTTCTGGGATGGTGTAAGAGCTTATGAAGCGAAAAACCATGATTATTTGCAAGGTCAGATCGGTAATCCAGAAGGAGCTGATTCTCCAAATAAAAAATATTACGATCCACGCGTTTGGTTACGTAAAGGTGAAGAAACGTTTGTTGCTCGTCTGAAAGAAGCATTCGCTGATTTGAATGCAGTAGACGTTAATAGCAAACTATAAGCATAGGTTGAAAAAATAGATCATAAAGGCGCCCTTAGATAGGGCGCCTTTTTTATGTCAAAATAGGTTAAAAATATTGTTCTTAATAGGAATTGGCTTATTTTTTGACGAACTACAATAAAAAGTCAAGTAAATATGAAATTTTTAGGAGTCAGTGTAATTCTTTTATTAATTGCCCAAATGGGGTTTGGGCAGGTGAAGCAAAATGTTGGCGATTTTTCTTCGGTTGTAGCGACGGACAAGATTCAGGTGGAGCTGATTAAATCCGACGAGTCCTTGGTGACGTTTGAAGGACAGAACCATGAGAATGTTAAGGTCGTCAACACAAATGGATCGTTGGTTTTGAAAATGAATACGTTGAATATGCTGCAAGGGGGGAATATCTCTGTGAAGGTATATTACAAGAGTTTGAACAATGTAGAAGCAAAAAAAGGAGCCAAGGTATTTGCAACTACAAATAATCCAGTTGCTGCTGACCACTTAAAAGTTTATGCTTCAGAAGGTGGTCTGGTCGATCTCTATACAGCGGTAAAAACAGCTGAAATTAAAGTGACCTCAGGGGCTACAATCGCTTTGTATGGAAAGGCAAATAAACAGGAGATCATTTCAAACTTTGGCGGCAAATATGAAGGAAAAGATTTTAAGACGAGTATCACGACGGTCACTGTGAATGGTGGCGGTAAAGCAGATGTTTATGTTACTGATTCCATCGAAACCAAAACACGTGGTGGCGGTGTCATTGATGTCTATGGAAAACCAGAACAACGTGTAGAAAAGAAAATGGCCGGAGGAACAGTCAACTTTAAATAAGTAAACTGTCTTGGATTTGTCAATTTTAGTGCGAGTTCATTTTAGTTGATTTTATAGAAAAGAGTGGAAATTTGAGGTAATAGATGAAATAAAAAGGGTTTAGCTTGATTGGGGTAATGATTATTGTTTAACCTTTTTATTAAAAAGGTCAGTTATTTTGTTTTTCTCATCAGAAACCTTCTTCATTTGTGCTTAAAATACTTATTTTTGTGAGGGAATAATAAAAATAGTATTATGGCAAAGCGTAATTATGTTTCAAATTCTACGGAATCTACGCGCATGTTCAAGAATGACTTTTTAGAGTCTTTGACGAAAGTGCATTGGAGTGTACCTTTGATTTTCTATGTACCCGTGGTTGTTTTCTTTTCGTATAAAGCGCTAGTTTGGGGAGACATTTCCTTTTTAACCTACATTGGGTATTTTATTTTTGGTTTAGCTTTTTGGACTGCTTTTGAATATGCGTTACATCGTTGGGTGTTTCATTTTCATCCGACATCGGAATGGGGAAAGCGAATCGCTTTTATTTTCCATGGTGTGCATCATGATTACCCAAGAGACCGTATGCGTTTGGTGATGCCGTTGTCAGCGAGTATTCCACTAGCTCTTTTGGTCTATCTTGGTTTTACATTGTTTTTTTCGAATGAGTTTATCTTAGCCTGTTTTTTCTCAGGTTTTATGGTTGGGTATTTGATCTATGACGAATGTCATTATGCGATGCACCATGCTAATTTTAAAAGCGGTATTTTCAAACGGATCAAGCAGCACCATATGTTGCACCATTATTCTGATCCAGAAAAGGGTTTTGGAGTGAGTTCATCCTTATGGGATGAAATTTTACGCTCAGGTTTCGAAGAAAAGGAATCCAAAAAAGATTCTACTTCCTTAAAGGAAGAAAAAGCATAAATTGAATCACATCAACTAAAAAAGCCCTGGAAGTTTCCAAGGGCTTTTTTTATGGATTAATTTTTCTTTTTATTTAACAATGCCATCAAGTAGATTTTGTAGACTAACTTTAGATCAATGGTTTCTTGTTGGGGTTGGCGTGCAGATATTCCAGTTTGAACTGAAACATTTGGGCCATTTTCTGCGCACGCCATTTGGCTTCTTCGGCCTTTTGTCCACTGTATAAGCCATCTACTGTTGCTTCGAATAATTTGAGCCATTGACCAAAATGTTGCGCATCAATGGGTAAATTAATATGAGGTGGAAAGGGGCTGCCAAAATAACGATGTTCATCCAGTAGGATAGTCTGCCAGAAACTATACATCTTTTCAAGATGCATTGCCCAATTGTCTTGGATTCTTTCTTTAAAAATAGGTCCGAGCAAAGTATCGTTACGTATCGTCGTATAAAATTGATCTACTAATACTTTAATGTCATCGAGTGTTTGAATATCTTGTTTCATCGCGTATGATCTAAGCTCATGAATAAAGACCTATAGCTGAATCAAAAGCTTCTTCATGATGTTTATCTAGATTAAATGTAGTGACATTTATGGAGAATCGCATCACTTGGATGTAAAGATGTCTCGTTGAAATATTGTAATTCTCTTTTATTGTCAGTAAATTGACTCAATACTAAGGGAAAAACATATGGGAAAATACGTTCTTTTAATCCTATTATCGATGGGATTTTATGCTGTTGAGGCGCAGGTTACAACAATTTCGATCAATAAGGAAAATTTTCAATCTTCTGGTTTTCCATTTAAGGGGAAGCGTGTGTTACAAGTGGAACGCATTCAAACTCCAAAAGAAGATAATTATATAGTGTTTTCAAAAGAGGAACGGGGTGCCGATCCCGACAAACTTTATGTACAACAATTTCAGCAGATCGAAGGAATGTGGCAGCTTGTGGCTGATGAATTGATATCCGAAGAAGGGATCGTTACGTCGATTTGGGAATCTCGAAAGGCATTTTTTGATGCCGATAAGGATGGTAAATTGGATGCATTATTTATCTATTCAAGGCATCCCAAGGATGACCTAAAAAAGCAGCTTAGCTGTATTGGTCTAGTTCTTTATAAGAATAAGTTTTACCGTCTCCGTGCGGAGGAAGTAGATGGTTATAGTCAAACAACGTTTTCCGATAATTATGCGTCCCTACCGGTTGAGGTAAAAGAAAATGTGGAACGTTATTGGAACAATCTGGATAAAAGATAATTTACCGTACTGGGCTGGAATCTACCGAAAGATCGATCATACGACCTTTCGGTAAACTTGTTACTGTCTATTTTCATCAGATAGAAATCATTCCCATGTTTTTTGATGACAATAATTGATTTTACCTATGAAAAGCTCGTTCAATAGGTTGTTACAATGTATGGATAGGGCATCGCTCAAATCAATGTTACTGGATTATAGCGAGCAATTGCTTTTCTTCTTCGATTTGCGTTTTACTGATCACATAACGTGCGATATGTTGGCCCTTCATTTGATCTATCGTCTGAATAATATCTTTTGTGCGCGCTTCTTTGCTAGGCTTGATCAGTACAATCATGTCCTTTGTATTGGGCATAGTGCTTATCTTAGCTTTTAACTGTGCAATAACGCCTGAGAGCCCTTTCTCGATATCTACCGGTACTTTTGAAGAGCTGATCGGTTTTTTGAAATCCCCATGATACCACATGAATTTTCCTTCGCCAAGAATGAGCGTCGCCGTGCGGTTTTCATCAATAAGAACCGAACTTTCTACATCTGATTTACTTTTGTCCGGCATGGCGATATCCATTGCAGATGGTTTATTTAATGTTGTGGTCAACATAAAGAATGTAATGAGAAGAAATGCGAGGTCTACCATGGCTGTTAAATCTACTTTAGGAGCCATTTTTCTGCTTCTTATTTTTTTCTTTCCCGTTTCTTGCGTTTTTTGGTTTAATTCTGCCATGATCGTCATTTTTAGGTTAACACGTTGTTGTTACTCACTATTATGATGTCAGAGAAGAATGGATTCCACAGTATTTTTTTTAAAACTGCGGTTTTTCTCAAGTATTTTCTGTGTTTTTTTCTTAATTGTTGATAATCAGTTTTTTTACGTTATGTTTTAGTTTGTTCGTTGTTTATCCGATTTGACCAATTCACTGGTCATTTTGTCCTTTCAATCAATTTAGGGCGCTTGCTAGGCTGTAGAAGTTTTTCTAATGGTGTGCAAAAAAGCCCTTCAATGCTGAAAGGCTTTTCTTGCGGAGTGGTGGGTAAGTTACTTAGCAACCGCCTTGGCTAGGGATGCGTTTATAAATTATTTTGTTATCTCTTTGTACATAGTCGCCCGCTACTATTGGATACGAATACTTAGGTGCGTACATGACACTACGACCTTTTATCGTTATTTTGTCGTTTACCTTCAGACTTTTCAATTGTTGAAATTCATTAGAATTTTCCAGACCAAAACTTAGAATATAGTCTTCACGATTAATCCTAACCATTACTCCGAAACCTAACTGTGCACCTAGTGGAAGGTAAAGAGAAGTTACAACCGCCTCTATGTCGGTAGAATTCTTTATTTGATTCTTTATTTTCCCAGCATTGTCAAGTACTTTTATCCCTCCGGAAGATTCTTTCCATTTTTTGAATTTTATACCATTGGGGCTCGCTTCCCATTTATTTATTTCGGCGGTCATTTCAGTAGGAGTGCGTGAATTCGGGGCCGTTTTTTTTAAGGTTTCATTTTTGATTTCGCGATTGGCAAAGGCCAAGCCGCTTCCTATAGCGAGCGGTAAAACCAATACGTAGATAATTTTTTTCATATTTTTAAAAGTTTAATGAACATTAGATTTATCCCAGTAAATTAGATCCGTTCAAACTTTTTTTCTCGTATCTGTTTTAGAGTGATGTAACAAAATTACTTTTATGATACTTATATAGAGGTGTTTAGATTGTAAATAGTGATGTAATCTTTGTAAATAAATTGTAAATCGTATGTCTGAAAGCCGAAATATTTTCTCAGGGAACCGCAAGTACTTGTATGGCGGCATAATACTCTTGTTTATTGCGATGGCCTTTGTTGCTTTTGATATGACTGGCACAGACGATTTTGATAGCGCTAGGAGGGAAGTTTTGCTTAGGAGGATAGGAGATGAACTGCTTACGCAGTCGGGAGACAGTAGATCAAGGGTACTTCCGGTAGAAAAGATTCAAGAAAATGAATATCGGATCAGGTTTGAGAATGAAATCACCTTTAAACCAGACTCATTGGTGAGTACTATTCAGCGGCTGTTGGTCAATGATCCTCTTGCCCGTGATTATGTCGTTAATGTACTCAACTGTGGCAATTCGAGTGTAGCTTATGGATATGCTATTTCCCATAATAAAAAAGATGATATTATTGCTTGTAGAGGTAGAGTGCAACCTAAAGGATGTTACATGATCAATATTAAATTTAAACCGAGCGGGATAAATACAGCAGCGAATAACTATTTTCTTGGTATCGTGTTGTTTTTAGCATTTGCTGGATTCTTTTTTTTGAAATCGGATCGGAGGCGAAGCATTGTGTTAGACGATCAAAATAACAGTATTTTAACCTTTGGGGCCGTTTTGTTTAATCCGCAGGAGCGAGAAATGATCATTAATGAAAACACCATAGATCTCACTGGAACGGAAACCCGTTTGTTACATATTTTCGCCTTGTCTCCTAACCAAACGATAGCGCGAACACGGCTGCAAAAAGAAATTGGGAAGATGAGGGAATTATTGTTGGACGCAGTTTAGATATGTTTATATCAAAACTTAGAAAAAAATTGGAGTTTGATCCGAATATCAAAATTACGGTTATACGTGGTAAAGGATATAAACTTGAGGTAAGTTCTTAAGAAGAGTAAGGAGATAAATTTGGCTAAAATGCAAAAAGCCTTTCATTTCTGAAAGGCTTTTTCTGCGGAGAGTGAGGGATTCGAACCCCCGAACCTGTGACAGTTAACGGTTTTCAAGACCGCCGCATTCGACCACTCTGCCAACTCTCCGCGACAAAAGTAGAAATTTTGTGTAGAATTACAAAACTTATTTTACATTTTTCTTTGTTTAAAAGCAGTTTTAGCACTCTTAAATAGAAATGTAGCTGAATACCAGTTGGTTATTTTTAGGGGTTGACCATCTTCCGATGTCATATTGGAGATAGCGGACTCTGCCCTGGACGATATGTCCGCTTTAGATGGGATCATAATCTTGTTTTAGGTTATTTATTGCAATTAAAAATGTAATCATGAACGTATTCTTAAGGAGCAAACATGATCCGATTTTTCAATTCCCGAACTGTCGTTCTAACTCCTGTAATTCAAAAATAACTTCGTTGATTGATCGGTCAATTTTAGCGAGTTGTCTTTTACCCAGATAAAAGTAGGAAAATAGAATCCAGCTATAGGTTGGAAGGTAAGTCAGTAAATAATAGTGGAAACTAGCACCCGCTAGGATTTCCCGAAGATAGATCGAGATCGCTATACCGAGAAGTAGATGATAAATCGGCATATTCCAATGAATTCTTTTCTTTCGAAAGGAGTCAAACTCTTGCCACTGTTGTAAATGCTCGGTAGGTAAAGCTGCTTCGTTGATCTGTTTGACTTTACGTGCAGTGGTCAACATTAAGTATGCCTGTATAAAACAAAGGAACGATACGATAAACATCGCTGTGTACAATGTGAGCGTTTTATGCCTAAAATCAAGGAAATATGCCAGAGCAAGAATAATTAATCCTGTTGCAAGCAATAAAACAGCACCGGCTATTTCTTTCCTTATTAATTCTTGACGAAAGTTTTTGGCCTTATTCAGGTGTTTTGGGGGCAAGATATTTTGTTTGCTATCCTGTTTCCAAAGATGTTGTAAATCGTTAAAGTCTTGCATATTTATGGAAAATTTCGGTTAATTCCTTTTTAATTCTATGGATTTTTACACGGAGATTATTCTCTGTAATTCCCGTAATTTCTGCTATTTGCTCATAAGGTTTTTCATCTAATACCAATGTGATCAGTACTCTATCAGCTTCTTTCAGCTTGCTGATACATTTGTACAGCAGATCAATCTGCTGTATTTTTTCATTCGATGAATCCTCTGGTATATCGATGCAGCTTGTGTCGGTCATTTTTTTTAAATGCTGATGTTTTTTTCGCATACTCGTCAAGCAATTATTGATCGCTATTCTGTAGATCCAGGTGCTTAATTTGGCATCGTTGCGAAAACTGTCGAGTTTTTTCCATACAGTAATGAAGGTCTCTTGGATTAAATCTTCTGCATTATCTCGGTCTCCGGTATAACTGAGGCATAACTTGCGGATGGCCGGCGCATATTCTTTGTAAATAATCTCAAAGTTTTCTTTGTTGGTCATCGGGTTATTTTAAAAATGTGTCTAGTTCTTTAAAAAACCAAATTGGCTGATCATACATAATAAAATGCTTACTGTTGGTATTGTGTAAAGTTAGCTTTTTTACATACTTATATTGCTCGGAAAGAATCTGTTGTGATTTTTCCAGCGTTTCGTACTTACTACCTAGCACCAAAACGGGTATCGTAATTTTAGCAAGATCCTGGCGGATATCCGTCGTCATCATTTCATAAAACGCAGATGCTAATGTAACTCTATCGCTTTGTACTTGCCATTCGGCTATTGTTTTGGCTTTTATAGAATCAGTTACCAGCTGTCGTGCTATATTTTCAGCATACGCACTAAGTTGTTGGTTTCCCATCGAAGTAAATTGTGCGATAAGTGCATCTTTATCGACAAACTTTTTCACTTCCTCTACACTTGTATTTGGGTTCTGCATGCCCGGGTAGAACGGTACTCCGTCCACAACGATAACTTTTTGAAATAGGGAGGGGGCAGTGCTTGCGATCCAGAGACTCAAAAAGCCGCCTAAACTATGGCCTAGAAGAATCGGATTTTGCAATTTGTTTGCCTTTGTATATGCTATGATTTCATTGCGCATAGTCTCAAGCAATGCTTCTTTAATAGCTACTTGTCCTGCGAAGCCAGGAAGTGTAAGCACGTGACATTCGTATTTATCTTTTAAATGATTTACAGTTTCTGCCCATACGGTTCCACTACAACTATATCCTGGAATAAGAATGATCGGTGTTCCTTTTCCATAGATACTGACCCGAAAATCATATTTTTTTTGTGCAAATGCCGATCCGTAAATCATAAGTAAAAGTATTGAAATACCGACTTTGGTGAAATGGCATAAATAGTTCGGTAGATCTTTATTGATACGAAGAACAATAGTTTTCATAAGCATTGAATTTAAAATTAGTAATTATGGTTTTCTAGAATATTCTGCCTGTTAGATGTTATGAATTACAGATTATTACATAAAAGAATGAAAAAAGTGAAAAAGAGTGCATGTGTCCAGGAAGAGTTGTGTGAAATGTTGTTTTCTTGTAGGTAACGCTCTGATAATTCGAATGGAATGGTACTATAAGAAAATTGATCTTTTGATGGGAGAGAATTAAGGGGCAAAAGCAAAAAGCCTTTCATTTCTGAAAGGCTTTTTCTGCGGAGAGTGAGGGATTCGAACCCCCGAACCTGTGACAGTTAACGGTTTTCAAGACCGCCGCATTCGACCACTCTGCCAACTCTCCGCGACAAAAGTAGAAATTTCGAATAGATTTACAAAACTTATTTTCTAAAGCTAGTCTTAGCGTTTGAAAATGAGCTAGATTGTTTTTAAAAAAGTCTATGCAGGGATAATCTCATGGCAGTGTTTCCTGATGTTGGCCGCAATTTTGTCGATCGGTAAATCGTCCTGGTCGATACCAAATGGCTCTTCAATGGACTCACCAATTAATTCAAGAGATGCTAAAACATATAAGATAAATGGTACAGCAATCACAACAAAGTAACCGATGGAAAAAACGTAACCTACTGGAAGGGTCATGGTATAGAATATAATGAACTTCTTGATAAATGCACTATATGCTAATGGTATTGGGGTGTTTTTAATACGCTCACAAGCTCCACAAACATGTGTCATGGTAATAATTTCCTCATTAAGGATAATAAGCTGATCACCACTTATAGTTCCTTCTTTATATAGATCATTGATTTTGTGGAAGATCATGGTGGAAACTTGGTTCGGACCATGTTTTTTATTGTCCAAAGCCTTTAACTCAGGGTGTTCGTTTTCGTCGAGCATAAACTTGGTGTAATCCGATCTTAAAAAATCGTATAGTGTCTCTGCGAATAGGGGGATTGCCTTTCTGAAAAAACTACGATTCACTTTGTCATCTACATCCAGCATGGCATTTAGTTTGTACGAAAATGCTCTACTAACATTGGTCAATGTACCCCATTGTTTTCGGGCTTCCCACCAGCGGTCATAGGCCGTGTTTGTTCGGAATACCAGTAAAAGCGATATAACAAAACCGAGTAGGTTGTGGACAATGGTAATGTTTTTGACCCAGCTCTTTTCATTTAGTTTGAGGTATTCCAATTCAAGAAAGGCAATCATCCAGGAATAAAACGCTATCAAAACAAGAAATGGCAGTAACTTTTTGAAGGTATCTGATTTATGCAATTTGAAAGTTGCCGAAAGCCAGTCTTTGGGGTTGTATACGATCATACACAAAAATATAAATTGTTGCGAAAATTTTGCGAGTTAATTGCTATTGCCGTAACTTCATCGTGCTATGGCACAACAGCGATCAAAAAGAAAGAAAACAAGTACAAAAGGAAGTCAGGTTCGTGGAACAAAGTGGATTTGGATGATAGCAGGAATGCTGGTGCTTTTCCTCTGTCTTGTTGTGTGGCATTATCGGGCTGGAATTATATACTATTTTCGCGTGGCTACCTCCAAAGACAAGTCTCTGACGAAGGAAGCTAAATATGATATTCGTAATATTGAGATTATGAGCAAGCACGATGATAAGGTGTTTGGCATAGACGTGTCTACCTATCAGGAAGAAATAGATTGGCAAAAGGTAAGCACAATCAATGATCATTTTCCGATAGATTTTGTGTTTATCAGGGCGACAATGGGTGAAAAAGGAATTGATGATAAGTTTAGTCGAAATTGGAGTAAAACGGAAAATAGGGCAGTTTTGAGAGGCGCCTACCATTATTTTAGACCCAATGAGAACTCGGTCAAGCAAGCGAAGAATTTTATTCGGAAGGTTAAATTACAGTCTGGCGATCTTCCACCGGTCTTGGATATTGAGGAGCATCCAAAACAACAATCGATGGATAGCTTGAAAGTCGGGCTAAAACGTTGGCTTGAAGAAGTCGAAGCCCACTACAAAGTAAAACCCATTCTTTACTCCGGAGATAAGTTTTATAGTGACTTTTTGGAAAAGGAATTTGCAGCTTATACGTTGTGGATTGCAAATTATAACTTTTGGGTTGAGAACCCCAAAGACCATTGGGCTTTTTGGCAATTTTCTGAAAAAGGTACTGTCAGAGGGATTCAGGGCAATGTGGACTTAAATATATACAATGGTAAAATTGAGGAATTGGAAAAGCTGCTTATTCCTTTTAAATAGTAAAATATATGCGTAGAGTTTTTATCACATTATGTGGAGTCTGTATTGCTCTGTTCAATGGTCAAATGCAATTGTATGCAGCATCGAAGAGTCATCGGGTCGAGATGTCGCAACCCGCTTCAGATTTACCACGATTAACATTGAAAGAATTTAAAAAATTGCGTCGTGAAACAGCTATTCAAGTTCTTGATACGCGATCTGGCGATATATTCGTACGAGGATTTGTACCTAAATCAATAAATATAGGCTTTAAAGGTTCTTTTGATCACTTTTTGGCGCAAGTGTTTCCCAATAAAGCCCAAAAGCTTTTATTGATTACAGATATAGATAGTCAAGATACGGTTTATCATCATTTATTAAAGCTGGGTTATACCCATGTCATTGGGGTTTTGGAAGGCGGCATTGAAACTTGGAAAGCTAGTGAAGATGTAGTCTCGTTGCGTAATATCAGTGCAGGAGAATTCAGGAAAAGATCAGATCAAGGTCATATTGTGGATGTAAGAACAGATAAAGAATTTGGTAATGGACATATTGACAATGCAATGAATATTCCACTAACAGATTTCGTTAATTTTGGTTCTACGCTTAAAAAAGACAATCAACTGCTGTATGTACACTGTCAATCAGGTTATAGGAGTGCAGTAGCTGTATCTATTTTGAGTGCTAAAGGATTTAAACATATATGCAATATCCAAGGTGGGTATAAGGCATTGCAAGAAGAAGTAAAGGAGAATCAATAATGGCTACTTTTGACCAGATTATTCAATCAAATTCGCTGGTTTTGGTGGATTTTTTTGCGACGTGGTGCGGTCCCTGCCAGACTATGGCACCGATTTTACAGGATGTAAAGGAATTTTATCAAGAAGATTTGTCTATCATTAAGATTGACGTGGATAAGAATCCAAAAATTGCTTCGATTTATAAGGTAAGTGGCGTGCCTACTTTCGTGTTGTTCAAAAATGGCCAACAGGTATGGCGACAAAGCGGCATGATTCCCAAGATGGAATTACATAAATTGATCGATCAAGTAAAGTAAAAAATAAGGCGTTCAATCAAATTGAACGCCTTATTTTTTAATGATACTCTGGTGTTTTAATAGGTAGTGTTATATCGCACTAAAATATTAAAATTCATCGTCATCATCGAAGTCATCCAATCCTCCAATCGAGTCGATTTCAGGTAAATCGAAATCATCATCGAAATCATCATCATCGTCATCAGGACCGTTGAAAGATGCGAATTTTACTTCTTCAAGATCTTCGTTAGCTAAAGTTGCCGTGTTCATAAAATAATACTTTATTGTTTCTTATTCAATGTTGTAAAATTAGAGAAGAAAACTATTTTTTAAAACTTTTTTTAAAAAAAATATTAAGCTTTATTTTTCTGTTAATCAGTATGTTGAATTGTATTTTGAAAATAAAAATTTATTTTATTTTATTTATTCATTTGTTTCACCAATCGCATTGTCCTCGGTAACGATGTCTTTCAATTGAGGGAGATCTCTCACACCATTGATTCCGAAGTGATCCATGAACTGCTGGCTTGTTGCATAAAGTAATGGTTTTCCGATACTATCTGCTTTTCCCGCAATTTTGATCAGCTTCTTTTCCAGTAACCGTTGAATAGAGTAATCGCAGCTGACACCTCTAATCTGCTCCACTTCTAATTTTGTTATCGGTTGTCTGTAGGCAATGATTGCGAGGGTTTCTAGCGCTGATTGACTTAGTTTTCGCTTGTTATTGTGATTTTGGAGCTGTTGTATCGATTCATGGTAAACAGCTTTTGTCAAAAACTGATAGGCGTTGTTGATATAGCGTAATTCGAGTACATAGTCTTCGTCCTGGTACTTCGTTTCAATTTTTTTAATCAACTCACGTAGCTCTTCCCTGGATACTTCGATGGCTAAGGATTCCTGCAAAATCTGTTTAATATCGGCAAGATCTATTCCTTCCGCAGAAGCAAATATAATTGCTTCAATATTTCTTATGACGTCTTTCAATGTATCGTATTAATAGTTAATGACCTGTTCGACCATATGGGCTGGTAGCTCGCGGAACTCATACTTTTGTGTTCGCAGTTGTGGGCTGAATCCAGCTTCCAAAATAGCTTCCTGTATAGATTTTGATGTAAACCGATGTGGTGCACCAGCTGCCGAAACGACATTTTCTTCAATCATAATTGAGCCGAAGTCGTTCGCTCCAGCGTGCAGACATAATTGCGCTGTCCGCTTTCCGACGGTGAGCCAGGAAGCTTGTATATTTTTAATATTAGGAAGCATGATGCGACTTAAGGCAATCATGCGAATATATTCTTCGCTCGTTACATTATTGGTAATACCGCGCAGTCTTTTCAATAAGGTACCATCATCTTGGAAAGGCCAAGGGATAAACGCAATAAATCCATGGGATTCCTGAGGTTTTTCATCCTGTACTTCGCGAATCCATACCAAATGTTCAAAACGTTCTTCTATCGTTTCGATATGGCCAAACATCATGGTGGCAGAAGTTGGTAAATTAATTTTATGGGCTGCCCGCATAACATCTAGCCATTCTTTACCACCGCATTTTCCTTTTGATATAAGACGTCTCACACGATCATTGAGAATTTCAGCTCCCGCTCCAGGTAGCGAGTCTAGTCCTGCTTCTTTCAATTGCGTCAAAACTTCAATATGGCTCATGTTCTCCAATTTGGAAATATGCGCAATTTCAGGTGGACCGAGAGAATGTAGTTTTAGCGTAGGATAAAGTTCCTTTAATTGCTTGTAAAGGTTTTTGTAAAACTCAATACCTAAATCCGGGTGATGGCCACCTTGCAGCAGCAGTTGATCGCCACCGTATTTAAAAGTTTCCTCTATCTTTTGTTTGTAGCTTTCAATATCGGTAATGTAGCTATCTTCATGACCAGGGCGACGGAAAAAGTTGCAAAATTTGCAATTTGCAATACACACATTGGTGGTATTGACATTTCTGTCGATCTGCCAGGTTACTTTACCATGTGGCACTTGTATCTTACGCAATTCATTGGCTACGAAAGTCAAATCAGCTGTAGGTGCATTTTGATATAAAAAAACACCCTCTTCCTTGGATAGGAACTCAAATCGGAGCGCCCGTTCTAATAAATTACTTACATTCATCAACAACAAATATAAGGAGCTTTTAGCTTATTTGGACCTATTTGCGGAATATTTGACAATGCACACTGAATTTTGGGAAACGTTCCTGATATAAAAAACAAAAGGATGTACTTGTGTAACAATAGTATTGCATTTTAGCTTAGTGTATAAAATACAATAACTTGATTTATAGCGCTTTGTGAATTAATTAAGATTTTTCCTTTTTTTTTACATTTATTATTCTTTACATTTATTTAACAGATTTTAACATTTCTGGAAAAATAACCAAATTAGAAAAAAATGAATAACCAAGGGGCCTGAACCTGCCAATAATATAGCATTGTTGTCGTCAGACCTAAAAAAATGACCAAAAACTTAAATAACAACCAATATCAACTAAAACAACTAAAGCATAAACATAAATTTTTTTAAACCACCTATTTAGTAAAATTATGATGAAAAAAACGGACAAAAATTGCTGTTTTGATCTCATATTGGGCCAAAAGTTCAATAAGAGGTTTCTGATTATGAGTTCTCTTCTCATTGGAGGAGGAATGACCACTCATGGATTTGCCAGTGGATTAACTAGCCATGGCAAAGTTGAAGTCGTTTCATTAATCAAAACAAGGAGCGTACAACAGACGCCTATCAAAGGGGTTGTGAAGGATGCTGCTACAGGTCAAGGTATTACTGGTGTATCTGTGAAAGTCAAAGGGAGCAGTAACGGGACGTCGACCGGCGAGAATGGTGCATTTACCATTCAAGCAAAAGTGGGCGATGTGTTGATTATCAGTTATATTGGGTACAAAAGTACTGAAGTTGCTGTTTCTTCGAAAGCTGATCTTGCAATTTCCTTAAGCGGTTCAGAAGATGCCTTGGAAGAGGTTGTTGTCACAGGTTATTCGGCGCAGCGTAAGAAAGATTTAACTGGTGCTGTTGCCGTTGTCAATGTGAAGGAATTGAAAACTACCCCGGCGGCGAGTGCTGTTGAGGCGTTGCAAGGGCGGGCAACAGGGGTTCAGATCGTAGTAGATGGTGCCCCTGGTTCTACACCACAGATCAAAATTCGTGGTTACAGTACGATCAACAACAACGAGCCGCTTTACATCATTGATGGAGTGCCTTATGAAGGAAAGTTAAGCTGGTTGAATCAAAATGATATTGAGACGATGCAGGTCTTAAAAGATGCATCAGCAGCTTCAATTTATGGTTCACGTGCAAATAATGGTGTTGTCATCATTACCACAAAAATAGGTAAAAGCGGAAAACCTCAATTTAGCCTTGACTCTTATTATGGTGTGCAGGTTCCAAACAGTGGGCGTTTTCCAAAAATGTTGTCTCCGCAACAAACATTGGATATTGAAAACAGATTGGACGGCACAAACAATGTGATGCCTGATTACCTTATCGCTGGACCTAAAGTGGGCGGGAAAGATGTGATTACAGCTGCAGACGTGGATATGTCAAAATATAAGTACGATGCGAGTAGCCGAAGCGATTTTTATCAAATTACCAAAGCAAATAAGGCCGGAACCAACTGGTTTGATGCTTTATCCCAAAATGCCCCTACTCAGTCGCACCAACTTAGCGTTTTAGGAGGTGGTGAAGATGCTTCCTATGCGATTTCGGGTGGTTATCTGAAACAAAAAGGAACGATTATTCATACCGGTTTTGAAAAATATAATCTTCGTTCAAACACACGCTTCTCTGCCTTTAATAATAAACTACGTTTCGGCGAAAATATGCAATATAGTTTTACGGAAGGATTTGGTATGGGAGTAAATACCAATACTGCCGGGGACTATATCGGTGAAGGTAGTGCTTTAGGTTTTGCGTATCGTATTCATAATATCATTCCTGTATATGATGAGGGCGGAAATTTTGCAGGATCTGTTGGCGGACAGTATGGTAATGGAGAAAATCCTGTTGCTATCGCCTATCGTGCCAAGGATAATAAAAATAAGAGCAATATGTTTTTCGGGAATGTCTTTGGAGAATTTGATATTGTCTCAGGATTAACCTTCCGTAGCAGTTTTGGTATGAAGTATGAAAACTACAATGGTGTATCTTATACCTATCCAAACCCTGAGTTTACAGAAGGAAGTTTTAACAATGGAATTAATGAATTTTTTGGACTGAATAAAGAATGGACTTGGACAAATACTTTAAATTATAAAAAAACATTTAATGAGGCACATACGTTGAGCATTCTTGCTGGTACGGAAGCTATTCAGAATAGAAATAGGCAAATAAGGGGAAAAGGAAATGGCTTTTTTACAATGTCATCGCTTGATTACCTTTACTTGGATGCCGCTTCAACTGGTCGCGTCAGTGAAGGTAGCGGTTCTGTAGGCTCCTTGTTTTCGGTGTTTGGAAAGGTTGATTATTCCTACAAAGATCGGTATATCTTAAGCGCAACAGTGCGTCGTGACGGTTCTTCTAATTTTGGGCCGAACAATAAATATGGAACATTCCCTGGAGCGAGTGCTGCCTGGCGTTTGTCGGAGGAAGAATTCATGAAAGGTGTGTCATGGATCTCGGACCTAAAAATCAGAGCGGGTTATGGGGTGACGGGGAACCAACGTATTCCAGCCAATCAATATCTGAATCGCTATCAGGTCGCGATTAATTCATCTTCATATCCTATTGACGGAAGCTTGACTTCCGGTATGTGGCACAATGCCTACAGTAATCCGGACGTAAAATGGGAACAAGTATCTGCATTAAACATTGGGGTGGATTTTACCCTGGCACAAGGTGATTTTGATGGATCTTTTGATTGGTACAATAAAAAGACGAAAGACATGCTGTACCTATTGCCTTTACCTGCTGTTGCCGCAGGCCGGGCCGGATCGCCTTATGTAAATATTGGTGATATGCAAAATAAAGGTATCGAGTTTTCATTGAATTATCATTACGGTAGACGTCAAGAAAGTGCATTTAAATTGGATCTGTCCGCTACTATTTCACGTAACGTGAACAAGATTGTTTCTTTGGCACCATCAGTAACCCAACAAGTGTACGGTAGTTTTAGAAGTATGGAAACCTCCATCTTAAAACCTGGAGAACCTCTTGGTGCTTTCTATGGCTATAAAGTAATTGGTATTTATTCGGAAGCGGATATGAACAATGCAAGTGTCGCTAAATATGAGGATGGAAAGTCGAGAGCTGGTGGACTTAAATTTGAGGATGTCAATGGTGACGGCAAAATTGATGCAAGTGACCGTACCGTTATAGGTAGCCCACATCCTGACTTTGTGTATTCATTCAATATCAATGCGGCTTATAAAAACTTTGATTTTATGGCCTACTTCTATGGTTCAAAGGGTAATCAAAACTATGAAGCTACGAGATACTTTACAGATTTTGGTGTGTTTAGAGGTCAAAAAAGTACACGCGTATTGGAAGAATGGAGTCCAACGAATAGCGGTAGCATGATCCCTTCTCAAGTGAGAAATGCTTCACCCTATGAGTATGCTTCTTCGAGCTATTATGTACAGGATGCAAGTTTCTTGAAATTGAAAAATCTTCAAGTTGGCTATAACTTCGATACCAATCGTGTTTTTGGTAATAATACCGGTATCAAGAAACTCCGTGCTTATGTGGGGGTAACAAATCTGTTTACGATTACTAAATATGAGGGGCTTGATCCAGAAGTTACGGCTACTCCGTCGACTTACCCAGCCTTGGGTGTAGATTTTGGTGTGTATCCACAGGCTCGTCAATATATGTTGGGTGTTAGTCTAGGATTTTAAGGGTTTAGTGATTTAAGTTAAAATTTGATTGAAATGAAAAAAAGAAATATAATTACAGTTTTAGGTATATCATTGACTTTATTAGCCTCTTGTGGGAAATCTTTTTTGGAGCGTGATCCGCAAGCTGAATTGCCTGAGTCTCAGATTGTAAATTCAAAAGGTATAGAGGCCTCTCTTATCGGGGCGTATGGAATATTAAACGGCAATGTCAACGGTACCTGGGGGAATTACTCTTCGGCGCCTAGCCAATGGTTGTTTGGTGAAGTTGCTGGAGATAATGCACATAAAGGATCTGAGGCAACCGATCAACCGAACATGAATATCATCGAATTTCATACGCCAAATAGTTCGAACGACAACCTGAGTCAAATGTGGGAAGTTTATTATGAGGGCGTATTAAGGGCAAATAATACGTTGCGTATTCTGAAGGCTGACCAAGCAGGTGAAAAAACGGTAACGGCTGCACGTGCGAAGGAAATAGAAGGTGAGGCCCGAGTATTGCGAGCGCATTATTATTTTTATTTATGGCGTGTTTTCAAAAATCTAGCGTATGTTGATGAGAACACAACAGATGATGAGGCTAAAACGAAACCGAATAAGGATGATGTACTTCCGAAGATTATTGACGATTTAAAAGCAGGAATAGCGAATTTGCCAGCGACAAAAATCAATAGCCAGGCCGGACGTATGGATCAGAATATCGCGAAAGCTTATTTGGGTAAAGTTTACCTCTACCAGAAAAAATATGCGGATGCGTTAGTTTTGTTTAAGGAAGTTATAGGTGCAAAGGATCTACGTACGATGCCGTACCAAAATAACTTTGATGTACTTACAAAAGACGGCCCAGAGGCATTATTGGTATCGAAGCATGTGATTAATCCAGATGGATCTGGTGATAATGCCAATGTTGGTGATATGTTGTCTGGATTAAATGGAAGTAATCCTGTAGGTTGTTGTGGTTTCTATCAGCCGACCATTGATTTGGTTAATGCCTATAAAGTCGATGCAAATGGATTACCATTGTTAGATGGTTCTTATCGAAATAATCCATATAAATCAGATTTCGGTTTGTCCGATGACGCAAAGAAAACATATAAACTTGATGTTACGCTTCGTTTTGACCCACGTTTAGATTATACGGTTGGCCGTAGAGGTGTGAATTTCTATGATTATGGTGTCATGCCAGGTGATGCATGGATTCGTGAGGTGAGCTCGGGTGGACCATTTGTTGGTATAAAAACAATGATTCCGAAGAGTTTGCATGCAACACATACTGCGTCAGGAGCGGCATATATTACTGACTTGGATGTTAATATTATTCGTTTAGCTGATGTTGTTTTAATGGCAGCTGAATGTCAGGTTGAATTAGGCGATTTAGGTGCAGCAATGAATCTGGTAAATGCAGTTCGTGAGCGTGCGGCAAAATTACCTCCTAAAACGACTGGCGATAATGTAGCAGCGGCGGTATATGTTGTTAAACCTTATACTTCTTTCCCAGACCAAAATTATGCGCGCAAAGCTGTTCGTTTTGAACGTCGTTTAGAATTAGCGATGGAAGGACATCGTTTCTATGACCTTGTGCGTTGGGGGGAGGCGAAAACTGTATTGGAAAGCTACGCAACGTTTGAAGGCGGTTTTATGGCTCGCTATAAAGGCTTAAACTATAAACCTCAAAATGATTACTTCCCAATTCCACAATCGCAGATTGACAGAAGTGGTGGAGCTCTGACACAAAATCAAGGATATTAATTTTTGATAGTTTAAAAAGGAAAGGGAGAGACAATGTCTCTCCCTTTCCTTTTTATAGGATTTGTATCTGAATTTTGGCAATAGACGAAAGGGAGTTCTTGCAGTTTTTTGTATGTTTGAACTGATGGAAAAAATTTTAAGTGCATTGTTGCTGCTTTGGTTTGTGCCGGCGGCTACTTTTGTAGCGAAGGCTCAGAGCTTTGAGGATGTTTATCAGCTATTTCAAGAATCTAAAATATTAAATGATCATTTTGTTGGGTTTTCTTTGTATGACCTAAATGCCAATAAATATGTGATGGACATAAACGGCAATAAGCATTTTACACCGGCTTCCAATACAAAAATGTATACCACCTATGCTGCTCTAGCGCTATTGGGGGATTCAATACCTGGTTTGGAGTATGTGGAACGCGGAGACTCGCTGCTTATCTGGGGGACAGGTGATCCGACGTTTCTGCATAATCGGTTAGATACCCGGGTGGTGTATAACTTTTTGAAAAATACGAATAAACGCATTTTTGTTGTGCCAGGGACAATGAAGAATAAGTTCTTTGCACATGGTTGGGCTATGGAAGATTTTGAAGCTTACTATCAGCCTGAAATCAGTACATTTCCTATTTATGGTAATGTGGTCACCTTTCGACAAAAAGGTTATAATTATTTATCAACCTCTCCAGCGAGTTTTCAAAATTCACTGGATTTTTTGCCGGAACCTAAGGTAGGTGATTTTGAACTTTCCCGTTCATTTCGTGCAAATTCCTTTTGGATGTCCAAACGTCCCGTTCCGAGCGGTTATGTCAATGAAGTCCCATTTATCTATTCTGATAGCTTATTTATTAAATTATTGTCGGATAGTCTAGGTAAATCCGTGACCTTATTGTCTTATCAAAAACCAAGCAATACCAAGATACTCTATTCTGGCAGTACCAAAAATTTAATCCGTGAAATGATGTTGCCAAGTGATAATTTTATTGCTGAACAGTTTTTAATGATGTGTTCGTGGAAACAATTCGGCCAATTTGATACTTACTTGGTGCGGGATTGGATGAAGAATAACGTTTATAAATACTTTTCAGCTGAGGTTGCCATTTTTGATGGATCGGGCTTGTCGTCCTATAACAAGGTGACTCCGCAAAATAATGTCGATCTATTGGTCGTCTTGAAAAATAAGTTGCCGGATGAGAAGGAACGTTTTCGTCTTTTTCCGGCCGGAGGTGTAGATGGTACTCTGAAACGTACCTATAGCAAAGATCTCGGAGAACCGTTTGTTTTTGCTAAAACAGGAACGATTACATCTGTCTACAATCAAAGTGGTTATTTGATCACACGGACAGGAAGGCGCTTGGCATTTTCTTTTATGAACAATAATTATATAGATGATCGAGCAAGTGCAATTCGTAAAGAAATGGCTAAAATAATTACTTATATTCGTCAAACTTATTAAGCCAATTTAAATGGAAGCAATTGTAAAAAACAATAAAAAATTGATTCGTTCTTGGGCCATGTTCGATTGGGCCAATTCTGCTTACAACCTTGTTATTACTTCCACGATATTCCCTGTTTACTATACCGCAATTACTACAACAAAAGAGCATGGTGATGTTGTTAGTTTCTTTGGGATTGAAGTTGTCAATACCGCACTTTCCAATTTTTCTTTGGCCTTTGCCTATCTGTTGATGTCTTTTTCTTTGCCCTTTATTTCTTCGTACGCTGATGCAAAAGGAAAAAAGAAACAGATTATGAAATTCTTCACTTATGTTGGAGCAGTTGCATGTATGTGCTTATTTTTCTTCAAGCTTGAAACTTTGGAAATTGGTATCATCTGTTTTGTACTTGCAGCAATGGGGTATATTGGCGGTGTTTTGTTTAATAATTCCTATTTGCCGCTTTTGGCGACTGTCGATCAGCAAGATAAGGTGAGTGCGCAAGGTTTTGCTTATGGTTATATTGGCTGTGTCACTTTACAGATTCTTTGTTTTATAGTGGTGCTTAAACCTGAATGGTTTGGTATTACAGATGCTTCACTACCGGCCCGTATATCGTTTCTAATGGTCGGATTGTGGTGGCTTGGGTTTTCAATGATTCCTTTTAAATACCTGCCTAAAATCGATGCAACCGAGAATAACACAGGTAAGAGTTTTGTTCAGAATGTACGGGATGAATTCGGCCATGTTATCCAAAAGATCAAAGGTATTCCTGAAATAAAACAGTTTTTGCCGGCTTTTTTCTTTTATGCAATTGGTGTTCAGACTTTGATGATTGTCGCCTCTTCTTTTGGGGAGAAAATTTTGCATTTAGGCGCAGAAAGGTTGATAGCTACCATTCTTCTCATTCAACTTGTAGCTATCTTAGGTGCATTTTTAATGTCTTATTTATCTACGCTTTTTGGGAATATCAAGGTGTTGATCGTTGTGGTGATGATCTGGATCGGCATCTGTATTTCGGCCTTTTATTTATCTACCCCACTTCAGTTTTATATCATTGCTGCATTGGTCGGTTTAGTTATGGGCGGGATTCAGTCCTTATCGCGTTCGACCTATTCTAAATTAATTCCGACGGATATCAAAGATACGACTGCTTTTTTCTCTTTTTATGACGTCACAGAAAAAGTTGCCATTGTCATTGGATTATTCTCATTCGGGTTTATAGAACAGGTTACACATAATATTCGATATTCGGCATTGGTTCTTTCTTTATTTTTTGTAATTGGATTGTTACTTTTGATCCGGATATTAGTATCCAATAAATCTTAATTTTATTGATTGAATTGCATATGAAAGTAGAACTTTTTGTTCCTTGTTTTATAGATCAGCTTTACCCTGAGACCGCTTTTAATACGGTTCGTTTATTAGAAAAGGTCGGCTGCGAGGTTGTCTATAATCCTGAGCAGACATGCTGTGGCCAGCCTGCCTATAATGCTGGATTTTGGGATGATGCAAAACAGGTCGGACGGAAGTTTTTAGGTGATTTCTCGGGAGATCATGTGATTATTTCTCCTTCTGCGTCTTGTACTGGTATGGTACGACATGCTTATAATGATTTATTCGCAAATTCGGCAGATTCCCATCAATGCCATAAAATACAGCAACAGGTTATGGAAATCTCTGATTTTTTAGTAAACGTGCTAAAAAAAGAGTATTTTGGAGCTGAGCTTGAGGGTGTTGCGGTGTACCACGATTCTTGTTCGGCTTTGCGGGAGTGCAAGATAAAAGAGGAACCACGGAAATTATTGAGTAAGGTCTTAGGTTTGGAGATGGTGGAGGTGAAAGATAGCGAGACATGTTGTGGGTTTGGGGGTAGTTTTGCCGTTAAATTCGAAGGAATATCCGCGGCAATGGCTGAGCAAAAAGTGCGCAATGCACTTGATCTGAATGCGGATTATATTATTTCCACGGATTCATCTTGTTTGCTACAGCTTCAATCTTATATCGATAAACATAAATTACCCATTCAGACGATGCACCTCGTTGATGTGTTGACTACTGGCTGGGGAAATATTTAAATAACACATTAAATCTAAACACATGAATTCAAGAAGAGATTTTCTTAAAAACCTTGCACTAGCGTCTGCTGGTATAGCATTAGCTCCCTCTTTGGAGAGTTTTGCGGCAGCAAAGAAAGATTGGTTTGACATTTCCTTGGCTGAATGGTCATTGCATAAATCCTTGTTCAAGGGAGATTTGAACAATTTGGATTTTCCGGTATTAGCTGCCAAAAAATACGGTATCTATGGGGTGGAATATGTGAATCAGTTTTTTAAGGATAAGGCTAATGATAATAACTACCTTACTGAGCTAAATATGCGTGCAAAAGATAATGGTGTACGTAATGTACTCATTATGATTGATGGTGAGGGAAATCTCGGTGATGAAGATGAAACAAAGAGAAAACAAGCCGTGCAAAACCATTATAAGTGGATTTCTGCAGCTAATTTCTTAGGTTGTCATGCAATCCGTGTCAATGCGGCTGGAAAAGGGACTCCTGAGGAAGTTAGTAAACGTGTTGTCGAAAGTTTAACAGCGCTATCTGATATTGGTAAAAAAGCGGGGATTAGCATTATTGTAGAAAACCATGGTGGTATCTCTTCACATGGTGACTGGTTGGCTAATACATTAAAAGCAGTGGGTAGTAAATATTGTGGAAGTTTACCTGATCTTGGTAATTTCTATGAGTATGATCGTTATCAAGGTGTGACGGATCTAATGCCTTATGCACATGGTGTGAGTGCCAAAACACATGATTTTGATGCTAATGGAAATGAAACGCAAATTGACTATGAGCGTATGTTGAAGATTGTTAAAAAAGCAAAATTCAAAGGTTATGTGGGGATTGAATATGAGGGAAGTAAGTTGAGCGAAGAAGAGGGTATTTTTGCTACTAAAAAATTACTGGAACGTTTGCGCCCTTTGATCTAATATTTAACTAGTCGAGTTCTTTTCAGGAAATGGAAGGAACTCGACTAGTTAAATAGGTTTTAATTGAAGTATTGCTCGGATGCAACAACGAAAAAAACTGCAGTCCATTCGTTAGAAACCTATTAAAATCTTCACTATCTTGCTTGAGTATATGAAGACGGGTGAACAACCTCTTTCTTTGTGTAGAGGATCATCGGATTTTTCCGTTTACCGATGGTATATTTTATAAATGGAAATCGCACTACCTTATTTTGAAAAATAACGACTAAAAAAAAAACATGAATTTTGAAAAAAATGCTGTTCTTGAAACCCATTTGCAAAAAGTAGGGGCTGAACATGTATTGGTACAAGGGCATCCTGCCGGCTTGTTTGTATTATTCTTCACAGAGATGTGGGAGCGTTTTAGCTATTATGGTATGCGGGCGCTGTTGGTCAATTTTTTGGTTTCTACCATTGCCCAACAAGGATGGGGTTGGACCAACTCCGAGGCCATGAAGCTTTATGGTTTGTACACCGGGATGGTGTTTTTAACGCCACTGTTCGGTGGGATTATAGCCGATCGCCTAACAGGATATAAAAAATCCATTATGGTCGGAGCTATAATTATGACGCTGGGACATATCGCTATGGCTTTAGAGGGATTTAATAAAAGCTTCTTTTTGGCGGGTTTGGTGCTGATTGTTTTGGGAAATGGATTGTTCAAACCCAATATTTCTTCGATGGTAGGGAAATTATATCCGGATAAAGGAGGAAAAAAGGATGCTGGTTATACCATCTTTTATATGGGCATCAACGGGGGAGCGTTTTTAGGAATGATGCTATGCGGTTATATTGGTGAGAAGATCGGCTGGCATTATGGCTTTGGGCTTGCCGGAGTATTTATGTTTTTGGGAATGTTGCAGTTCTATTTTGCACAACCCATTTTCGGAAAAATTGGAAATACACCCGAGAAACAAGACGAGTTAACCGATATTGCGGCCGGTCAAGAAGAAAATCCAAAGCATATTGTTCGTGATCGTTTGCTGGTAATAGCCATTTTTATGTTGTCAAGTATTGTTTTCCATTTAGCTTTTGAGCAAGCAGGTGGTTCGATGACGATCTTTGCAAAAAATTATACACAACGGGTATTGAGTGGTGAAGTAGCGGTTTTATTTAAATGGCTGGATGCTGCATTGACGGTTTTGCCGATTGTGGTAATTACCGGAGTACTGTTTGTTTTAGCGAAGAAAATCATACGTAAATACCCTATGATCATACTTTTTTCGAGTATTTCTTTTGTGATCATTTGGTCTTTGTGTCTTTGGAAAGTTTATCGGGAATATTATGGTATGAATTCCGAAGTAACTGTATCCTGGTTTCCGATGTTAAATTCTTTCTTTATCATTACGCTGGCCACATCATTCAGTAAGATATGGGAGAAAGTATGGAATCCTTCTGGTCCGATTAAGTTTGCCATGGGACTGACATTAGTTGGAGTTGGTTTTGCAGCTTTATCTATTGGAAGCTCTGAGATTCCTACCGGTGCAAAGACGGCCTCTGTTAGTATGATCTGGTTGGTGTTGGCGTACTTTTTTCATACAGTGGGCGAATTATGTATTGGTCCGGTCGGACTTTCTTATGTCAGTAAACTATCGCCCAAAAAATTCCTGGGCTTATTGTTTGGTTTTTGGTTTTGTGCCAATGCCATAGCTAATTTTATAGGGGGCTTTATTGGGTCATATATTGATAAGATTACAGAATCTCATTCCATGTCATATTTCTTTGCTGTATTTACAGTAATTCCTATGGTGGCTGCTGTATTTCTTATTCTGGGCAACAAAAAAATAAAAAAGATGATGCATGGAATTGATTAATTCATAGAAAAATAATGTATCTTCAAGCGATTTTTATCAAAATAAAAACAAAACCTGAGTTATAAAACAATTATTGAAATTATATGAATCAAGAAAAAGATCAAGTTCTTGTAGCACATCTTGCTAAGCAGGGGATCGATGACAAGATGGTAAATGGGCATCCTGCCGGATTATTTGTGCTATTCTTTACAGAGATGTGGGAGCGGTTTAGTTACTACGGTATGCGGGCATTGTTGACCTTATTTTTAATAAGTTCCCTTGCTGATGGGGGATGGGAATGGAGTAACGAACGTGCCATGAAACTTTACGGTTTGTATACTGGTTTTGTCTATTTAACACCATTGATCGGTGGAATGATTGCGGATAAGCTAACCGGTTTTAAGAAGGCGATTTTGATAGGCGCTTTGGTAATGACATTGGGGCACCTGTCTATGGCATTTGAGGGCGTGAATTCCAATTTCTTTTATCTGGGTCTTGTGTTAATGATTTTGGGTAACGGGATGTTTAAGCCTAATATTTCTTCTATGGTGGGAAATCTTTATCCGGATCAAAGTCCTAAAAAAGATGCAGGGTATACCATATTCTACATGGGCATCAATGCCGGGTCATTTTTGGGAATGCTTCTATGTGGGTATATCGGCGAAAAAATTGGTTGGCATTATGGTTTCGGGCTTGCCGGAGTATTTATGTTCTTTGGTATGTTGCAATTCTATTTTGGACAAAAGATATTTGGAATTATCGGAGATTCACCCAAAGCACTTCAGGCTTACCATGAGAAAAAGATCAAAAATCACGAAGAGAAGGAAGAGGTCATTCCTGCACATGTTGTCCGTGATAGGTTAATCGTTGTCACCATATTTATGTTGGCTAGTGTGGTTTTCTTTCTGTCTTTTGAACAGGCGGGCGGATCCATGTCTATCTTTGCAAAGGATTATACACAAAGGGTCCTGTCTGGAAGTTCAGCAGTGACATTTAAATGGATTGATACTATTTTGACTATTGTGCCTATCGTTATTGTGACGATCGTTTTAACAGCATTGGCTAGAAAAATATATAAACAGTATCCATTGACTATTTTATTTACCGCTGTCTCATTTGGTATCATTTGGTGCTTGGGCTTATGGAAAGTATTTCGAGAAATTGGAATAACCGGATCGGAAGTTGGAGCCTCATGGTTTCAAATATTGAATGCATTTTTTATTATTTCACTTGCATCGTCATTTAGCAAATTCTGGGAGAAGGTCTGGAATCCTTCGGGACCAGTTAAGTTTGCGCTAGGTTTAATATTGGTGGGAATTGGATTTGCAGCATTAGCTTATGGAGCGAGCGAGATTCCTCAAGGAGCAAAGACAGCGTCTGTGAGTATGATTTGGTTGGTGATCGCCTATTTCTTTCATTCAGCAGGGGAGCTTTGTCTTTCACCTGTTGGCTTGTCTTATGTTAGTAAGCTTTCCCCAAAGAAATTTTTAGGACTTCTTTTCGGTTGCTGGTTCTGTGCTTCGGCAATTGCCAATTTTATCGGTGGATTTTTAGGCTCATACATTGATCGCATTACAGAAGAACATTCGATGTCCTATTTCTTTATGATATTTGCAATAGTTCCTGGGGTTACGGCATTGCTATTAATTGTCTTCAATCCAATATTGAAAAAAATGATGCATGGGATCAACTAATCAGGATCGATAGCATCATAAAAAAAGGGCTAATCAATACACTGATTGGCCCTTTTTTATCTCTTTTTACTTTTCTGTTGATGCTTATTTATGTTTATTCTTCCACTTTTAAAAGCAGTTTATCGATGCGGTGTCCATCCATATCAAGCACTTCGAAAATTAGATTTTTAAATCGGACACGTTCGCCTTCTTCGGGTACGTGATCTAATCTTAGAAACACGAGGCCTCCTACAGTGGTTACGTTACTAATCTCATCTTCGTCTTCTTCGGAAAGACCGATTTCAAATTCATCCAAAAGATCCTCAATCTGATATTGTCCGTCGACAACATAATCGCCGTTTTCCAATTGACGTATTGTCGGACGGGCACTTAGGTCGCTTTCTGTGATGTTGCCAACCAAATCGCCAACGATATCCCGTAAGGTAATAATTCCCTGTGGTGACCCATACTCATCAATGACAACCGCTTGATGGATACTGGAGGTACGCAAGGTATTCATAATGCTATACGATGAACTGAATTCGTTAACAAACTTGATCGGTAACATAAGTGTTCTGAGATCAAATGCTTCGTTCTGGAGGCATTGACGGAGTAATGATTTTACATGAACAACACCTTTGATATTGTCGAGACCACCTTCACAAACTGGGTAGATGGAATGATCGTTGTCCAAAATGATCTTTCTGTTTTCTTCAAAGGAATCTTCCAGATCCAAAAAAACAATGTTTTTGCGGTGAGTCATTAGGTTGACCGCTTTTTTGTCCCCTAAACTCAACAAACGGTCGACGATATCGTGCTCAATACCTTCGATGACGCCACTGTCAACACCTTCGTCTACTAATGCCTTAATTTCTTCTTCTGTGACACTATTGCCGCTGCTCTTGATATTGAGTATTTTGACAATAAACTCCGTCGACATACTGAGTAGCCATACAAATGGCCGAACGATTTTGCTAAGCAGGTTCATCGGGTAAGCAATCAGCATGGCGTACTTCTCCGGAATAGCCATACCGATACGTTTGGGGACCAGTTCACCAAGCACCAACGAAAAGTAGGTGATGATAAAGACGACAATGATGACGGCGAGCTGTTCGCTATAGGGGGCTATGATACTAGATTTATTAAAGATCTCTACCAGGTAAGATGAAATACTGCCGCCAGAAAAGAATCCGGTTAAGATGCCAATAAGGGTAATGCCTATTTGTACAGTGGATAGAAAGCTGTTGGGCGATTCTTTTAGGTTTAGCGCTATTTTTGCAGCGGCATTGTTTTTATCGCTTTCAGCCTGTAGCCTTGCCTTTCTGCTGGACACGATGGATATTTCTGATGCCGACAGTATTCCGTTTAGAATAATCAGGACTAAAATAATAATTGCTTCGGTAAGCATAATGAGTTGAAAAAGTTGTTTGCTAGGCTAATTTACGGAAAAGACCGGCCAAATAGTAGGATTATTATGATTATGTCAGGCATTCATAAAAAAAGCCGTATATCTTTCAATACGGCTTTTATGATAATAAGCGTGTTTTTTCAATTACATTCCACTGTCATCTAACATAAAGGTATTTTTCTTGGTTTTCCATTTTCCTTTTGTGAAATCAGGGAATTCCAACGTTTTATTTCCTTTTGCAATAGACTCGGTAGATAATGGGAATACAGCGCTCATGGTTACTGAATCATACACGTCAATTGGAGTCTGTACTTTTTGTTTTACAGCTTGAATGAACGCATTGAATACAAACCAGTCCATGCCACCATGGCCAGAACCGTTTGCTACCTCCTCATATTTTTGCCAAATTGGGTGATCGTATTTCTTTACCCATTCGTCTGCAGAATCCCAAGTGTGTGGTTTGGATTTACCCTCGATGTGAATACCTTTGGCAACATCCATCCAAATACCGTCTGTTCCCTGTACGCGGAAACCGATAGAGTAAGGTCTTGGTAAGTGTGTATCATGCGTTAATAACATGGTTTCTCCATTCGCACATTGTAACATCGTTTGAGTGATATCACCATTTTTGTAATTGATCTTACCGTTAGGATGTCCCGGGGAAACTTTATTGACATAGGCTGCCAATCCACGGGCTTTACTTGAGTACGAAGTGATATGAGTGAATCTGTTCCCCTTGTTGATATCTGCAAATTGCATAATTGGACCTAAACCGTGTGTAGGGTATAGATCACCATCTTGGTCGATATTGAACTGTGTACGCCATTGTGCCTCAGAAATTGCTTTCGGACCATATTCAACGCCATGGCCATAATAGGCTTTTCCGTCATTGAATAATACCTCGCGTAAATCGTGTTGATAACCGCCTTCCAGGTGCAACAATTCACCAAATAGTCCTTGTCTGTGCATATTCAATACAGCAAGTACATCACGACGGAATGCAACATTTTCTAGGGTCATGTAAGGTTTTCCAGTTTCTTCGGATGCTTTCACAATATCCCAGTGATCTTGTAGCGTTAAACCTGCAATAACCTCGCAACCCACGTATAGACCAGCTTTCATTGCGTCAATAGCTTGGTTTTTGTGGAATTGCCAAGGCGTTGCAATAATGACAGCATCTAATTTTTCATTGCTTAACATCTTTTTGTAAGCATCAACTCCACCAGTATACTCTTTTGGAAGTTTGGTGCCTTTTGCATTGAATTGTTTACGGCATTGTGCTAGAGATTCTTCCTGGGTGTCACAGACAGCCACAATTTCTAGATCATCTCTGTTTAGGGCAATTTGAACGTGATTACGTCCTCTAAGGCCTACGCCAATAAAACCGATTTTTATTTTCCCATTTGTTTGAGCAAATAATTCTGTACTTGAAAGGACACCGATTCCAGCTGTAGTGATGGCAGTCGATTTTATGAAATTTCTTCTATCCATTGTTTTGAGATATAAGGAGTTTGTATATTAGTTATTTACTTGTTTGAAAACAGTCCTTAAGACTGGCTACTATTAACAAATATATTATTTCATTTGGGATAAATGAAAGTGCAAACGTTTGCTTAATTTTATTAAATTTCATGCAAACGTTTGATTGAAATAAAAATTATCATTTATTAATTCAATTTGTGATATTGCAAGCACATTGATGATTTAAAAAACATAGTTTAATGTCTGATTTTAACCAATTAGTAGTAGAGAGCGCAGCAAAACAATTCACATTAGAAGGAGATATCATTTCAGTGCAACCGTTTGGTTCTGGTCATATCAATGATACTTATCGTGTAGTTACTACTGTAGATAGCGGTATATCGCATTTATTACAACGTATTAACCACCATGTTTTTCCGAACGTGGATGGATTAATGCATAATATTGAGATTGTCACCAAGCATCTTAGTAAGAAAGTTAAAGTCGCTGAAGGAAAAAGAATCAGCGATCATGTATTGACAATTGTTCCTACAAAAGATGGGAAATTATATATAAAAGATAGTCAGGATAATTATTGGCGCATGTTTATCCTCATAGAGGATACTAAAAGCTATGATATTGTAGAGACTGAGGTACAGGCAGCTGAGGGTGGTCGCGCTTTTGGTTTGTTTCAAAAGCAGCTCTCGGATTTAGATGCTTCATCGATCGTTGAGGTACTTCCTAACTTTCATAATATAGAGTTTAGACTCGAAAATCTTCGAAAAGCAATCGCTAAAGATGTCTGTCAACGCGTAGCGTCGGTGAAAGACAAATTGGATTTTATCTTTAGTCGTGAAGATCGAATGAAAACCATTCTTGAACTTGGTAGTAAGGGTGAGCTTCCGCTGCGTATTACACATAATGATACAAAGTTTAATAATGTGCTCTTAGATCGCCACGATAAGATGCAATGTGTCATCGATTTAGATACTGTCATGCCGGGTTATGTGGCATATGATTTTGGGGATGCTATTCGGACGATTATTAACCCCGTTGCCGAGGATGAGAAGGATGTTTCGAAAATTCTGCTAAATCTTGCTTTATATAAGGCATATGCCGAAGGTTATTTGGAGGAAGCTAATGACTTCTTGACAACTTTGGAGAAAGAAACATTAGTAGATGGAGCCTTCTTATTGCCATATATGCAAGGAGTACGTTTCTTAACGGACTATTTGGAAGGAGATCATTACTACAAGACTAAATATGAGGACCATAATCTGGTGCGTACAAATACGCAACTGAAATTGGTTGAAGAGATGGAAAAGAATGAAGCATTTATGCGGAAGGTAGTTTTTGATTGCATTTAACAATTTTATACCTTTAATCATATTGAGAAGCTTCCATCGCGTAGATGAAGCTTCTTTTTTCTGTAAAAAAAAATATTCGAATGAAAAAACTAACCATTTTGCCTATCGCAGCGGAGCTGGCCAATACACTAGATTATCATACTTTGTCGAAGCTCTTGAGCAATCTTGAATCGCATTCTTTGGAGTTTAATAATTGGAGCGAATCTTTCCCGTATAAACCTGAGGTACAATTTAAGATTGGCTACACCCGGGAGTATCTAGTGTTGCAGTACGATGTCGTCGAAGAACAACTTCGGGGTAATTATTCCGATACAAATCAAAATGTATGGGAAGATAGTTGTGTGGAGTTCTTTATTTCATTTGATGGACGCAAACATTATTATAACCTTGAATTTAATCTAATTGGAACGGGCTTGATCGGTTATGGCCCTGCCGAAAAGGCGAGTCGAAATCGGTTGGATAGTACAACGATAGAACAGGTGCGTACTTACTCTTTAATTGAGCGTAATGGTTCAGATAAGAGATGGAGTATGATTGAGGTAATTCCATTTGCTGTATTTCAGTTTGACGATCTTGTAGAGCTGAAGGGTAAACTGATACATGGGAATTTTTATAAATGTGGTGATCATCTCAAACAACCACATTTTATATCTTGGAATAAAATAGAAAACCCAACTCCTAACTTCCATCTCCCCGAGTTTTTTGGAGAAATGGTCTTTGGTTAGGAGTTGAGTAAAAAAGTTGATGCTTATTGGTAAACAGATTCTTTTTTGAATTTCTTTGCCAATAAAGCATATACTAATACACGGTATTTATTTTTATTGGATTTGCCAATAGCGGTAATCACTTCCTCTAGTGCCTTGTCTAAATCGGGCCCATCTTTTAGGCCTAATTTTTTGATCAAAAAATTTTGTTTGACACGGTTCAGTTCTTCGGGATCTGATGCAGCGACGGTTTCGGAGTCTGCATTGTAAATGGAAGGTCCTATTCCTTTTGTTACTTTTGCAATAAATGCTTCATCTAATGATAAGCCTAGCTTTTTTGATTCTGCAACATATGCAGCAATTTTTTCATCTAATTTGCTCATAATTATGTAAGTGATTTAATTGTAGTTAGTTAAGTTAGGTAAAAAAGTCGATAAACAAAATTATTCTTTGGGTTAGGATAAAGATTGTTACATTTGTACCCTTGATAAGTGCTGTTAACTAAAATGTGGAAAATTTCAACTAATTATTCTTCGTAATTGTTGTAAGTTACATTTTTATAAGTTATCTTTGCACCTCAATAATTGAATATACGTAATCATAATAATAATGAAAAAAGATTTGCATCCTTCAAATTACAGATTAGTTGTATTTAAAGATATGTCAAATGACTATGCTTTTATTACAAAATCTTGTGTTGATACTAAAGAAACTATCACATGGGAAGATGGTAATGAGTATCCAGTTGTAAAACTAGAGATCTCTCATACATCACACCCTTTCTATACAGGTAAAATGAAATTGGTTGATACTGCTGGTCGTATCGACAAATTCCGTAACCGTTACAACAAAAAATAATTGTAGCAGATCTGTATATTACAATATTAAGAACTCGATAAATATAATTTGTCGAGTTTTTTTTGTTATTTTTAATTTGTGAAAATCTTCTTTACAGATTGCTTTGATTCGATCCAATTGTTGGATAAGCTTAGCTCCCCATTAACTACTTTTGATAGAAAGAGTCTTTATCCATTTACTTTCGTGAAATCTTGCTTGGACCTTCGGGTTGGTATACTGACTTTACGGGAGAAATGGCTAAAATTAGCTTTAGCATTTGATGTACACTATATTGCCGCTCATTCGAACGAGGAGGGGATTATTTGGTTGTCTGAGAACGTTATCCCGTCAGTAGTATTATTGCAGGCTATACAGCGCTTGGGTGTAGGAGAGGTTCTTGTACAGCGCGGATACGTTATCGCTTGTTGTTATGCGCGTATGGGCTCTTATCGTGTACAAGAGATTGATACGTCAGTGGATCTACTAAAGGGGGTAGAAGATCTGTTTTTGCTTACAGGAGCTGAAATAACACGTGATTTCAATCTTCTGGTACAAGATGTTCAGTCGTCCAGTATATCTGTGACGAATCAATTGTTAGGAAATGACCTTTATGTAGGCGCTCGTGTTAGCGTGGAATGTGCTACGATCAATACTCTACAAGGCCCCATATATATCGATGAAGATGTTACAATTATGGAGGGAGCGCATTTGCGTGGTCCATTATACCTTGGTAAGGGTGCCGTTGTGAAAATGGGCGCCACGATTTATGGCAATGTTTCGATAGGCAAGCAGAGTGTCATTGGGGGAGAGATCGGAAATTCGGTCATTGGTGATTTTTCGGCCAAGGGGCATCATGGTTATCTAGGGTGTTCAGTGATAGGGGATTGGTGTAACTTAGGGGCTGGTACCTCTAACTCCAATTTGAAGAATAACTTAAAGACCGTTTCAATTTACGATTATGCATTGGATGGTGTTCGGGATACAGGTCTGTTAAAATGCGGGGCCTTTATTGGAGACTATACACGCCTTGGTATCAATTCGGCTTTAAATACAGGGACGGTAATTGGAATTGCAAGCATGCTAGCAGATACAAGTTTTTATGCTAAATTTGTACCGTCATTTGCTTGGGTGTTCGACGGAGGTGTGCAAACTTATGAATTTGATAAGTTTATGGCATATTTGGAGACGCTGTATGCGTCAAAAGGGGAAGAGCTCACGGAGCAGATTAAAGATAAATTGAATCAACTTAACAAAAAATATAATTAAATCGTAAAATCATGCGTAAAAAAATCGTAGCTGGTAATTGGAAAATGAATTTAGACTATCAATCAGGATTGAGCTTGTTTTCTGAAATTATCAATATGGCCAAAGATGAAGTGATTGGAAACCAAGAATTGGTTGTTTGTAGCCCATTTATTCATTTGTCAAGCCTTGGGCAATTGTCGAAAAATGTTGCAAATGTAAATATCGGTGCACAGAATATTCACCAAGCTGAGTCCGGAGCCTATACAGGTGAGATTTCGGCTTCACAAGTGAAATCAGTAGGTGCTTCACATGTTATTTTGGGGCACTCTGAAAGACGTGCTTATTTTGGTGAGACTGATGCATTGTTGGCATCTAAAGTGGATATTGCATTAAAACATGATTTAACACCAATATTCTGTATTGGAGAAACAAGAGAAGAACGCGAATCTGGGGCTTTCTTTGATGTGATCAAAACACAATTGACAGATGGATTGTTCCACTTGTCTAAAGAAGCTTTTGCATCTGTAGTATTGGCATATGAACCAGTTTGGGCAATTGGTACTGGCTTGACAGCTAGCCCAGAGCAAGCACAGGAGGTTCATAAATTTATCCGCGAGGTGCTAGCTGATCAATATGGTCACGAGATTGCTGATAATACAAGTATTCTATATGGAGGGTCTTGTAATCCAGGTAATGCAAAAGATTTGTTTGCTCAAGCCGACATTGATGGTGGTTTGATAGGAGGGGCTTCTTTAAAATCGAGAGATTTTATTGATATCGCTAAAGTATTTAACGGCTAATTTTTAGAAATGAAATACGTAGAGGTTATCTTTCAAATGCGATCAGGTGAAGAATGGCAGAAGGATTTGTTGATATCTGATTTGGCTGATATTGGCTTTGATACTTTTGAGGATACCGAATCTGGATTTGCAGCTTATATTTCAGCTGCAAATCTTGACTTGCAAGCATTAGAAACTTTGATGCTTCAACCTTATGAAGGCCTAGAGGTCGATTATAAGATACAGGAAATAGAAAACCAGAATTGGAATAAATTGTGGGAAAGTAATTTCAACCCAATTGAGGTGGGGGGGCAATGCTATGTGCGTGCAACTTTTCATGAGGCAAAACCTGAGTTTCCCTATGAAATCATTATAGATCCGAAGATGTCTTTTGGCACTGGCCATCATCAAACAACTTCGATGATGCTTCAGTATATCTTGGAGAATGATTTTAATGGCAAGCAGGTTTTAGACATGGGCTGCGGTACAGGGATTCTAGCCATTTTGGCATCAAAAAAACGTGCGAATACTGTGTTGGCTGTGGATTATGATGAAATATGTGTCGAAAGTGTGATCGAAAATAGAGTGCTCAATCATGTTGAGCATATTGAGACGCTCTGTGGATCTTATGAAGTGTTAACAGGTCGGGGCTTTGATGTGATTTTGGCAAATATTAATCGTAACATTCTTTTAGAACAATTACCTCAGTATGCATCGAGCATTCGTACAGGGGGTGAGCTGTACCTAAGTGGTTTCTATGAGCAGGAAGATTTAGCAATCTTAAGCGATGCGGCGACGTCATTAGGTTTTGAGTTTATCTCCAATAAAGTTTTAAATAATTGGTGTGCAGCCAAGTTTGTGAAGCGATAATTTAGCTATGCGGATTCATTTTATAGCAATAGGTGGTAGTGTGATGCATAACCTTGCTATTTCATTGGCAAAACAAGGGCATCAAGTGACAGGTTCTGACGATCAGATCGTAGAACCTTCCCGTTCTCATTTGATTGAAGCAGGCTTGCTTCCTAATCAATTGGGCTGGTTTGAGGAAAAAGTTACGGAGGATATTGATGCTGTGATCTTGGGTGCTCATGCCCAGGTAGATAATCCTGAATTAAGGCGGGCGCAGGAATTAGGTCTTAAAATTTATTCTTTTCCAGAATTTATACAAGAGCTTTCGCAGGATAAAATCCGGGTGGTTATTGCTGGAAGTTACGGTAAGACGACCATAACGAGCATGGTGATGCATGTTATGCGATTTCTAGGAAAAGAATTTGACTATTTGGTAGGGGCTCAATTAAGAGGCTTTGATAAGTTGGTCGATATTACTAAGCATAATAAGATTATTATTATCGAAGGAGATGAATATGTTTCATCCAAGATTGATCCGAAGTCTAAGTTTTTGTATTATAAACCGAATATAGCCTTAATTTCGGGTATTGTATGGAATGAGTTTAACTCGAAAATATCACAAGAGGAATATATTAAACAATTTGAAGATTTTATTGACTCAATTCCGCCAAAAGGTACCTTAATTTATAATAAGGAAGATGTTGTGTTACAGAAGGTTCTCCAAGATACGAAAGATTGTAAGATCAATAGACATGGCTATAAGATTCCTGATTATACAATTAATAAGGGGGTAACCTATATCAATACACCGGATGGAGATGTTCCTTTGCAAGTGTTTGGTAAGCACAACCTATCTAATATTGCTGGAGCCTATACGATCTGCGAATGGTTGGGGATCAAAAAGAAAGAGTTCTTTGAGGCTATAAAAAGTTTTAATACTTCGATTCGTTATTTGGAGTTTGTTGCAAGCTCGGAAGGATCGGTAGTTTATCAGGATTATGCTTGTAATGCGGATAAAGTGAAGTCAAGTATTCACGCCGTGAAAGAGCAATTTCCTAATCAGAAATTGGTCACAATTATCGAATTAAACTCGTATGATAGTTTAGATTCTTCCTTTTTGTTACAATATGCAAACTCGATGAAAGAGTCGGATGTATCTGTGGTCTACGTGAATATAAATTCTTGTAAAGAACTTAATAAAGATATCGAAAGTGTCCCAAATAATATTAAGGATAATTTTAATAATCCTGATTTAGAGGTTGTTGTAAGTTTAGACGGACTCTATTCATTTTTAGATGGTGTCAAATCAAAGGGCTACAATTTACTTCTTATGAGTTTAAATAATTATAATGGGGTTAATTTGTCCGTGCTGGCTGATCGGTTTTTTAGAGATTTTTAGAGAAAAAATTATAATTTAATGTAAATTAAATTGTAATTTATTATTTTTGTTTAAAATATCTACCAGATGAATGCATTAGGAAAAAAAATCAGATTACTTAGACACCAAAAGGGGTGGAGTCAAGAGGATGTTGCAAAACGATTGGATATCTCAATCCCAGCATTTTCTAAAATTGAAACAGGGATTACAGATGTGAATTTGTCTCGCCTGAATCAAATCTCAAAATTATTCAATTTGACAGTTGTTCAACTTTTATCTACTTCTGATTCTGAAGAAGACAAAGAGTATGTAAATGAGGTGAATGCTTTGACGCAAAAATTACAACAACGCGATAGCGAAGTAATTGAATTGCAGAAAAAGGTTATTGATCTTTATGAGCAATTGCACAAAAGATAAGGCATATTAAAATTGTTACCGAAAAGGCAATCCAAAGGGTTGCCTTTTTTTGTTTATGCAACTTTATTTTGGTCAAAAGTGATTTTGTTTTTGTTTCTTTGTAAGTATTTTATCAAAAAAATAAAGGTTGATTATTTATGGGGAGATTAAACGGGGATATTACGACTAGCCCGTCGACTGATTTTTTTAAGTCAAATGTATTGGGACAGCGTTCAGGGCTCTTTGTCCTTTTCTTTACTGAAATGTGGGAACGTTTTTCGTTCTACGGGATGCGTGTACTCTTAATGCAGTTTTTAACTGCTGCAGTTATTCAAGGTAGTCCTTTCTCGGGATGGTCCTGGACTGCACAACAAGCTGGAGCACTTTATGGTACCTATGCCATGATGCTCTATTTAACTCCTATTATAGGAGGGATTATAGCGGATAAATATATTGGATCACGTAAAGCTGTGATCATCGGTTCGGCGATTATGACGCTTGGCCATGCTGCCATGGCCTTTGATACTTCGATTATGTTTTTCCTTGGTTTAGTGTGTCTAGTTATCGGAACGGGTTTCTTCAAGCCTAACATGCCATCTATCTTAGGTGAGATGTATAAAGATCTGCCAGAAAAAAAGGACGGCGCTTATACCATATTTTATATGGGGGTCAATGCCGGCGCTTTCTTTGGTATGATGCTATGTGGATATATTGCCGAAACTTATGGCTGGCATTGGGGATTCGGTTTGGCTGGTATCTTTATGCTTTTGGGAACACTGCAGTTTGTTTTTGCAAAACCACTCATGGGAAATCTTGGTGTTTTAAATAAGTCCACCTCTGGGGAGCATAAAGTTATCGCTGAGGATACGGATACAAGGAATCCATTTACCATACGGGATTATGTATTGATCGCGATAGTTTCTATTATTGGTTTTGTATACGCTTTTAATGACCCTTTATCGAAGAATGGTATTGTTGATGTATTTTCTCGTTTGGATACGCCATTTCTAAGAGGGCAGTATATAATGGTCATTGTGGCGTTGATTCTTTTCATATATCTTATTGTTACACGGATTATGCGTTATGATAAGGTTGTAAGGGATCGGATGTTCGCAGTTGTGCTGTTGGCTTTTTTCTTGGTCTTCTTTTTTATGAGCTTTGAGCAGGGGGCAACTTCATTAGTTCTTGTGGCTAGAGATAATATTGACAGATCACTTACTGGTGCTGCATTAACAACCTTTAATGTGGTAAATGGTTTATTGACGATTGTACCGCTTTCGATTATTTCTTGGGTTCTGATTAAATTGGCAAAAGTAACCTGGAACAAAATTGCCATTTCAAATATCGTATTATTTATCTGTTTTGGGTTGATTTGGGGAGCAGTAATCTGGATGTTGTACAATGAGTTCAATAAAGAAGCATCAGAAATCAAAGTTTCTTGGTTCTCTATCTTAAACTCATTTTTTATTATTGCACTTGCCTCTTCGGTATCCAAAATTTGGGAGTCGAAGTATAATCCATCAGCAGCCTTTAAATATGGCTTTGGTCTGATTTTGGTTGCGATAGGATTTTTCATTATTGGATTAGGATCAATAGGAATAAGCCAGGGTGCTAAAATCTCGATGGTATTTTTGGTGCTGACCTATTTGTTCCATACATTGGGTGAATTATTTATTTCACCTGTAGGCCTCTCTTATGTATCGAAATTGGTGCCGGCTCGCATGCTCGCATTTATGTTTGGAATCTGGTATTTGGCGATTGCTATTGCACAGAAGGTTGCAGCGGTATTGGGGGGACAAGTGGAGACCATTCAAGAGGAACACTCCTTGAGTTACTTCTTCTTCTTATTTACAGCAATTCCTGCCTTAGCAGGCCTGTTAGTAATGCTGTTTAATCCATTGATTAAACGATTGATGCACGGAATTAAATAACAAATATATAAGCTTCTTTTACGAAAGAAGCTTTTTTGATTAATATAAATTAGTATGGAGGTTAGTACAAGGGAATCGCTAGAAGAGATTCAAAATTTTGACGGAAAGTACCCAAAGCAAATCTGGAGTTTGTTTTTTTCCGAGATGTGGGAAAGATTCTGTTTCTATGGTATGCGCGGTATGTTGGTGTTCTTTATGATCACACAATTAAACTTTGCTGAAAAGGATGCCAATTTACAATATGGAGCGACACAGGCATTTGTTTATGCGTTTACATTCATAGGTGGGCTGTTTGCAGACAAAATTCTTGGTTTTAGAAAATCTTTATTTTGGGGTGGCTTATTGATGATCGTAGGGAGCTTATTTCTTGCTGCAGATCCGCATAAGTATTTCTTTTTTGGTTTATCATTTATCATAATAGGTACCGGTTTTTTTAAACCCAACATATCGACGATGGTAGGCGAGCTGTATAAAAAAGGTGATGTTCGTCGTGATGGTGGTTTTTCGTTGTTTTATGCGGGAATAAATTTAGGTGCATTCTTAGGCGGATATATCTGTGTTGCGATCGGTAAAGGATATATGCTGACGTCAATTATTTCTGAGGGACATCGTTGGAATGTTGCTTTTGGCTTGGCGGCGGTAGGAATGTTGGTTAGTTTAGTGAATTTTCACTTTACCAAAAGGCATTTAGGACCAATAGGACTTCAACCAGGGGATCCTGAGGCCATAGTAAAGACGAAGGCATTACCAAAATGGGTAGAATATGCTGTATATATTGCCACGTTGATTTTTATCCCTATTATTCAGATCATGGTGTCAAAAACGCAGTATACAGACTATTTTATGTACACAATTGGCCCATTGACGCTGTTGTATCTTTTCTATGAAATGTCTAAAGTGACTGCTGAAGAGCGGAAGAAATTAATTGCTGCCCTGGTGTTTATTCTTTTCTCGATTATCTTTTGGGGAATATATGAGCAAAGTGGCGGTTCCTTAAGCATCTTTGCTGCTAAGCATTTGAATGATTCTTTATTGGGCGTTATGACGCTCGATCCAAATGGTGTTAACAATTCAGGTGGAGCGTTATTTATTATTGCATTAGCACCTCTTTTTGGCCTTTTTTGGATTTGGCTGGGCAAGCGTAAACTTGAGCCAAATACCATTATTAAGTTTGGTCTTGGTTTTGTTTTCTTGGGATTAGGTTATTATGTTCTATTTGCTACGCGTTTATTCGCTCACGATGGTATGACCTCATTGGATGTCTTTACCCTTGCGCTGCTTGTTATTACCGTTGGGGAGCTTTGTCTATCACCAATTGGTCTTTCCATTATGACGAAATTGTCTCCGGCGAGATTGCAAGGTATCATGATGGGAATGTGGTTCTTGGCGAGTGCTTACGGTCAGTATGTAGCAGGTTTGATCGGTGCTAGTATGGCCGAAGCTAAGGAAGAAAGTTCATTGGCGGATAAACTGGTGACTTATACAGAGAGTTATAAACAATTAGGCTTATATTCTTTGATTGCTGGTGTGGTGCTTATAGCCTTGTCGCCTGTTGTGCGTAAATTGATGGGTAACGTGAAATAAGCGGTAATAATTTTGACACAGTAAAGTTATTCTTTCAATATAAAAAAAGCTTGATTTAATAATCAAGCTTTTTTTATATCAATAAATCCATTTGAATTTATAATCTTTTTCTGGAACCTTCATCCGATCAGCCAGTCTAGCCAAACGATCGGGTAGTTTTAGTAGATAATCTCTCGCTTTCTCACCTTTATCATTCAGGCCAGTAACTTGATCTATTTTCCACTCACTATTCAGCTCTTTCAAGATATCCACGTAGTCCAAAGCAGTATATACTCCCAATCGTTGGGCCGCGTCCGAGAAATGTGCAAATGCTTCTCCTTGGGGCTCGCCTGCTTCTCTTAAGAACTGGGCTGGCATAACGATTTTTTTACGCATCATATCCTCAAATGCAATCATGACTTCACTCGGGTCTACTGTGATTGCTTTTGAAATAAAAGACATATAGGCTTTGGCATGGCGTGCTTCATCAGATGCGATGACACCACACATTTTTGCCAAAAGTTTATCTCCGCTTTTTTTAGAAAGCCCAGATACACGACGGTGGGAAACGTTGGTTGCCAATTCCTGAAATGAAGTATAAATAAAATTCCGGTAAGGGTCTGCACCAGTACCGATATCAAAACCGTCTTGAATAAGATATTGTGTAGACATTTCAAATTGGCGCATGTCTATTCTGCCTGACAAATAAAGGTATTTGTTCAACAGGTCACCGTGGCGGTTTTCTTCAGCTGTCCAAGCGCGTACCCATTTCATCCATCCACCCTGTTCGTTTTTGTCAACATCTTCTACCATGGTCAACCATGATTCGTACGTTGGAAGGGCCTCTTCGGTGATGGTGTCACCAACTAATACTGCGACTAAATCATAAGAGAGTTCTTTTGCACTTTCCTGCAACTCTTTTACTTCCTCAAAAAAAGTGTCCCTGGAAGAATCTGGAAGAAAATCGGCAGGTTGCCACATGTCTTCAACAGGCTTCAGGTATTCGCTCATCTCATTGAGCATGAACGGTTCCAAATAGGCCATCACTTCTTTACGTGAGCCTTCTGGTAAATTTAGAGGTAATTCTTGCATATCATTACAAAGGTAACTAAATAGCATCAATAAATTATAAAAGCGAACTATAATTGTTTAAAATGCCAAAAATTACTTTTTTGGCTGAGGATACCTTGGAAAACCGACATTGATAATGACATAAAAAACAGATTGGTCAGCCTGTATTCGATAAAATACTATTAACTTTGTATAAATTATTTAGACGACGTTGGAAAAATTTAATATAGATAAAATACGTGCCGATTTTCCGATTCTGAAGAGAGAGGTCAATGGTAAACCATTGGTTTATTTGGATAACGGCGCGACAACACAGAAGCCGAGTTCTGTTATCAATTCGATTGTACATTATTATACAGATATGAATAGTAATGTGCATCGGGGCGTACATTATCTTAGTCAGATATCGACGGACGCTTTTGAGGTGACTCGGAAAAAAGTTCAGGCTTTCATCAATGCTGCTGAAGATAAGGAAATCATTATCACCAAAGGAACAACAGATGGAATAAATCTGATTGCAACTTGTTATGGCAGAGCTTTTATCCACGAAGGTGATGAGATTATTATCTCAGCGATGGAACACCATTCTAATATTGTGCCTTGGCAGATGCTTTGTGATGAAAAGGGCTGTAAAATTCGGGTTATTCCGATGAATGATAAAGGTGAGCTCGATATGGATGCCTATAGCAATTTGTTTAATGAGAAAACCAAATTAGTTGCTGTAACCTATGTTTCAAACTCCCTCGGGACAATCAATCCTGTGAGCGAGATGATTTCAATTGCTCACCGACATGGTGCAGTTGTATTAGTTGATGCTGCACAAGCGGTTCAACATATACAGATTGATGTTCAAAAGCTTGATGTAGATTTTCTGGTATTCTCCGGGCATAAAATGTACGGCCCTACTGGAGTTGGGGTGTTATACGGTAAAGAGGACTTATTGAACGCGATGCCGCCTTATCAAGGTGGTGGAGATATGATTAAAGAGGTTACTTTTGAAAAAACGACCTATAACGAACTGCCCTTTAAATTTGAGGCGGGTACGCCCAATATTGAGGCCGGTATCTGTCTGAACGAGGCTATCGATTATATCAATTCAATAGGTCTGGAAAATATCGAGGCCTACGAGCACGATTTGTTGCAGTACGCTACGGAGAAGTTGGCTGAAATTCCAGGTATGCGGTTTTTTGGAACGGCCGAGAAGAAATGTTCCGTTATTTCATTTGTAATCGACGGCACGCATCCTTATGACGTTGGTGTGATCTTGGATAAATTAGGAATCGCTGTGCGTACAGGCCACCATTGTGCCCAACCTGTCATGGATAGGTTTGGCATCCCGGGAACTATTCGTGCTTCTTTAGCCGTATATAATACAAAAGAGGAAATAGATATTTTGGTCGCTGGTATCCAACGCGCGGTCAATATGTTGGTTTAATAAAAAATAGGTATGACCATTAATGAAATACAGGATGAATTAATTGAGGATTTTGCTTTCTTTACGGATTGGATGGAAAAATATGAGTACATCATCCAGCTGGGAAAAGAAGTGCCTCTAATTGATGAACAATACAAAACAGATGAATATATCATCAAAGGATGTCAGTCCAAAGTATGGCTTTTCCCGGAAATAAAAGATGGAAAAGTGTATTTTACGGCAGATAGCGATGCGATTATCACAAAAGGCTTGGTGAGCTTAATGGTCAAAGTGCTATCTGGACATAGCGCCAAGGAGATCGTTGATGCCGATTTATATTTTGTAGATAAAATAGGGTTAAAAGAACATTTGTCACCGACAAGGGCAAATGGCTTGCTATCCATGATTAAACAGATGAAATTGTACGCATTGGCCTTGCAAGTGAAAGCTTAAAAGGGGATTATTTATCCCCTTTTCTTAATACTATTTTACATAGCTCTTATCCTCAGCTTGAGGTTCCTCTTGAAATTATCCTATGAGCTCCTCGATAATGATTTTTTTCATTTTCATGAGCGCTTCATTCGCCTCCGGTCGCTGTAGTAATGTTGCAATTTGTTCGGGTACGATCTGCCAGCTTACGCCGAATTCGTCTTTACACCAGCCACACATGCTCTCTTTACCTTTTTTCGTGATATTATTCCAGAAATAATCAATTTCCTGCTGATCTTTACAGAGGATGGTGAGTGAAATACCTTCGTTAAACGTGAAAGTTTGAGGAACTCCGCTATCCATTGCCATGAGCGTAAAATCCCGGACTAAAAATTGGGTATGTTGGATTGATCCGATATATTCACCTGCTGTGTATTTCATGATCCCATTGCTTCGAAAATCATGAAATAATTCTGCATAAAATGCTAAAGCCTGTTCACAATTTCCCTGTTGCTCTCCGCAATACATTAAGGTTGGTACAATTGCCTGTTGGTTGGTGTCGCTTAGTTTACCGAGGTATAATTGCCAATTGACACCAAACTTGTCGGCCAGCCAGCCGTAGTAAGGGCTCCAAGGGTAGGAGTTTAGTGGCATTAAGGTATTGCCGCCCACAGAAAGTGAATTCCAGATACGATCAATTTCCTCTTTGCTTTCGCAAATGGCCATAAATGATATGGAGGGGTTGGGTTTGAATATGGGACCTCCATTTATTCCAATAAATTTTACACCGTTTAGGACAGCTTCAATAACGATGGGAGAGCTATTACTAATATGGCTTTCGGGGAAGATGCGACAGTAAAGATCAAAAGCTTCCTGCGCGTTTTGATCGAACCAAATGGATGGGATAATTGAATTATTCATCATTTTCTTTTTGTTTTAGCATTCACCTATTTGTATTTGTCGTTTAAGCCCTTTTTAGCGAGGACCAACGGCTTAATTTTTTCAAGACGGGATTGTTTCGTTTTTTCTTGCTTGGCCTCATCGATGTACTCGATGTATTCTTTCTGTTTTCCTGGTGTTAAAGCCCGGAAACTTTCCTCGAAGGTCGGATCTGCCTGTAGCGCTTCTAATAATAGACCAGTGGGGGGCTTCGTTGGAGATTTCGTTGGTTTGAGCTCTTTTCCCTCGTCAATGGTTTGGATGGATTCTTGGATATAGGCGGCTATTTTTTCGACATCCATATCCATAACGTTTTCAAAGCGCCATTGTCGTAATGCTTTCGTTTTTCCTTCGGAGGCACTGATGAGATGTTTATCCGGATCGGCTAAGAATACACCATTATAAAACCAAAGGGAAAAGAAATTTTTAAAGCCGCCCCAACCGATGACATTTTTTCCTTTATGAGTATAGATGTAACTCCCCCATTTGAATTCCTTTTTTAAGGAAGTTCGCAGGATGATTTGCTGCATGAGTTCTTCGGCCTCCTGCCAGTTCCCTCGGCTTTGGTACCAATTAGGGCCTTGTTTGTCTTTAAGCTTATCAATATTAAAATTGACAATATCGGTAATTATTGGTATTGGAATCGGTTGATCTAAAGGGATTTGTATCGCACCTTTTGTGGTTTTAAAATTTTTGAGTTCTGTAGCGAAGTGCGCAATAGCAGCTGGTCCTGGATAGAGGCCCAAATGGTTTTTGTTCATCGCAAAATGGATGATATTACCCTTGTATCTGAAGGTCGGCATTTGATAGGAGATCGTTTCATCTGCAGAAGGAGGGACTAGGCCAGCAATAAGCTGTCTCACCTTGATCAGATATTCTTTTTTTTCCTCTTCAAATTGATTGATATATTCGTCTATTGTTGCGATGCTCGTTGCCATAATTTGTGCTATTCTTTGATTCTCGTATACTTATTCTCAATAAACTGTATCGTTTCGGACATAAGCTGATGGAGTATCTCTATATTGATGTCGCTTAATTTCTTGATGTATATGCAAGCTTTGCCTATTTTGAATTTCCCTAGCTGATCGACCAAATGTCGGTGCTCATCGGCACCGGTAAATACATAAAGGGAGATTGCTGATTTTCGGGGACTAAATCCGATCAAAGGAGCATAGCCTTCATGCCCACTTGCATAGGTATAATGATAGTTTCCAAATCCGATGATAGTTGGTCCGTACATTTTAGCCGGCTCACCCGTTGTGGTTTCCATAAGTTGTATCAGTGTTGCACTATCGATTTGTTTTTGTGGGTCGTCAACTGTTTTTATAAAGTCTTGGACAGATGCTTCGGTATATGCCGTTTTATTTTTTGCCATGTATTAGTTGAAGTCTTTTGCCGGATATTCGGATAACTTTAATTGAATATCTTTAATTGAATATATTGTGTTTGAAGTAATTCGATGAGCAGCTATTTTTAGATAGCACTATTTTTGGAACATAAAATCGAAAGCTCCAGTTCTCAGATTGATATCGTATTCTAGATAGGCTTTCATACACGCTAAAAAGTTGGCCCAACCTTCTGTTTGTCGCATCATAATCAGAATTCCATCTGCATCGTTGTTCATTTCGTGTTCTGTAATCTTTATGACCGTCGCGCTTTCTCCGAATGTGGATAGTGTGATTTCTACCAGTTGATTGGGAAGTCCCCCGCTCCAGTCAAAAGAGATATAAGAATTGGGGCTGATGGTTTTTCCTGTCACGGGAAAACTGTCGGGAAATTCTGGAAATGTCCATTCTACCGTTTTATCTGTCTCTAGACGTCCAGTTGAAGATTTTATAAAATAGTGATTCATTCTATTAGGATCTACAATAGCCTCAAAAACTTCGTTGATTGGTCTCTGAATTTGGATGCTGGCTTTGGCGGTTAGTTTTTCCATATTAATTTAAAGTTTTAGACAAATATTCAATAAATACAGATAGCTTGTATCTGATTATGTTAAAAATATTTAAAAGATCTTTTGGTGACCATGGAGCAATCTATTGCTTAGATCACTGTTTATTTATTTTAAGATGTATATACGATATAAACATCCTATTAAAGAATAGGTTTTCTTTTTTGGGACTCGGATCAATATTTCCCCTAAAACGAACGAATTGTACACTTATAAAATGTAGTTTTAGATTATTTTTGATTATAGTTAAAATCGATCCTATATTCCTTCCATTAGGTCGCCAGGAACGATAATTCAATAAATTTAGAAAGGGTGTCTGTCTGAAATCTTTCAGGTTGGATTTGCCATCTTCATAAAACCAAAGTTATGTTTAAAATCAAGTGTTTTTTTCTTTTTATACTTTCTTCGGGAATATTGTTTTCGAGCGCACAGATTAAAAATGTAAATGAGGGCAATGAGGCTTCAAATATGTTTAATGATGCGACAGCACGTGATAAAAATGCGATTGTTGAAGCAGAAACTGGTTGGTGGAAACAAGCTGCATTAACTCGTGAACAACGCCTAGAAAAATGGAAGGTAGCCTCATTTGGGATGTTTGTTCATTGGGGTGTTTATTCTCAATATGGAAATATTTGGAAGGGGAGGCCGGGAGGGGGCTATGCGGAGCATCTGATGCGTGTGATGAAAATCCCACGTACTGAATACCTTGATTCTGCACGTAGATTTAATCCTTTAAAGTTTGATGCAGAGGAATGGGTATTGTTGGCAAAAAATGCAGGGATGAGATATTTTATCATCACGGCTAAGCATCATGATGGCTTTGCGATGTACCCTTCCGCATTTTCAAGTGATTATTCATTGTCAAGCACCGCATTTAAAAGGGACCCATTGGCGGAATTAGCAGTAGCCTGCCATAAACATGGGCTTTTGTTTGGATTCTATTACTCGCATGCTTTTGATTGGGAGCATCCGGATGCTCCGGGCAATGACTGGGATTACAGTAATCCAGGTGGGGATAAATTGTTGGGTGGTACAAATTGGTTTGACAAACATCCCGAATGGTTGACAAAGGCCAGGCATTATGTGGATCAAAAGGCGATTCCACAGATTGAGGAGCTTATTCAGCGCTATCATCCGGATTTGTTGTGGTTTGATACACCTCATAAGTTGCCGCTATCTGAAAACCTGAGAATTTTAAAAGCTATTCGAACAGCAGATCCGAATATCATAGTCAATGGTCGATTGGCCCGTACAGAGGAAAAGAATTATGGCGATTATCTGAATACGGCAGATCGACCTGAGGAGTATTATCCAGTTGCTTCTGGCGCTTATTGGGAGGCCATACCAACTACAAATGAATCTTATGGCTATTCGTCGACCGATAAGAGCCATAAACCGACCGCTCATTTTATCAAACTCTTAGCGAAGGCTAGGGCCATGGGTGGGAATATTCTAATGAATATTGGCCCAAAAGGTGACGGAAGCATCGACAGTGCTGACGTCGCAATTTTAAAGAGGTTAGGTCACTGGATGCGGGGGAGTAGTGAAAGTGTCATTGCTGTTGGACCATCTCGTTTACCTCGTCAGCCCTGGGGAGTCATTACACAGCGTAAAAATACCCTGTATTTACACGTTTTCGAACGTCCTCTACGGAATGATCTTATTGTCGGCGGACTGATTGCTAAGGTTAATTCTGTTTCGTTACTGTCGGGAGAAACGATCAGAAAATACAGATCCGAAAAAGATGGACTGCATATTCCTATAGATCAAATTACGTCTCAGGAGGATGACCTGGTTGTGGTGGTGCAATTGAAGGATACGATAACGAATCCAATAAATCCTGATTTAATGTATGTGGATCATAATATCAATAAAAACCGGCTACTGACCTTTTATGCAAAACAGATAGGTAGTCCGATGAAGTTTGGAGATGGTAAAAGGAATCGCTACTATGTGACGGGGTGGACTAGTTTAAATCAGGGTTTGAGATGGGAAACGAATGTGTTAAATGGCGGACGCTTCAAGGTGGCTATCCGGTATGTGAAAGATGTTGCAGGTACGGGAGGGAAGCTCGGCTTAAATTTAGGGGGGAAGAATACGGATTTTACAATAGATCCGTCGTCTGCTGTCAGTTTGCATGACAATCAACTTGAATTGGGTACGGTGCTATTACCAAAGGGCAAGCAAGTGATTGAATTACGTGCCCATACTATAGCGGGGGGCGAAATGGTGAAGTTTTTGGAAGTCATATTACTGCCCGAATAATTTGTATTGAGATCGGTGAGCATCTGTCGATCCTTTGTTTAAATCTATCTCGGTTTAATTTCCTCTAAGTCTCGCATACCAACTTATACCTAATAACAATTTTCAATCAATTTTTAGACAGTGATTGCTCAGTGATTATTCAGTCTATACTGAACTATCACTGAGCAATCACTGAACGAGCACTGAACAAGCACTGTAATAAAAGCGAATTTCGTCCCTACTTGATCCTAATTTGTGCAGCTAAAAATTAAAAAAGAAAAGGACTACGCTTAGATAACAAAACGATCGTTATTGTGGGGTAATAGAACATTTTGGGATGTAGATTAACATGTTCCGATCAAACCCTGTCTACACTTCTTTCGGGTTCAAATACCGATAAAGCAAAAAAAGCTAATCGTAAGATTAGCTTTTTTTTTGTGATCCCGCTGGGATTCGAACCCAGGACCCATACATTAAAAGTGTATTGCTCTACCAGCTGAGCTACGGAATCCTTTCTGTTTTTGAAAGTGATGCAAAGGTAGAAAAATAAGTTATTTGCGCAAAATGTTTTTGTCTTTTTTATTGATTAAAGTTGTAACTATTTAAAAATTACCGAATTATTTTTTATTAAAAAAGTCTTTTAGAAGCTTGTGGATAGGATTGATTTGTATGGAGGCTGTTTTTTGGAACGAGGAGGTGTATTTTTAATGCAGGATAACCATAAAAAAAGTCAGCTAACTGCTGACTTTTTTATTTTTTAGGGTTGTATTGCTAACATTATTCAGTTACCACACCCATTTTGCTAAACTTATCAATTCTTTCAGTAACTAATGTATCGCTATCTTTAGCCGTCAATTCAGCAAGATCTTTCAACAGCTGGCTTTTTAGATTAGCCGCTGCTGCCGCGGGATCTTGGTGAGCACCACCTAGCGGTTCAGGGATAATACCATCAATCAAGCCGTTGCCCAACATGTCTTCTGAAGTCAATTTTAATGCCTCAGCGGCTTTTTCTTTATGATCCCAGCTTCTCCATAGGATAGAAGAACAAGATTCAGGCGATATGACCGAATACCAGGTATGTTCCATCATGTAGACTCTGTTTCCAACGCCAATACCCAAAGCTCCACCTGAAGCTCCTTCACCAATAACAACGCAAATGATTGGAACTTTCAATACAGCCATCTCCATGAGGTTGCGTGCAATCGCTTCACCCTGTCCGCGTTCTTCAGCTTCAAGTCCTGGATAAGCACCCATCGTATCAATTAAAGTGATCACAGGTTTATTGAACTTTTCAGCCATTTTCATTAAACGTAGGGCCTTTCGGTAGCCTTCAGGATTGGCCATTCCAAAGTTGTGGTATTGACGCTCTTTGGTGTTTTTACCTTTTTGATGACCGATGATCATAACGGCATTACCATCAATAGAAGCCATACCACCGACAATCGCTTTATCATCCTTAACGGTTCTGTCACCATGCAACTCGATAAATTCGTCGCAGATAGCTTCTATATAATCATAAGTCTGAGGGCGATCCGGATGGCGTGACATTTGAACGTTCTGCCAGCCTGTTAAATTGCCGTATATTTCTTTTTCAGTAGAAGCAAGCTTTTCTTCAAGCTCACGAACGGTTGCGCTCATGTCAACTTGAGTTTTTTCGGCAACTTGAGTTACCTTTTCAATTTGCAATTGCAAGTCTGCAATTGGCTTTTCAAAATCAAACGTGGTTTTCATATATCTATTTTATGAAAATATTCAGAGGGCTAATTTAGCGCATTTTTTCTGAAATTAAAATTAGGGAGGATAATATCATTGGAATTCCTTTGTTACATTTGCGTTATAATCGTACTGGTGGCTTAGTTTTTGATTGTAGGCCTGTGAAAAATGTTGACTTATGCTGAAAAAATATTTTTACTTTCTTTTGTTACTGATCTTACCTACACTTGTTCGATCAGAAAGTTATCCTGAGGTTTTATTTGACAATAGTGTTATCAACGGGAGTTATGCTAAGAGTATCGCTCATTATACTGGTGAATCATGGATCCAAAATGTGAGCTATAGCCTACCGGTTTCCGATAGTTTGTTTTTTACGCCAGGCAATTCGCTTTCTTTGCGGTACGTTTCTTCTCCTAATGGTAAATGGGAGGCAAGTATTTTAAACGATAAACAGAAATTTCCCTATTTAATTGCTAAGGATGATCAGCTAACTTTTAAGCTTTTTATTCAAAGCAATACTGAAAAGGGACAATTGCCAAAAGTCACCTTACAGCAAAATGATACAAGGACAAATGCTGTGGATATCGCAAATTATATCGATGATTTTGCTTATGATACCTGGCTTAATGTTTCCATTCCAGTCGCCAAATGTGTAGGAATTTCATTAGGGAAGCCTGTTTCGGCTTTAATTCTTGAACAGAATGGAACTGCACTGCAGACAAATCAATTATTTATCGATCAAATAGAGTTTTTGCCCAAAAACTATCCAAAGGTAAGACTGTCATCAGCAGCTATCTTATCTAAGATCAGTTCCGTGGATAAACAAGTCGAGTTGGTCTGGCAATTGCCGCTAACACCAAGTATTCGCTACGTGAAAATCTATCGTTCGGAAGATAAACTCAATTTTCAGCCGATAGCAATTTTACCCATCTATGTACAGAAGTCGCTAGATAGGGTAAATGAATATAACAAATCTTATTATTATAAGATCGCTTGGGTAGACTATAATTATGTTGAATCTCCTTTTTCTGAGGTTAGGGAGGTACAGACAAAAAAAGGTACGGATACGGAGATGTTGAATTTTATCCGGAATGCTCATGTGAATTATTTTATAGACAACTATGATGTGAATAGTGGTATGTTTCTGCCTGATCGAGGCAATAGGCAGGCTATTGTATCTACAAATGAAACTGGCTATGCGATCTTGGGCCTACTTGTGGCAGGAGAGAATAACTTGATCTCGCGACAAGCTCTTTTAGTCAGGTTAACACGGATTGTAAAATTTTTGAGCAGTGCACAACAACATCAAGGGGTCTTTACAGCGCTTTACGATGGCCGGTCGGGGGTGCCTTATTATCGCGATTCAATTCCAACGTACGATTTGCGCGGAACCTCCCATATCATGGAATCGCTTTTAATCGCCCGGCAATATTTTTCTAAAGAAGATCCCGAGGAACAGACGTTGAGAAATAATATTACGAAGCTCTGGGAACGCATAAATTGGAACTATTTTACCGACGCACAGAATCCTGATGTACTCTGGAATAAGTGGTCGCCTGTAGACAGTACAGCTAGATCGAGGCCTTTGGGGGGATTTAACGAGAGTTTGGGTACCTATTTACTAGCGATGTCTTCACCTACCCACCCTTTAGCTATTTCAGCTTATATCAATGGATTTGCAACCAAACATCAAGGCAACGAATTGTATTTTGGGGATGACTCCAGTGATTTGGCTCCTGAACTCAAAATGAAATTAAATGATTCTTTGGCGCTTTCAATAAGTGCAAACCCTTTAATTGGCGATAGGGGAAATGCCGGAATTTCGATCTACTCCGACGACAAAGTTATTTTTGCCAAGAGTATTGCAGGCGGCAGTTTAAATGAATCATTGATGTCTGTCTATCGTCCCTTTTTGATTATGGATCCTAAAGGGAAAGTAGATGACTTTGTAGATTACAAAAAATATTTATCGAATTATATTCTTGCCTATAAACGGAGAGATAATGAAATGAGTATAGGGACACGATTTACCGATATTTGGGGAGTGGAAAATGTGGAAGATACCTATCAGGGGTATTTGGTGAATCCTGCAATAGCTATTGCAGCTTACCCATTTGAAAAGGAGATTGGTCTAAAAGCATTACGTAAATTTTACGAAGAATACGCTGATGTGTTATTTACACAATATGGTTTCAGAAGCTGGATTGATATTAAAAACAACGATGTTTCTGAAAGTTATCGTGCGAGGAATCAGGCAACGATTGCTGTGATGATCGAGAATGCAAATTCAGGCATGATTTGGAAATTGTATGAAAATATTCCTGAGGTAAAAAAGACTTTAGAAAAAGTATATACCAAGAAATAGATTTGTTACGTTAGATATGACGTAGAAGGGATGTCATATTGGACTTTTTTCGCTATATTTACTTGCTTAAATCGATATTAAATACGTTAGAAACGACATGCTTAGAAAAATTAATTTGGGAATTTTAACCTTATGTGCAAGTTTATCGTTATTTTCCTGTAAACAACAAGCTATTGTAGTCAATCCAGGTGCAGTTGTAACAAAAGATGGAACTGATGATGGTTTGAAAAATGTGAAGAAGGATTTTAATGACGCGAAAAGAACTGATGAAGGGATTAAGTTTAGTATATCGTCTGATTTATTGTTTCCAACAAACTCTTCTTACCTATCTGAGAAGGCAAAAACTGAAGTTAGTAAATTGGCGTTGATCTTGAAGGAAAGTAATAATAAGATCAAAGTTGATGGGTATACTGATGCTACGGGTACTGTTGAGTATAATCAGTGGCTTTCCGATAAAAGAGCGGCGTCTGTTAAGAAGTTCTTGGTAGATTCAGGGGTTGCTGAATCACGCATTACGGCAAAAGGTTTCGGTCAGTCAAATCCAGTTGGAGATAATAAAAGTCCGGAAGGACGTCAAAAAAATAGAAGAGTGGAAGTTACTATTTTAGATAAAAAATAGTTTATCAGACCAATTCTTAATATAAAAAAAGCGAGATATTTAAGATATCTCGCTTTTTTTATGCAGTTATATGGCGGTTTTACACCGCTGTATATGGTCTCCCGAAACAAGGTGTTTTAAAACAGGAGACATCGGAATGGGGCCTGTTCTGCAGAAATTGTTTTCGATAAAATCCGGGCCTAAGACAAATAGCGTTGAAAAAGATGAATTTAGAGGAAGAAAATAATAGACAGAAGCCAATTTTTCGGGAAGCCATGTGGTTTTGGTTTGAGTTAGGTTGGATAAGTTTTGGTGGAACAACCGGCCATGTGACCATTATGCACGATTTTTTGGTCGAAAAGAAAAGATGGGTAAGTAACAGGAAGTTTTTTCAGGCACTTAATGCATGTATGTTGTTGCCGGGACCGGAAGCGCATCAATTGACGATTTATTTAGGATGGAAGTTGCACGGCATAAAAGGTGCTGTGTTGGCCGGGGTATTTTTTATTGTTCCCTCACTTCTTATTATATGCGGACTCAGTACACTATATGCGCACTATGGCAACACCGCATTGTTTATTGCTTTATTTTCGGGTTTAAAACCTGCAGTTCTTGCGATCATTATATTTGCAACCTTTCGGGTGGGGCAGAAATCTCTTGTCAGTACATGGCATTATTTGGTAGCATTGGCCGCTTTTCTTCTATCGTATTTTGCTGGGGTTCCAATGCCCTGGATTATTATGGGTGTGATCGCTGTTGGTCTATTACTATATGCAATCTTGTCAAAAACTTCCAAAATTGATGCTAATCGTGAAAATGAAGACAAGCAGTTCGAATCTACTTATTATGTCAATACGCTCGAAACACTTCCTTCGGTATCCTACCGTCGTATTTCTCTTCAGGTGTTGCTGTTTTTCTTACTATGGTTGATTCCGTTGAGCATTTTGCTGTTTTTTACCATCGACACGGAATTTTGGAAGACACTTTCTTTTTTATTTACAAAGTCTGCGTATTTGACGATTGGAGGTTCTTATACAGTCATTCCCTATGTTGCAGCTCTTGTGACAGAGAAATTGTTTTGGCTTTCGAAGAGCCAGATGATAGATGGATTTGCTCTTGCAGAGACGACCCCGGGGCCTTTAGTGGTTGTTTTGGCCTATGTTGGTTTTATGGCTGGCTTCAATCATTTTCATCAGTCCTATTCCATGGCCGCAATAGGTTTGATCACTACAGCATATTTTACCTTTTTGCCAAACTTTGCCTTGATTTTTGTTGGGGCACCACTGATTGAACGGACCCAAAAAAATACATGTATACAATTTATCCTATCTTTAGTGACTGCATCCGTAGTTGGTGTAATCGTTAATTTAGCCTGTTATTTAGGTATAGGGATTCTATTTCCAAGTGGTGTCAGTTCTTGGTATGCCATTGAGCCGATGGCTCTGGTTTGGGTGCTATTTTCACTTTTTCTTTTATTCAAGTATAAAATAGGCATGTTGAAACTTATATTGTTGAGTTTGGCCTACGGCTTTCTCTTATTTTTATGGCGATAAAATAAAATGTCCATTGGCTGATGAGCTTCGCAAGCAAGTTTATTAAAGATTGAAGGGCGTTTTGTGAATTTGATAGGGCCATTCGAGGTAATATACGCGCATAAACAAGAAAAGCCCATCGTTAGATGAGCTTTCTTGTACCTAGGGCGGGAATCGAACCCGCACTCCCTTAACGGGAACAGGATTTTAAGTCCTGCGTGTCTACCAGTTCCACCACCTAGGCAGGTGAGCGAAAAACGAGATTCGAACTCGCGACCCCAACCTTGGCAAGGTTGTGCTCTACCAGCTGAGCTATTTTCGCATTGGAATTTTATTTCAATTTTTAAAAGAACCTTGCGTTCCTTTTTGGTGATGCAAATATAGAGCGAAAATTCAATATTGCAAAATATTTATTTACTTTCTTTCTGTGTTTTTTATAACTCCTTTGAATTCAGTGTAGAAAAAATTAAATCACTTTCAAATCCGCGGGATAGTGCAAACTGATAAACTTTGTTTTTAACTGCATAGTGGTTCTTACCACTAATTTCACGGAGTTTTTTGTCAATGATATGATTTAAGATTTGTTCATATTCATCTGGATCGATTTGCTTAAATGCAATTTTTATCAATTGTTCGGATACCCTTTTTGCTTTGAGTGCCTGCTTGATTTTTACTTTACCCCAGCCTTTCATGCGGAGTTTTCCGTTACAGTAGGCAATAGCAAAGCGTTCTTCATTTAAAAAATTATCGCTGATCAAATTGGCCAATACATTTTCGACTTCTACTTCATTCAGTCCCCAGCTGTAGAGCTTATCGCGTACTTCTTGCTGTGCGCGTTCTTGATAGACGCAATAGCTTTCCGCTTTCAACTGCGCCTGATGCTGCGTTAATATCTTCTTGTTTCTTTTTTCTTCGTCAAACATATTGTCAAAATTTCAAAAATAATATGAAATAACTAAAAAAATGTTCAGTTTTGACACAATCAAAATATATCAGGAGAATGTACAAAATATCGGAAATCGCCCAGATTTTACATCCCAATCGCACATTTATCACGGATCCCAATTCTTTTGTCCAGCATTTATTTTATGACAGCCGTAAAATTGCTCAGGCGGACAACGGGATTTTTTTTGCACTTCAGAAGAACAGAGATGGTCATCGGTATATCCGGGAAGCCTACGAAAAAGGAGTTCGTAATTTTGTGCTTCAGGCCGATGAGGGACAGGAAATGGAGCTTTTGGAAGCTAATATTCTTTGGGTAGCGGATAGTTTAGTTGCTATGCAGGAGCTGGCAACTTTTCATCGTCAGAAATTTGATTCTCCTGTCATTGGAATTACTGGGAGCAATGGCAAAACGATTGTAAAAGAGTGGCTTTTCCAGCTTATGTCTCCTGAATATAAGATTTACCGAAGTCCTAAGAGCTATAATTCTCAACTTGGTGTGGCGTTGTCCTTGTGGGGGTTATCCGATCAGTATAATCTTGCGCTAATCGAAGCGGGGATTTCAGAAAAGGGGGAAATGCTGCGCCTTGAGCAGATGATAAAACCAACTATAGGACTATTGACCAACATCGGTGTTGCCCATAAAGCTGGTTTTAAATCTAAGGAGGAAAAGATTTATGAAAAGCTCGAGCTTTTTAAAAATGTTGAAACCATGATTTTTCCAAACAGTTACCTCGAAAATATTCAATTGCCTTATAGGCCACGAAAATTTTCTTGGGGGCTTGATGAGGGCCTTTCTTTGGAAGTGTATTCCATCAAACAGGTTAACGACCGATTTACTATGGTCACGTTCTATTATACCGGTCGCACCTTTGCTGTTGAAGTGCCGTTTGTGGATAAAGGAAATGTTGAGAACGCGATAAATTGTGTAGCGGTGATGCTACGTTTTGGTTATGAAAATGAAGTGATCGCATCGAGGATTAAAGAGTTGCAGCCAGTGGCGATGCGTCTTGAGTTAAAAAAAGGAAAAAAGAATAGCTCAATTATCGATGACTCGTATAGTAATGATCTAGATGCGCTGCAGATAGCCCTGGAGTTTTTAAATCAGCAAGGACAGCATCCGTTCAAGATGTTGATATTGTCGGATATCCCTGGTGTCCATATCGAAGATGAAAAAAGTTTGTCCAAGCTGAAACGTTTGCTTCGTGAGTATCGTTTGGATAAATTGATATTGATAGGTGAAGTGTTGCCTAAAGTGGCAGCACAATTTGAAGTGCCTTCTATTTCATATAGCGATACAACTGCTTTCTTGGCCGATATTAGGTCGCTTTCTTTTGAAAATGCCACGGTATTATTGAAAGGAGGACGTGAGTTTCATTTTGAACGTATCAGTCAGCTTTTAGTTGCAAAATCGCATGATACCGTGCTTGAAATCAATTTGAATGCACTCGAGAATAATTTGAACGTATATCGACAGCTCCTGCCGAAACAAGTGAAACTGATGACCATGGTCAAAGCTTTTTCTTATGGTAGTGGAAGCTTCGAGATCGCAAATCTTTTGCAATTCAATCGGGTGGATTATCTGACGGTTGCTTTTGCGGATGAGGGAGTTGATTTGCGTGGTGCAGGCATAAAATTACCTATTGTAGTGATGAGTCCTGATGAAAGTTCTTTTGAGTCCATTGTTCAGTATAACCTTGAACCGGAAATTTATAGCTTTAGAATATTGTTCTCCTTTTTGAATTTTCTGAAAACGAAACAAATAGCTTCTTTTCCGATTCATATTAAGATAGATACAGGTATGCATCGGTTGGGTTTTATGCCTGACGAGGTCGATCGTTTAATAGCTGTGTTAGGTGCGGAAGCGGTTTTAGAGGTTAAATCTGCATTTTCCCACTTAGCGTCTGCAGGTAATGAAAAGGATCGGGAATTTACACAGCGACAAATTGATCTGCTGGATGAGTTTACAAAGCGTCTCGAAAGTGGTATAGGATATTCTTTTCTACGTCATATTGCAGCAACATCGGGTATTGAATTGTGGCCGAATGCGTATTTTGATATGGTGAGGTTGGGGATAGGTCTCTATGGTATCGATATTGAGCGCCATGATTTACCCATTAGGGAGGCGAGTACCTTGAAAACGAATGTGACACAAATTAAATACCTCCCAGCAGGTGAAACCGTAGGTTATAATAGGCACGGCGTCCTGTATAGAGACAGTAAGATTGCGACAATTAAAATTGGTTATGCAGACGGTTACGATAGGCGTTTTGGTAACGGTGTCGGTAAAATGTTGATAAACGGTTTTTTAGTCCCTACTATAGGTGATATATGTATGGATATGTGTATGTTGGACGTAACGGATGTGGAAGTTGGAGAGGAAGATGAAGTTATCGTTTACCCTGATATAAAGTCAGCGGCGAAGACTATAGGGACGATTCCCTATGAACTGCTGACGAGTATTTCCCAACGCGTAAAAAGAGTATATTTTTATGAATAATAAAGGATATTCTGCATTTTTGAATAATATTTGATTTTCAATTCATGTTTAGCAAATTAATCAGAGGATTTATTAATTATTTGATACGAGGTGTCCTGGTAGTGGTTCCTCTAGCTGGTGCAATTTTTTTAATAGTTTGGATTGTTGCATCAGTTGATTCGGCATTGAATTTAACTGAACATTTTTTGGAGGATGATAGGGGGCACCCCTTGTATATTCCAGGAATAGGTATTCTGACCGTTATTTTGGTATTGGTTCTGGCGGGGCTTATTTTTACAAATTTTGTGACAGACCCCATTAAAGTGTGGATTAATCATCAGATCCAGCGGATTCCACTTTTAAATACATTATATTCTTCGATTAAAGATTTTACGGAGGCCTTTGTTGGTGATGCAAAGAAATTTAATGAACCTGTCCTGGTGACGGTGAATGAGTTTGGTCTGAAAAAGATAGGTTTCTTAACGCAGCATGATTTAAAAAGCATTGGGCTTGAAGAAGAAGTTATGGTGTATTTTCCATATTCCTACTCTTTTGCAGGGCAGGTTGTCATTATCAGTGCAGATAAGGTGAAAAAATTAGATATGTCTCCAACAGATGCCATGAAACTCGTTGTTTCCGGTGGTGTGAGCGGGATAGCCCATTAGTCGGCTTTCATATCGCTTAAGTAAAAATGCTGGAAGTCGTTGTATGATTTCCAGCATTTTTATTTTTGCCTATTGTGTCTTTCAACGTGTGCGACTTTTTCAATTTATACGTCCACGTTGTTATCGGTTCAGGATATTGTTATTGATTTTTTTTCTGTCCTAAAGTCGGATTTACTGGTGGGATTGGAATATAGCCGTCATCGCCAGGTACTTTTGGAAATTCGTGATTTTCCCATTTTTCGCGCGCTATTTTTAAAGTTTCAATGTCTGAAGCGACGAAGTTCCAGTCGATATATCGTTGTTCAGGAAAAGGTTCACCACCAAAAATGTAAACTGAAGTACCCGCCTTCATTTCGAATTCACATAGTTTTGCATCCTTGGCAACTAAAATCTGTTTTGGACCGAATTCCTGGCCTTCCGCATGAACAGTTCCATGAAGGATATATAATCCACTTTCGCCATATAGGTAATCGCCCAGTTTGATGGTCGCATCTTGTTCTGCTTTGATTTCAATAAGATATAATGGACTATATACCGGAACCTCGGAACGATGGTTTTTAATTTCACCTGCAATTAAACGATAAGATACACCCTCTTCGGTCCAATGTGGAAGCTGTGGTTCTTCTATGTGAACAAAATTAGGTTCCATTTTTTCGAGTTCTTTTGGTAGGGCCACCCAAATCTGCAGCCCATGTAGGTCGTGCGGGGTAGATCTCAGCTGTTCGGGAGTTCTTTCGGAATGTGTGACACCCTTACCTGCCGTCATCCAATTGACTGCTCCAGGTTTGATCTCCACGGCATTTCCTAAGCTGTCACGGTGCATAATGCTACCTTCGAATAGATAAGTCAATGTGGATAACCCGATATGCGGATGTGGAGCAATATCCATAAAGTGCGGTTCGGCAATGTTATCAGGTCCCATGTGGTCGATAAAAATAAAAGGGCCGACCATACGTTTCTGCCTGAAAGGAAGAAGTCGCCCAACTAAGAAATTGCCTATGTCAGCGGCTCTTTCTTCAATAACTATTGCAATATTTGACATAATGTTTCCTTATTTTTGTGTTTCTAATCTACAGCAATTTAAGAAATGTCGAGTATAATCAATCGTTTTTTGGGTAAAAAGAGTGTAAGAAATGAAGAGCTTTTAGCACTGGCGGATAGGTTGTCTTTTAGGAACAGTCAGCTGGACAGTTTTTTGATAGGGCATTTTATACAACGTGACAAAATAGATTCAGCGGACTATTTTGCTTTTCAAGAGCAGTTGCTTAAGCTTCATGTTGACCGATTTGAGGCTATGCAGGTGGAGCTTAACTTGTTGAACCAATATTTGCAGTTGGCTGAGCGTTTTCTTCCAGCAGGTTTTTCAGTCAAATGGGAAAATAAGCTACAGTTTCAGGATGAAATTATGTTGCCGTCGCTTATTCTTTTTCCTGTGGTACAGCATGCTGTTGAAAATGGTTATAATACGATGTCTTCTCATCCAGTTCGGATCCGGTTATCGGGCTCATCCAAACTGATTATGCTGGAAGTTAGCTATCGCGTGAACCATTACCTGGAAAGTCAGTTTAGTAGCACATTGATACGTGATTTTCGATACCGATTGGACTATCTTTTTCCGGAAAAACATAATTTGCTGATGAATAGCAACAGCAATACTTCTCGAATAACTTTAACTATCCAACTTTAGATGATATTGAAGTGTTTTAATGCATTCCAGATACCATTTTCATCAACGCTGTCTGTTATATAATCTGCAATTTCTTTTACCTCGGGATTTGCATTACCCATAGCAATTCCAATATGGGTGTGCGCTAGCATTGTAATATCATTTCCGCCGTCGCCAAATGACATGGTTTCTTCCAAGCTGAAGTTGAAATGATCTAAAAAAACATCTATTCCAATTTTTTTGCTTTGCCCCATCGGATTGACATCAGCAAAAACGGGCGTCCATCTCGACGCAACTGAATTTGGCATCACATTTTCCATAAATTCAGCTTCTTCTTCAGGATTGATGAAAACATTGACCTGCATAACTGAGTCAAGATCAAAATCCTTTTCGTAATCCCGAACTGGTGGGGTGGGGACATTGACCTGCTGGTACATTTGGAATACCTCCGGTGTAACCTGGTTCAAGGAAATTTCTTTTTCAGACATGAATGAAAAAGTCAGGTCTTCACGCTTTTTAGCATAATCCAATAAGGAGCGAATGTCTTTTTGAGGAATGTTATTTTTATAAATTACGTCCTGTTCCTTCGTGACGCAATACCCGCCATTGAAGGTGATATATCCATCAAAATCGAGGTAACGAATATGCCCCAGCTGATTGTAGGATCTTCCTGTTGAAACAAATACCTTGATGTTTTTTTCTTTTAATAATTGAAATGCTTGTTGAGTAGATTCGGGAACTTGATGTGTTTTGAAACTTAGCAAAGTTCCATCGATGTCAAAAAAGATAGCTTTAATCATGGATTTTTGGGTCAAAATCAAATATACTAAATACTTGGGATAGTGTAACTATTACAATATTAAATTTGAGGTGTTTTATCGCCCATAGGCTTATCTCGTTTTTAATTGTATTGAGGATAAGTATGCCCAAATGGAAAACAGTCGGTCTGTAGATGCTAAGTTGCGGTTTTAGATGAGAATTTTTACCACACTGGGGAGAGAGCAATAAATATCAACCGCATAATTAGAAGGAAATAAAATCGGAGATACAAGGGGATTAATAGGGAGATTATAGGGGTTCATCCGAATGAGGTCCGAATGAGGTCCCTATAAAGTCCCTATGAAGTACGTGTTAAAAAAACTGGTAATTTGAAGTTGGTATACTGTTAGATCTTTTGATATACATGATAAAAAAGAGCTCGAGGGCTTGATGATTTGGCCTGATATTGACTTTTTCGATGCAAATAAAAAGAGAAAGATAAAGGAGTTTATGATACTGTTTCTTGTTAAAGCGAAACAACTGCAAGATATCGTGTAACGCCAGATTTTCTTTAGTGGATTTTCGCAAAAATCTGACACAATCTTCTCTAATAATTTCGTAAATTTCAAGTTCAAAAAAATGTAAATTGTCTTGCATTTAATGTATTGTATTAAAGAGGGTTAGAATTTTATGTATATTATTTTCGATACGGAAACGACGGGTTTGCCTAAGCGTTGGGACGCACCAATTACCGATACGGACAATTGGCCTCGCTGTATTCAATTGGCTTGGCAGATCCATGATGAGATGGGAAATTTGGTCGAACATCACGATTTCTTGATTAAGCCAGATGGATTTGATATACCCTATGACTCTGAAAAAATACACGGCATATCGACTGCATTGGCCGAAGAACAGGGATTGCCGCTTCAGGAGGTCCTAGAGAAATTTAATGTGGCATTGAATAAAGCCAAGTTTGTTGTTGGACAAAATATTGGTTTTGATTTGAATATCATGGGCTGTGAATTTTACCGTTATGGTGTTGCGTCCAATATGGCTAATATGCCTGTATTGGATACCTGTACGGAAGTAACAGCTGAACTGCTGAAAATTCCAGGCGGTCGCGGTGGGCGTTTTAAATTACCCAATTTGACCGAGCTGCATTCTTATTTATTCGGGGTGCCGTTTGCTGAGGCACATAATGCAACAGCCGACGTTGAGGCGACAACACGTTGTTTTCTGGAGCTTGTCAGAAGAGAGGTATTCACTGCCGAAGAACTTCAGGTCGATACGGGCTACTTTGTCGATTTTAAAACCAACAACCCGGGGCCTATACCCACTGTTGGACTGAAACATATCAACCTAAAAGCAGCTTCTGATGAAATTAGAAAACGGTCTCAGCCAGATGAAGTCAAGGTTGTCGTTGATGCGGACGCGTTAGCAGCTTTAAAGGATGCCAAATTTGCCCATTTACATAACCACTCTCAGTTTTCGATCCTGCAGTCGACGATGTCGTACGATAAGTTAGTTTCGGCAGCGGTCAAGGATAATATGCCTGCTGTTGCGTTAACGGATCACGGAAATATGATGGGGGCTTTTGAGTTTGTTTCTCGTGTTATAGGCCATAATAAAGAAGTTGAAGCACAAAATGCGGAGGCAGTTGAGAATGGAGAGGAGCCTACTGGTCAGCTTTTAAAGCCAATTGTTGGTTGTGAGTTTTTTGTTTGTGAAAACCACAAAGATAAGTCCAGGAAGGATAATGGTTATCAGATTGTGTTATTGGCGAAAAATAAACGCGGGTACCATAATCTGGCTAAACTGGCTTCTTTTGCTTATACGTCTGGGTTCTATTATGTTCCGCGGATTGATAAAGATCTTATTCTTCAATACAAGGAAGATGTTATTGCGCTGTCAGGTAACTTACAGGGGGAGGTGCCGAATAAAATACTGAATATTGGTGAGAGCCAGGCCGAAGAAGCTTTGCTGTGGTGGAAAGAACAATTTGGGGATGATTTTTACCTGGAATTGATGCGTCATGGTCAGGAAGATGAGGATCGTGTGAACCAAACGTTGCTGAAGTTTTCCCGTAAATATGAGGTTAAAGTTGTTGCGACCAATAATACATATTATGAGAAGAAAGGCGATGCGCATGCACATGATATTTTGCTGTGTGTGAAAGATGGTGAGAAGCTCTCAACGCCTAAAGGTAGGGGACGAGGGTTTCGTTTTGGTTTACCGAATCAGGAGTATTATTTCAAGTCTTCAGACGAAATGAAGACTTTGTTTAATGATCTGCCTGAAGCGATTCTAAATATTCAGGAGATTGTCGATAAGGTAGAGATATTTAAGTTAAACCGCGATGTCCTTTTGCCTAAATTTGATATACCCGAAGAATTTCAGGTGGAAGCCGATCTTGAAGATGGTGGAAAACGTGGTGAAAATAAATACCTGGCCCATCTTTGTTATGTGGGGGCGGAGAAACGCTATGAAGAAATTACGACTGATATTCGGGAGCGCCTAGACTTTGAGTTGGCTACCATCGAGAAAACGGGGTATCCGGGTTACTTTTTGATTGTTCAAGATTTTATTGCGGCAGCCCGAGATATGGGAGTTTCCGTGGGGCCAGGACGGGGATCTGCTGCTGGTTCGGCGGTAGCCTATTGTTTGGGAATTACCAATATCGATCCGATTAAATATGACTTGCTTTTTGAGCGTTTCTTGAATCCCGACCGTGTGTCAATGCCGGATATCGATATCGATTTTGATGACGAGGGGCGTGGTCGTGTCATGCAATATGTAATCAATAAATATGGCGCTAGTCAGGTTGCCCAGATTATTACCTATGGTACAATGGCAGCGAAGTCATCCATCAAAGATACAGCGCGTGTATTGGACTTACCTTTGGGTGATGCCAATGAGATTGCCAAGCTGATTCCGAATCTTAAATTATCCAAGATTTTTACTTTAGATGATGCCGGCTTAAAGGAAAAGCTGAGAACTGAGGAAATTGAAGCTGTTAATCGGTTGAAATCTATTGCTGATGGTGCTGGATTGGAGGCTGAAACGATCAGACAGGCCCGGGTTTTGGAGGGTTCTGTCCGAAATACAGGTATCCATGCCTGTGGTGTTATTATTACGCCAGACGATATTACTAATTTCGTTCCTGTTTCTTTGGCAAAAGACTCGGATCTTTATGTGACGCAGTTCGATAACCACGTTGTTGAAAGTGCCGGTTTGCTGAAAATGGACTTTTTGGGTTTAAAGACACTTACACTGATTAAAGATACAGTCGAAAATGTCAAATTAAGCCATGGTATCGTGCTGGATCCGGATCAATTTCCGATCGACGATGAGCTTACTTATGAGCTCTTTCAACGTGGAGAGACCATCGGGGTGTTTCAGTATGAATCTCCTGGAATGCAGAAATACATGCGGGACCTTAAGCCGACGGTATTTGCCGATTTGATTGCGATGAATGCACTTTATCGCCCGGGTCCAATAGAGTATATTCCAAGTTTTATTAAGCGTAAGCATGGTATAGATCCTATTGTTTACGATTTGGATGCCTGTGAGGAATATTTGAAAGAAACGTATGGAATTACGGTATACCAGGAGCAGGTAATGCTTTTGTCTCAAAAGTTAGCTGGATTTTCGAAAGGTGATGCCGACGTTTTGCGTAAGGCTATGGGTAAGAAGCAAAAGGCGGTACTGGATAAGATGAAGCCTAAGTTTGTTTCACAGGCAGAGGAGAAAGGACATAATGCAAAAGTTTTGGAGAAGATCTGGACCGACTGGGAAGCTTTTGCAAGTTATGCATTTAATAAATCCCATTCTACCTGTTATGCTTGGGTTGCTTATCAAACAGCCTATTTGAAAGCGCATTTTCCAGCGGAATATATGGCTGCGGTACTTTCTAACAATATGAATGACATCAAGCAGGTGACGTTCTTTATGGAGGAATGTAAGCGTATGGGACTAGAGGTGCTTGGTCCTGATGTGAATGAATCCTATTATAAGTTTACGGTAAATGAGTCTGGAGCTATTCGTTTTGGGATAGGTGCAGTTAAAGGTGTCGGGGCAGGAGCAGTAGATGCTATCGTGCAAACTCGACAATCAGGATTGTATAAATCTGTTTTCGATATGGCCAAACGGATTGATCTTCGTGCGGTCAACAAGAAAGCTTTCGAGAGTCTGGCTTATGCTGGTGGTTTTGATAGTTTCGATAATACGCATCGTGCACAGTATTTTCATTCGGATGAAAGTTCTACAGGAATGGAAAAGGCGATACGATTCGGCCAGCGTTTTAAAGAAAATGAAAGTTCGGCCCAGGCGAGCTTGTTTGGTGTAGGTGGTGCTGCAGAATTGCCGGAACCTGTTTTGGCACCCTGTCCGCAATGGGGATTGATTGAAAAGCTTAAATATGAAAAAGATGTTATCGGTATTTATTTGACCAGTCACCCCTTAGATACATACCGCTTTGAGATAGAACATTTTTGTCAGAATTCGGTTTCGGATTTGGCATTGATCAACAAAGTTAAGGCGGCAGAGGTCGATGAAGAGACTTTGCTTGAGTTTAATCGAATCAAGAATAAAGAATTGGTGATCGGTGGTATTATCGCATCGGCAAACCATCGATTAACGAAGACTGGTAAACCTTTTGCGTCGTTTATCATAGAAGATTATAGTGATTCTTATGATATGGCAGTTTTTGGCGAAGAGTACGTCAAGTTAAAGGGCTATTTGCAAGAAGGCTATTTTGTACAATTGCGGGGTTTGGTACAGGAGCGTTTCAGGCAGGTTGGAAATTGGGGCTTTGAGCTGCGCAGTGTACAGTTACTTTCGGATCTTCGTGAGAAGATGGCGAAGAGTTTTACGATCAATATTCCTTTACCTAAGTTGAATGAAGCATTTCTTGACGGAATCAAAGATATACTGGCGCAAAATGAGATTGAGGGGGTTGTGCCAAATTGTCAATTAAAGTTTAAAATTTGGGATCCCCAAGATGAAATATCTGTCGAAATGCCAGCTAAAAGTCTGAAAATAAACCTAACAAATGAATTTTTGGACTGTATAGATAAGTTTGAAGGGATAAATTACCGATTGAATTAGTTTGGATTGGAATTTGTGTAATTAAGATTACAAATACATTGGTAGTTGTTACTATCTTTGTTTATTGATTTTAGCAATTAAATAGTATTAAAGATATAACTTCGGTTTATAAAATTAAAAGATTATGGCATTAGAAATTACAGATAGCAACTTTGAAGAAGTTGTCTTAAAAGCAGACAAACCAGTATTAATTGATTTTTGGGCAGAATGGTGTGGTCCTTGCCGTATGGTAGGTCCTGTGGTTGAAGAACTGGCTAAGGATTATGAAGGTAAAGCTGTTGTAGGAAAAGTAAATGTGGATGAAAATCCAGAGATTTCTGTTCGTTATGGCATTCGTAATATTCCAGCTTTATTGTTCTTTAAAAATGGAGAAATTGTTGATAAACAAATTGGAGCTGTTCCAAAATCAGTATTGAACGAGAAATTAGAAAAACAATTAGCATAACTTAGTTAAATGACAAAAAAAGCCTGGAATATTCTATTTCAGGCTTTTTTTGTTTTTAAAATCCAATTTTTTTGATTTTATTTCGACTTTTAGTTGTTTTGTGTATATATTTTATTTGTTTTGATGTGTTTTGTTTCTGTATTTTATTTATTTTGGTGTATTTTATGCTTTTGTTTTGTTTTTTAGTAGTTTAATGTGTTGTATTTTTTTGTGTTTTTGTGTTTTAATATGGTTTTATTGTTAGTTTTTATGTATTTGTGTTTAATTTTTTATAAAAAATCAATTTTATTTGCAAAAACCAATATTTTTTGCTTCTTTTGAGTATTGAAATTGGTTTTCGAAAAGAATTTGTTTCGATTTTTTTGATTTTGATATTGTTTTTTTTGACTCGATGATTTAGGAGTTATTTTTTTGAAAAAAAATAGAAATTGACAAAGATTTTCCCTTTCAAATACCCTAGATTATGCCTCGCGTTGCTCTCCGTAACGCGAGTTTTTTTTTGGCTAAAGTATGGGTAAAAACAAAAGCAGCTATCCGAAAGGATAGCCGCTTTTTATTATTGACTAAATAAACTGAATTATTCAGCAATTACTTCGAAAGGAACTTGAACTTTCACTTCTTTGTGTAAGTTTAAGTTTGCGATGTATTCACCTAATTCTTTAGGTTCTACTTCGAAAGTGATACGACGACGATCTACATCAAAACCTTTTGCTTTCAACGCATCAGCAATTTGAATGCTGTTTACTTTACCAAAGATTTTACCAGATTCACCTGCTTTAGCACCGATTGAAAGTTTAATAGCTTCCAATTTACCAGCTAATTCAGTAGCGTCTTTTTTGATTTTTTCTTGTTTGAACTGAGCTTGTTTGATGTTCTCAGCTAAAACTTTCTTTGCAGATTCAGTCGCTTGGATAGCAAATCCTTGCGGGATTAAGTAGTTACGACCGAAACCTGGCTTTACATTAACGATATCGTTTTGCTCACCTAAGCCTTTGATATCTTGTTTTAAAATTACTTCCATTTTCTATCGTCCTCCTTATTTAATTGCATCAGCTAAGTAAGGTAATAAGCCGATGTGACGAGCACGTTTAACAGCTTGAGCTACTTTACGTTGAAATTTCAAAGATGTACCAGTTAAACGACGAGGTAAGATTTTACCTTGATCATTTACAAATTTCATCAAGAAGTTAGCATCTTTATAATCGATATATTTGATACCATTCTTTTTGAAACGACAGTATTTTTTACGGTTGTCCTCTACTTTAGGAGCAGTTACGTATTGGATATTTTCGTTAGCCATTAGTTTGCGCCCTCCTCAGTTTTAGTTTCAGCTTTTTTGTTGAATGCACCGCTACGTTTTTTCTCGTTGTATGCTTTAGCATGTTTGTCTAAGCTTACAGTCAAGAAACGCATAATGCGCTCATCACGTTTGTATTCAACCTCTAATTTATTGATTAATTCACCTGGAGCCTTGAATTCAGTTAAGTGATAAAATCCAGTAGTTTTTTTCTGGATTGGATACGCTAATTTTTTCAAACCCCAATTGTCTTCAGCGACAATCTCGGCTCCGCCTTCTGTTAAGATGTTTTTGAATTTTGCGATTACTTCTTTCGCAGCATCATCAGAAAGCAACGGGGTAAGAACGATTACAGATTCGTACTGTTGCATTGTGTTAATTAATTTTGTTATTTAAAATTCCACTTTTGTGGAAGTGCAAAGGTAGTTATTATATTGTTATGTTGCAAAGCTTTGAAATAAAAAAGTTTAGATCCTTTGGAGGGATCTAAACTTTTCTCAACCGAACTAGGCTATATTTTAGTTCAATTTCTTTAATTCTTCTTTGATAGCTGCCTGTATTTTCTCGCTAACAGGGACTAAAGGAAGTCGTAATTGATCTTTTCCGATCCCCAATTCCTGTAAAATATATTTTACACCAGCAGGGTTTCCTTCAATAAAACACAGATCTGTAATGTCAAGGAGTTCATTATGGATCGATCTAGCTTCCGCATAATTGCCTTCAGCGCATAACTTAGCTAATGTGGCAACCTTTTTCGGTAATGCGTTTCCGATCACTGAAATGATACCAGCAGCTCCAAGAGACATCATCGGCAAGGTAACCGGATCATCTCCGGAGATCAATAGAAATCCCGTAGGTTTATCCCGTAGAATTTCGCTGAATTGCGCAAAATTTCCAGAAGCTTCTTTGATGGCTACGATATTGGAAAAATCATTGGCTAGTCGTAATGTTGTCTGTGCTGTTATATTGCTGCCCGTACGCCCAGGCACATTGTATAAAATAACCGGAAGTGGAGAGGCGTTTGAAACAGCCTTGTAATGCTGGTAAATGCCTTCTTGTGTTGGTTTGTTATAATAAGGAGATACAGATAGAATTGCACAGAAGCCTGTTGGATTAAAGTTTTTAATTTGTTCCACAATTTCGGCTGTATTATTACCGCCAATTCCAGCAACCAAAGGAAGTCTACCGTTCACGCGCTTGACAGTAAAATCCCAGATACGCTTTCGTTCATCATTGGTTAAAGTGGCAACTTCTCCAGTTGTACCTAAAGAAACCAAATAATCCATACCTTCGTTGATTTGCAAGTCAATTAGCTGACCTAATGCTTCGAAATCAACAGATTCATCTGAGTTAAAAGGAGTGACCAATGCTACTCCTGCGCCGTGAAGCTCGTTCATCTTGTTTTTGTATTTATATAAATTTAATTAAAAAAACTTACTTGGGATTAATGAGTTCAAATAGTTCTTTATCATTAATCATCGGGATACCCAATTTTTCTGCCTTCGCTAGTTTGGACGGTCCCATTTTATCTCCCGCTACGAGGTAGCTTAATTTGGCAGAAATGGAAGATAACATCTTTCCGCCATTGCTTTCAATTACTGCTGCTAGCTCTTCACGTGAATGGTCTGCAAATACACCAGAAATCAGGAAGGTTTTCCCTTCAAGTGAATTGCTCGCAAGGATGATCTCCTTTTCCTCAATTTCGAAATTTAAGCCATAATTTCTCAGTGCAACAATCTGTTGTTGATGAATTGGATTGTCTAAGTATTCTTTGACACTCTCCGCAATACGGCGTCCAATGTCTTGTACTCCTTCGATTTCCTCTGTCGAGGCTTGTGCGAGTGCATCAATATTTTTGAAATGCTGGGCTAATTTTTTTGCAATCGTCTCGCCGACATGACGTATTCCAAGCGAAAATAAGACTTTTTCAAAAGGTTTTTCTTTGGATTTTTCGATGCCGTTGAGCATGTTATCGATTGATTTTTGACCGAAACGTTCCAGTTGTTGCAGGTCATCTTGATGGTCTTTTAGGCCATAGATGTCAACGATATTGCGTAACAAACCTTTCTTGAAGAAAGTATCCACGGTCTCGTCCCCCATTCCCTCGATGTCCATCATTTTTCGTCCGATAAAATGCTGCATTTTGCCAACAATTTGTGGCGGGCATCCAGTTTCATTAGGGCAATAGTGTACGGCTTCCCCTTCTTGTCGTATAAGTGCTGTGTCGCATTCTGGACAAGATGTGGGGTAGACAAAACTTGTCGATCCTGCTAATCTTTTCTCGAGGTTTACCCCAATTATTTTAGGTATAATTTCGCCCCCTTTTTCTACAAAGACAGTGTCATCTTCGTGTAGGTCGAGACGTGCGATTTCATTTGCATTGTGTAAAGAAGCGCGTTTTACCGTTGTGCCTGCCAGTTGTACAGGTTGAAGATTGGCAACAGGTGTAACAGCGCCGGTACGTCCAACTTGATAACTAATCGAGTTCAATGTGGTTTCTACACGCTCTGCTTTGAATTTATAGGATATTGCCCAACGTGGATTTTTGGCAGTAAAGCCAAGTTCCTCCTGTTGTGCGTAATCATTTACTTTAATAACAATTCCATCAATTTCATAACCTAGGTTATGACGTTCGACATCCCAGTAGTCAATAAATGCAAAAACATCGGTTAATGTGCTGCATTTTCTGCTATGCTCGCTGACGTGAAATCCCCAGTCTTTGACATGGTTTAAGCTATTCCAATGGTCGTGAAATAGATTTGTTCTGTTGTCGCAGTACAAAAAGTAAAGGAAACAGTCCAATGGGCGTTTTGCAACTTCAGCAGAATCTTGGAGTTTGATGGTTCCAGAAGCGAAATTTCTTGGGTTGGCATAGGTTTGCTCCTCGTTATCAGCTCGTTCCTTATTCAGGCGGAGAAAAGCTGATTTGTGCATAAATATTTCACCTCGTATTTCGAATTGATCTGGATAATCTCCTTCTTTAAGTTTGATCGGGATAGAACGAATGGTTTTAACATTGTTTGTGACAACATCGCCTTGTGTACCATCACCGCGCGTAACGGCTTTACTTAGTAGGCCATTTTCATAAGTCAAGCTGATGGATAAACCGTCAAATTTTAATTCACAAACATACTCAAACTGATCGCCGATGATTTTGCGGATTCGCTGGTCGAAGTCAAGTAATTCCTCCTGATTGTATGTGTTGCCCAATGAAAGCATTGGCCAGCGGTGCTTTTCCGTTTGAAATCGGGAGGTAATGTCTCCACCAACACGCTGTGTAGGGGAGTTGGGGTCGGCAAAGTTGGGATATTGAGCTTCCAGCGCTTCGAGTTCCTTTAATTTAAGGTCGAAGTCGTAGTCCGAAATAACACTGTTCGCCAATACATAGTATTGATAGTTATAATGGTTGAGCTCTGCCGTTAAGTCTTTTATCTTTTTTTCAATATCCATCACCAACATTTTGCAAAATTACAAATAAAAAGTACGTTTAAATAAAATAAATAAAGAATCTTGTCGTAATGACTGCTTTATTTTGAAAATGCGTTTTTCTGCATTTTATGTTACAGGGAAATAATACGCTATTTGAAATCCTCCGGATTTAGCTGAGAAAATTTATGTTTGTTATTTGTGTAAAAATCAATGATAATCGATTTTGTGTACTGCCCTTTGGTATTTTCTTTCGCCTTGTATTTTTTTCGTTTTTTAGCATTTTTGAAAATATTCAAGAAGAAATACTGATGTGCGCGACTGATCGCCCAGGCATCCTTGGGTTTCCTGTCGATCAGAAACTTAACAAGGGCTGCAAAGTCAAACCAAAGCCTGATGAAAATAATCCATATTGCTTTGCCTAGCGGCAGGTTTTTTTGCAGCATGACCATGTTATTCCTAAAATTGAGGTAAGTCTTTTTGGGATTACTTGCATTGAGGGTGCCCCCACCAACATGATAAACAATAGATTTCGGACAATAGCCTATGCCATAGCCCATTTTCTTTAATCGCCAGCATAGATCGATTTCCTCCATATGAGCAAAGAAATCTTCGTCAAGGCCATCTGCCTCCTTCCAGGCGTCAGAGCGAATAAAAAGTGCAGCTCCAGATGCCCAGAAAATCTCGGATTCATTATCGTACTGTCCCGCATCGTCTTCTACTTCATGTAGGATTCTACCTTTACAGAAAGGAAAGCCAAAGTAATCCAGATAGCCACCGGCCGCTCCGGCATGTTCGAACTTCTGCTTGTCATGAAATGAGCGTATTTTGGGCTGTGCTGCTGCCAGGGAAGGGTTTCTTTCCAAGTATTCAATCACTGGTTCAATCCAGTTTTGGCTCACTTCAACATCCGAATTGAGGAGTACATAGTAATCAGCATCTACACGCTGCAGTATTTTGTTATAACCTCCTGCGAAGCCATAGTTTTTGTCATTTTCAAGGATAGTAATCGTAGGATAGTACTGTTTCACAAATGAAATTGAATCATCATCGGAGGCATTGTCTCCAATGACAAATTCGACATTCGGATAAGAACTGTTATATACGGATGGTAAAAATTTTTCCAGGAAAAATCGGCCATTCCAATTGAGGATAACGACAGCTACTTTTGGTAATTTACTCATTTTCTACGTTTTCTTTTCCAACGATTATGTGACCATAGCCAATATTCTGGGTTTTCACGAATAAGCTGTTCCGCAAATTGATTGTGTATATCGGTAATTTCATGCTCTCCAAAGCCACTTGGATCTTCGATTAAAGTAACGAATTTACAGAAATATTGCCCTCTTTTGGGCTTTCTTCCGATATAGCAATAGACCACAGGTGCTTTACTTATTCTAGACAGTCTTTCAGCTCCTGTATAGACCAATGTTTCCTGATTTAGCCAATTAATAAAATAATCGGAATCCGAATACAGCGGTGTTTGATCGGCAACGAGTATACTGATATTGGGTTGGCCTTTCAACTTTACGATATGACGGAGTATTTGTTTCATTGGTACCATTTCGGCGCCAAACCTTCCTCGCATATCATTGTACACTGTGTCAATATCTTTGTTATTGAGTGGTTTGTATACAATCAGCGTAGGAAAGTTTGTAATTAAGCTCAAACGGTGAATACCCAGCTCCCAATTGGCATAATGTGAGGTCACCCCGATTACGTTTTTGCCCGCTTCGAGGTGTTTAGTCAATTCTTCTACATTTTCCAAAGTCATCTTTTTCTTGACTTCCTCAGCTGTAATCGTTTTCAATTTGATCGATTCGACAAGGAGATCCGGGAAAAAACGATAAAACTTTTTGGCAATTACCAGACGTTCTTTATCCGTTTTTTCTGGAAAAGCATTTTTTAAGTTCTGAAATACAATATTCTTCCTATATCCAATAATATAGTAGAGTATGTAATAAAGCCCATCGGAGATCAAATATAGAAACCAATAGGGGAGAAGAGAGATGATATAGATTAATGCGTTTAACGCTTTTTGTTTCATGCTATAGCTAAAATTCCCAGTGTTCTTTACAAATATCCTTAATTTAAGTTATTTTTGCGTCACTTATAACAAAAATCATCAGTTTTTATGGAATCGCAGTTATTACTTCCGGCATGTTATCTTCCACCAATATCCTATTTTCATACGATACAAGAGCATAATCTTCCTTTGGTCATCGAGAAATATGAGCATTTTCAAAAGCAGAGTTATCGTACGCGCGCACGCATTGCTTCTGCAAATGGGGTGCAGGATTTGATCGTACCCATTCAACATGGCAATAAGGAACGTGTTCCTATGAAAGATATTCGGATAAGTTATGAGTTTGACTGGCAGCGTTTACATTGGCTAAGTATTCAGACAGCTTACCGTAGCTCTGCATATTTTGAATATTATGAAGATGATTTTATACGATTCTATGAGGAAAAGTTTGCGTATTTGGTAGACTTTAATGTTGCTCAATTAGAACTCATTCTAAAATCGATCAAACTTAAACGAGCAATAGGATTTACAGAAGAGTATGTTGCTGCGCCTTCGGAAATGATCGATTTCCGTAACCTGATCCATCCTAAAAAAGAAAGTGTATTGCGTGAGCCAAAAGAATATTATCAGGTTTTTTCTGATAAAAATGGATTTTATCCCGATTTAAGCATTATCGATTTGCTATTCAATCAAGGACCACAATCAAAAAGTTACCTGTAGCCTGACGGTTTTTTTGAACAAAATGCGTTTAATATTGTTGTTATTCAATATTGAACGCATTTAAATGAAACAATTCTTTTTTACTTTTCTTCTTTTTTCTTTGTGTTGGACTTTCGCGCGGGCTCAGGGCGGTGTTGATACGATACATTATCGAAAAGTTTACTATTGGGGTACAACGGGAATGGGCTTTCCGATCGGAAAAACCAAAGATATACTTTCGCCAAAGTTTTCTGGTAGTATTGGTTTGGATATCTCCCTGAAAAATCCAATGTTTTTTGTATCCCCCACACTTTATACACTTTCATTCAAGTATAAGCAGCGATTGGTCGATCCGAATTTTGAGTATCGTATCGAAGATGCGAATACCAATTTCTATACCCTTTCATTTTCGGGGGGCATTAGGAAGCAGATGCGATTATTGAATATCTATGGTTTTGTAGGTCCCGGTGTAGGATTGACGAGTGAGCCAAGGGCAAATGTACTCGCAGACCAAAAGCTTATTAAGATGGAAAATAAAAATCACCTGAATTTCTCCAGCAAAATAGGTGCAGGGGCAGATTATAAATTTAACGGTTTCTTTTTAGGTCTTGAGCTTGGTTATCTCCATAATTTTAGGAAGATACAGGATACTCCCGTGAATATTTTTACCGTTATGGTGGGATTAAAATCCGATATTACGCAAATTGGGGATAAAGTCATCAATGTCATTGGCATCGATGGTTCCATTAGCGGTAAAAAAGAGAAAAAATAGACGGCTTATTTTAAGACCTGAATGGTGTCTCCAACATGTGCTTCGGCGTCGCTGCCTGTTTTTTTAACTTTTTCCGTTTGTTCAACCGCTACTGCAAATGTGGACGGAATAATGCCTGCACCAAATTTGATCGCATAAAATTTGGTGAATTCTGCGCCAAAATACAATATTGCAGCCGAATAGTAGATCCATAATAACATAACAATTATTGATCCCGCAGCTCCGTAAAAGCTGGCTGTGGAGGAAAGATTCAGATAGATTGAAATGCCGTACCTGCCTAACATAAAGAGTAAGCCTGTAAAGATAGCTCCGCCAAGCATGTCCCTGAATTTTACTTTAGCATCCGGAAGGAAGGAAAAGATAAAGCCAAATAAAATGACAATGACCGAAAATGTGATGCCCGTATTCACCCATGAAATGAGTGCAATCGGAATAAAAGGAAAATAAGTCATGACTAAATTGGTCACGGCAACAATAACTCCGTTGATCATGAGTGAGGCAATTAGCAAAAAACCAAGGGCAATCACGATGGAAAAAGAAATCAGCCTGTTGATGATTAATTTTAGCCATCCCTTTTTTGGTTTCGGTTTTACTTTCCAGATATTGTTTATTGAGTCCTGTATATCAACGAATAAGGTTGTGGAGGATAGAATCAATGTAACGATACCTATTGTGATCCCCATATTAGATTTATTCTCGAAAGTTATCTTCTGAAGATAGGACTGGATCTGTGTGGTCACATCCTGACCAAAAAGAACCATGACCTCCTCCAGCACCTGATCTTGCGCTGAAGATCCACTTTGAAGATGTTCTCCATAGAAAAATCCAATACACCAGATAACAATCATAAGAAGTGGGCCGATGGAGAAGACGGTATAATAAGCCAATGAAGCACTCTTCTTCATACATTTGTCATCATTGAATCCATTAAAGGCATCAATTAAGACATGCCAAATGTTTTTCCAGTAGGCGAGTGTAAATAAATCTCGTAGTGTAACGTGCTTCATAATAAGATGATCAGCTCCAATAATCGTGCAAATTGTTACTCTTGGTTTTGTTCCTGATACAATTTGTCGATTGCTCCTTCGTTCTCTTTTAAAATAATTTTTCGTTTTAGACTCAATTTTGGCGTCAATTGACCGTCGTTGATTGTCCATTCCTTTGGAAGAAGAATAAATTTCTTGACAATTTCCCAATGTCCAAAGTTAGTGGATAATCGGTTAATTTCTTCTTGATATTTTTGGATTACTTCCGGATTTTTGATGATTTCTTCGTTTGAACCGCCGGTAATACCTTTTTGGTTTGCCCATTTGGACAGCACATCAAATGCAGGAACAATCAAGGCGCCGGGAAATTTTCTATTTTCTCCAAAAACCATGACCTGTCCGATTAATGTAGACTCCATGAGTTTGTTTTCAATGGATTGGGGCGCGATATATTTACCACCTGCAGTCTTAAACATTTCCTTTTTTCGATCGGTTATTTTTAGGAAACCATCGGATGTAATTTCTCCAATATCGCCCGTCTTGAAAAAACCATTATCGTCAAAAGCTTCTTTTGTGGCTTCTTCATTTTTATAATAGCCTGTCGTGATACTAGGGCCCTTGACAAGAATCTCACCGTCTGAAGCAATTTTAACTTCTAAGTTTTTCAGGGGTTTGCCTACAGTCCCAAATTTCAACCCATTGGGTAAGTAGGAGTTTACAGCAATAACCGGAGATGTTTCAGTCAGGCCGTATCCCTCAAGTACTTTAAGTCCAGCGGCCCAGAATACACGCGCTAAACGCTCTTGAAGAGCTGCACCACCGGATACAATGATCTTAATATTTCCGCCAAGAGCTTCTTGCCATTTCGAAAATATCAGTTTTCTAGCGATCGCAAGTTTTAGATTGTAAAGTGGTCCATTATGCGCTGGTTCTTGAAATTTCAAGCCAAGATCAACAGCCCAGAAGAAAATTTTCTTTTTTAATCCAGTTAAGGCTTTCCCTTTTTCAATAATCTTATCGTATACTTTCTCCAGGACACGGGGTACGGTGGTGAATACATCCGGTTTGACATCGTTGATATCGGCAACAACATTGTCTAAGGTCTCTGAAAAATAGATCTGGATTCCTTTCGAATAGTACATATATACCACCATGCGTTCAAAAATATGGCATAGCGGAAGAAAGCTAAGTGCCGTTTTGAAATCCGATCGGATGAGATGATTGCATGCCAAGACGTTGCTGTATACGTTTTTGTGAGACAGGTATACGCCTTTAGGGCGCCCTGTTGTACCTGAAGTGTAGATCAGTGTTAATAGATCTTCTTCTGTAACAGCCTCTCGAAGTGGAGCCAGGTCGGTTGTGTCATCTTTTGCTGTTTCGATGAATGTTTTTAGCTGCGTATAATTTTCAATGGCATCAAATGTATACAGTTGTGGGTTTATACCGTGTTCCTTGATGGCTTGTTCAATACGGTCCGTCAATTCTCTGTTGCTGACAAATAGTACGTTGACATCCGAGTCATTTACAATAAACGAAAGATCCTGTGCGGATAAAGTGGGATAGAGGGGAACAGTTGCAAGACCGATTTGATTGCAGGCAAAATCAACTAAATTCCACTCGGGTCTGTTGCCGGACATGATTCCTACCCGATCACCTTTTTTGAGGCCTAATTGCAGTAACGCCCTGCTTAAGGTGTCAATTGCGTCGGTGTATTCTTTGGTAGAATATGTCTTCCACTGGCCATTTCCATCTCGCCCTGCCACCATGATGTCCTTTGCGTATTTTTCTTTATATAAGGTTATAAAGTCAAAAATTCTGCCCATATCACTTGAGTTTATTTGGTTACTACTACATGCTGTATTGACCTAAATATACAGAAATAAAGTTGGATAATTTGGGATTATTGTCATAACAAATTAAACATTGTTTCGTTATAGCTGTAATGGATATTTACCCTATCGAAAAGGTCCTTCGTAGGGGAAGTTCTGGTAAATAGTTTTTTATGTGCACTGCAATTATATTGCATATAAAAAGCAATTTATCTATGTTTGGAAAAATGTAAAGCAAAAAAAGCGTACGATTTTTATGAAAAAAATATTTTTGGCTGTCGGTGGAATGCTGATGTTTGGAGCATTATCCAATAGAGCTATGGCTCAGTTGGACAATAGGGGTGCTATTGGTGGACGTTTCGGGTCTGCTCAGGGAATTACATATCGTCACACGCTTAACTCGGACCATGCATTGGAAGGAATTATGAGTATTCAGAGCAATTCTGATTTTCGCCGTTTCCGCGTTGTGGGCTTATATGAAATCTATAAACCATTGACTGCTGGGTTTAATTGGTATTATGGTTTTGGTGGTAGTATCGGTTCTTATAAGGAGAAAGACAAAATTATCGAGGGTCAGCGTCATTCATTTGATTCACAGCTTAATCTGAGTATTGACGGTATCGTAGGTATTGAATATAATATTCCGCAGGCACCGTTTCAAATCTCATTGGATGTAAAACCTTATTTCGATTTTCTAAACGAATCCAGTATCAAATTATTTGATCCGATCGGTTTTTCGGTAAGATATAAATTTTAAAAAAAGAATAGCGGGATTTCCCGCTATTCTTTTTTTAATGATAATACTTCCGTGTTAAGCCATCCAGATTTTACCTAGCAATTCCTGTAGAAAGGTTTGTTCTTTGAGCGGACGGATTTCGTATATCTTTTTATTGCTCTTTTTGATTTGAACAGGGATTTCCCGCACTAAACCATCTCGTGCCACCAGGAAGTTTAATATCTCCCCCTCTTTGGCATGTTGAACAATGAAATCAATTTCCTTGTCCTTAACATCGAGCCTGTTACTATTAATTGCAATCAGTTCGTCTTTTACACTTAATCCGGCATCATATGCACCAGAATCTTTTTCCACTGTCGCTACCGAAATTAGCCCATCCACTTTATTGGTTGTAATGCCTAGTGTCAACGTGTTGTTATTAACATTGGTATCAACAATTTCATATCCAACGAGATTAAAATAATCGTTGTATTCCAGTTCTCCGTCCTGATGAGCAGCATTGAAAATATCATCCAGCGAAGTGCCTGCGATACGTTCAGCAAGGCTTCTCAATTCGTTTTCTTCAAATCCACGATCAAGTTTTAGGTAGAACTCCTCATAAGCCTCGCGGATAACATCATCCAATTTTAGCCTACCTTCTGTAGCGGCAATAATTTTAATATCCAACAATGCTGTCAGCATTGCACCTTTGTTGTAATAGGAAATTCCTGAATTCATCGAATTTTCATCAGGCCGATAATATTTAATCCAGGTATCGAAACTTGAGGCTGCTGCAGACTGTATCGTATGCCCTGGACGGTTTAATACAATGTTGAAATCGTTAGCTAGCAAAGCGAGATACTCTTTTTCATCATAGAATCCACAGCGTTTAATAATTAAATTATCATAGTACGAAGTGAATCCTTCCATGATCCAGAGGCCTGTGGTATAGTTTTCGGCATCGTAATTAAACGGTCCTAATGCTTTTGGACGTAAGCGTTTCACATTCCATAGGTGAAAATACTCATGTGCAACGAGACTCAAATAGTTTTTGTAGCTGGTCTCATTTAGATAGGCATTTCTCGAGGCTCCCAATACTGTTGAATTGAGATGTTCTAGACCTCCACCTCCAGATTGGTAGTTGTGGGTAATAATGACATATCGCTCATTGGGGTTCGAACCCCAGATGCGGGTTTCTTCTTCGACGATACGTGTGATATCTTTCGTCAGGCGTTCTTTATTATAGCTGCCACCTCCGACCATGGCGCATTCATGTTCGACACCGGCAGCCTGGAATTTCCAGACATCCTGATTACCAGCTTCGATGGGCGTATCGTATAATACGTCAAAATTTGGCGCATAAAACTTGCATTCTCCAATTTGTTCGAGTCCAGTTGATATACTTGCCCAAGAATCTTTTAGTGCTATGCTGATTGTCGAAGGATTGTTTATACGGCCATCGATATGAAAGAAAGTTGCCGTAGGTACAATAAAAGCATGGTCACTATCGAAAAAGTTGGTACGCACAGAAACTTCAAAACCGTATATGGCGTAGATTACTTCGATCTGATCCAAAGATTCTGTGGGTATTCGCCAGGTGTTCTTTGAAACTTTCTGGTAGGAAATTGTATTTCCTGCTTTGTCAAATGATCGGAATCGTTCAACGTTTTTAGCATATTCACGAATTAAATAAGATCCAGGAGACCAGACCGGCATTTTTAGATCGACATAAGGCTGGTTGAGCTTTGCGATGCTCATTTTTACTTCGATATAATGAGCTTGTGCTTCTGAAAATGATACCTCAAAATGTATTTCGGGTATACTGAAATGGTCACTGTCCATGAAAGATGATTTTAGTATGAGCTTACAAAATTAAAAGTATCGTACGCTTAACCAAACAAAAAAATAGATTGTTGGTTCTACAATTATGAATCAGCGTGCCCCATCATTGTTCCTTCAGTAGAAAAAGAACAATGACGGGAAGCAGCTAATAGTACCCTCCAATATACATAAATTTATTTAAGAAATGAGGTGTAAATCGATAGGCATAATAGCTGCTTTGGATGAAATACCCGTTTTTATTGGGCTGGGGAGATGAAGCAAAAAATCTGTTTTTTATCAGAATTTTTGCTAAGTTTGATACAGTAGTTTATAGGGGGAAAATAATCAAGAATTTGTATGATCTTAGTTGTTGATAGCGGCTCTTCAAAGTCGGATTGGAAGTTGGAATTGCCAGATAGTGCGCCTATCTCATTCAGTACAAATGGACTCAATCCTTTTTTTGTGAATGAAAAGGAAATCACACGTGTTATTAAGGAGATACCCGAAATTATTCCCTACGCCGATGAAGTTACTGAGTTGTATTTTTTTGGTGCAGGATGCATTACGCCTGATCGTCGGGAAATGGTTTCAAATGCATTGACACCCTTATTCGAAAATGCTTACATTTCTGTTGAGAATGATCTTTTTGGTAGTGCCTTAGCGACCTGTGGTAATAAAAAAGGTTATGTAGCGACATTAGGGACAGGGTCTGATTTGAGTTTTTTTGACGGAGAGGAGCTGATGCCATCGCATAATGGAAATGGCTATGTATTAGGTGATGAGGGGTCAGGGGCATATTTCGGGAAAAATCTTGTTAGACTTTTTCTATATGGCCGTATGCCGAAAGATCTGAATGAAAAATTTGCGAACAAATACAGAATAAATAAAGAGATCGTCATCAAAAATGTTTATCAAAAAGAACGTCCCAATGCTTTCTTAGCATCGTTTGCGCCGTTCATGTCCGATAATATTACCCATCCCTTTATTATTGATCTGGTAAAGAGTGGATTCGAAGAATTTGTTCAAGCTTCGATTTTGACCTATCCGGACTATAATAAATATGCATGTCACTTTGTAGGTTCTATTGCTTATAGTTTTGATTTAATTTTACGGGAAGTCTGTGAAACACATCAGATAAAGGTAGGTACTATTTTAAAATCTCCTATCAACGAGCTTTTTGATGCGGTACTGGAAAGAGAGAGTAATTCATTGTTAAGTCTTTAAAATAATTAGATATGATTATTGCAACTATTATGGTGTATATGTCAATGTTATTTGGCAATCCCAATTTTTATGATTTTAAGTTTACGACACTTGATGGGCAAGAAGTGAAAATGTCCGATTTCAAGGGAAAGAAAATATTGATCGTGAATACTGCCTCAAAATGCGGTTTCACAAAACAGTACAAAGATCTGGAGGAATTGCACAAAACCTTTGGCGATAAGCTCATCATTATTGGCTTTCCGGCAAATAATTTTGGACAACAGGAACCGGGTTCAAATGCGCAGATTCAAGAGTTTTGTGAACAAAATTATGGTGTTGATTTTCTAATGGCCGAAAAGATCGATGTAAAAGGAGATCAAATATCACCCTTGTTTAAGTATTTGACCGCTCAGGAGAACCCCGATTTTAAAGGTGAAATCAAATGGAACTTTGAAAAGTTTTTGATTGATGAGAACGGTAAACTTGTACATCGTTTCCGTTCAGCGACCAATCCGCTGGATCCGGCTATTGTAAACTGGGTAGAAAACAAGAAATAGTAAAAATAACAAAATAAAAAAGCTGCAAAATCTGCAGCTTTTTTATTTTGTTTATTGTCCAGTCGATCCGAGGGCCTCTGGTTTTCCCATAAAGCTTAGCGACAAGGTTATAGTTTATGGGTTGGCTTTTGTTTACTTGATGTAAGCTGTTACCTATTTGATATATGCATCGTACAAGGCTCCTATACAATCTTTAAGCAAAGGGTTGAAGTCATCGCTATCGGGAATATTGCAGCCATTGGTTATCACAATAAACCCATATTTTTTCTTTGGATTGAAAAACAGCGCACTATAAAGCCCATATGCCGAACCGGTATGTCCTGTCAGGTTAACACCGGGGACAATTTTTGCATTGTTCATAATCGCTAATCCATAGCCTGATTCTTTATTTACAGCCGTCTGCATAATCTTCGCATATTTTTTACTGATGATGTTTTTTCCCTGACTATGGCCGTAGTTCATGTGCATCATCATGTATCTGGCTAAATCTAAGGCAGATATTTTCATTCCACCTGTCGGAGAAAGCACAGGAGTGCTATAGCCCAGGATGTATTGATTGAGTTCTTCCCGACGTGGATTATAGGCACTGGGCTCTTCATGGGGATTTCCCTTTTCATCAAAGGCGTATAACGAAACCAATCTTTTCTGATCCAAGGAGTCTATACAGTAACCACCATATAAGTTGAGCGGTTTGAGGATATGGTTAACAATGTAGCTGTCGACACGTGTATTGGTCAGTTTCTCGAGAACGGCACCGGCCATATTAAAGTTGAGATTACAATATTGGTATTGTGTGCCGGGTTCATAAAGATTGTATGAATCTTTCCAGTTTGGGTTTTTGGATGGATTGATGACATCTAGGTTGAAGTAACCGTTTTTATCATTGACGCTGGACGTATGCGAAAGGATCATCCGGAGTGTTATTTTTTTTCCTGGATAATTGGGGTTTCTGATTGGAAAACCGATCAGATCTCCGAAGTCGTCGTCTAACTTGCATCGGCCATCTGCTATTAATTGCATTAATGATGTTGCAGTGAATGACTTTGAAATAGAAGCAATTCTAAAGAGGTCATTCTCTCCGAGAGCCGTTTTGGTTTCCAAGTTTTTGTAACCATAATTTTTGTGATACTCAATTTTATTGTTTTTGACGACGACCACACTGAGCCCGACAGCATTATACCGACGCATAATTGCTGTGAGATCATGATCAACCTGTGTTTGCTGACCCAACAAAAATGTGGGAAAGAATAAAAAAATAAAAGCGGAGAGTAGGAGCTTATGCGTTCTCATTGAATTGATTAGTTAGGATGTTAGTTATGGCATAAATGTAAGGAAATCCTTACGATTAATAGAAATAGTTACAGTGAATCCTTGCAACATATAATAGATGCTACGAAGTTGAATCATTCATCTATTATAATAAGCTATTTTTATTTAAAACTATTCTAAACAATAAAATAATATCGTATGTTTGCGCCGACAAATAATTTTTACGAACTCACAATTTATTAACATGAAAAGAACTTTTCTGGGACTTGTTTTAAGTCTGGGATTGGTAGGAGCAATTCATTTGGATGCATCGGCGCAAAGTAAGGGGATACATGGCCGTGTTAAAACCAAAGATGGTGCACCAATTGAATCGGCAACAGTAACCATAGTTTCTTTAGGTAGGTCTACTTCGACTTCCGGTGATGGAAGCTTCCATTTTTCTAATCTTCCAGATGGAACCTATACTATTCGGATTAAAAGTATCGGAAATGGAGCTGAGGAGCGTACCATCGAGGTTAAAAATGGAAAGGCGACAGCCATTAATGTTTCTTTGAATATTTCTGAATCTCAATTGGAACAAGTGGAAGTGGTGGGCTACAACTCGCATAACAGTAAAACAGTTAATGTCGGTAAAGCAGGTATTATTGATCGGGATTTGCCGCAGAGTGTACAAATTATAAACGAACAGGTTATTGCAGATCAACAGGTTAATCGCCTGAGTGATGCGCTAAAAAATGCAAACGGTGTCGCTATGGGAGCGAATCGCGGTGGGGTCAACGAAAATTTTTACGCAAGGGGCTATAGCTTAGGCGGGAATAATATATTTAAAAATGGTGCGCGAACCAACAATGGAGGTTCGATTGAGGCGAGCACCTTGGAATCTGTAGAGATTTTAAAAGGAAGTTCTGCTTTGTTATATGGCGGTGTATCTGGTGGGGCCGTTGTAAATCTGGTTACGAAAAAGCCTAAATTTTATTATGGAGGCGAGGCTTCAATGCGCGTAGGAAGTTATGACTTCTATAAACCAACAGTGGATGTGTATGGTCCAATTTCCAATAAGGTTGCATTCCGCGTTATCGGAACTTATGAAAAAGCGGGTAGCTTTAGGGATCAAGTCACATCAAAACGTACTTATGTAAATCCTTCTGTTTTATATAAAATATCTGATAAAACTGATCTCAACTTTACATTCGATTACTTAAAAAGTGATTTTACTCCAGACTTTGGAATGGGGACCGTGGATGGAAAGTTGAACAATGAAGTTGGCAGAAACACTTTTATGAATGTGCCTTTTGCTTTCAACAGAACAAATACCTCAAACGGCCAGATCAATTTGAACCATAAGTTTAATGATTCATGGAATTTAAACGCAATAGCAAGTTACCAAACGTACGATCGTGATTATTATGGATCAGATCGGATTCAAGCGAATAAAAATGGAATTGCTCCGCGGAGTTTAACCCGATCCAAATCAAATGAGTTTACGGCCAACCAGCAATTGAATCTAACGGGAACTGTAAAAACAGGATCCATCAAGCATAAGATCCTGGTGGGAGCAGATGCCGATCAATCGCATTCAAATGCGTATGCCTATAAAATTGATGCATCTAAAAATGTGGGCGGTGTATACGATTCTATTTATGTCTTTAATCCCTCACAAACTGCGCAGCATTTGGTTTCGGGAAATGGACTTCGAACAGATATGCCACAAGCGGATTTATTGACCAAAACAACAACGGATATCTTCCGTTATGGTGCTTTTTTTCAGGACTTAATAGAAGTTACTGAACAATTTAAAGTATTGGCTGGGATTCGCTATACGTATCAGCGTACACCGAATTCGGAAAAGTATACTTATGCGACGAATCAATCGGAAGAGATTATTAATCTAGATGGTCAGAAAAATCCGATCGGCGCAAAAGTGGACAAAGCATGGTCACCTAAATTTGGATTGATCTATCAGCCGATCCGCTCATCAAGTGTCTATGTTACTTATGCAAATAACTTTACATCGAATTCGGGATACGATGTAAATTATCAACCCTTGGCTCCCTCCATCATCGATCAGTACGAAGCAGGTGTGAAAAATGACTTTTTCAATGGTAGGTTATCCGCAAATGTTGCCTGGTATAGAATTAATAACAATCGCTTTGCCCAACAATTATTGGTACTCCCGGGTGGAACAAGCAATAGCGATGCAAATATGAAAGAATTTTCTGGAAAGACGGCTTCAAGCGGATTGGAAGTTGATGTTACCGGAACTTTACTTCCAGGATTGAATGTTATCGCCGGTTATTCCTATAATTATATGCGTTATACCGAAACCAATCCAATTTCAAGTTATACAACCATCGTTGATGGTAAGGAGAAAGTGACTGAAATCTCTGGAAACGAAGAAAATGTACGTTTGGTAGGAACTACAGCACATACGGCTAATGGAACCGTGTTTTATACCATTCAAAACGGGGCTGTTAAGGGGCTGAAGTTAGGTTTTTCCGCATTTTATACAGGTAGACGTAATGCAGGTTGGAATAATACAAAGATCAACGTACGCGATGGTCTTAATCGTCTGATCTCCGTTAGTCCATTTACAACCATAGATTTCTCCGCTGGTTATGCTTATAAAAACTGGAGTATTTTGGGTAAATTATCCAATATCACCAACGCGTTTAACTATTATATCCATGAAAACTATAGTGTGAATCCGATTCCACCGCGTAGTTTTATGGCAACTTTAGCGTATAAATTTGAGAAGAGGTAATATCGCTCTTCAACCCATAAAAAAACGGAGTCAGCAACATGCTGACTCCGTTTTTTTATACTGGAATTTCAATCGATGCCACTTTAGGACGCATTAAAATCAAGATACTCTTTCTGGATACAGGCTATAAATTCGCCTAATGCACTGTTTTTACTTTTTATATTAGAGACCAGGATCACTTCTGTTTTGCTATCCATATCCTCAAGCTTCATGATTTTTAGGTTTAAATGCGGGTATTGTTTGATAGTGGACGCAGGGACGACTGCCATGCCCAAGCCTTGTGACACCAACTCAAGGATGGAAGACATCGAATTGCTCTGATGTACAATTTTGGGTTCGAATCCCATGCGGTTACAGGTATTAATAACAAGTCGGTGATATTCCGATGCGTATTTCTGATTGAAAGAAATGAAACTTTCATTAAAAAAGTTGATCGCATTAAATTTCACCTGTGAATGACCTACAATAACCATAGGGTCTTCGAAAAGGGGAGTGGTAAGCAATTCACTTGAATAAATTGGAGCACGCATAATACCCAGATCCAATTTTCCGTTTTCGAGTGCTAATTTTTGTTTCTGCGTCGATGTTTCGAAAAGACTAACTCTTAAGTATGGAAATTTCAATTGAATTTGCTTTAATACCGTAGCAAGCATTTTCTTAGGTGTCGAACTAATATAGCCCAGTTTGAATTCTCCTGAGATATTGTTGTGGATCTGTTTGGTGATCGTTTTGCTGTGTTCGATATTTTGTAGGATCTCCACAACCTCCTCCAAAAAGTATTTACCTGCTTCCGTTAGCTCGACGCGTTTGTTGGTTCGGAAGAAAAGAATAACACCTAATTCGTCTTCTAGATCTTTAATCTGCCGGCTTAATGGGGGCTGGGACATAAATAAGCGTTCTGCTGCTCGGCCAAAATGAAGCTCTTCGGCTACTGTTTTGAAATAAATGAGATGTCGGATTTCCATCGATACTTTTTTGGTATGAATTGATGACAAAATAAATATTTTTAATGAATTCCAGTTAGTCCTACCTTTAAATTATTAAAAATTAATGGATGAAATACCGCCGATCAGACAGTTTAAGATACTGCTGTGCGGGGGAATCTATCTGAACTTTAGAGAATAAACAATTTACAGATGAACAAAGCGACGCTACAAGAGATTGAAACACGGTTTGACAACGATGTCGAGCGGTTCTCAAATTTAGAAACAGGTCAAGCAACCACATTGGATGCGGTATGGAACATGGAGCTTATTACGGATGCCATTGTCAGTCTTTATCCAAACGCTCAAAATATATTGGACATTGGATGCGGAGCTGGCAATTACGACGTAAAACTATTGCAAAAATTGGAGTCTAATCCAAATGTTAGTCTGTTGGACCTGAGCCAGCCAATGTTAAATAGAGCAAGGGAACGCGTTGGAAAATTAACCAAGGGAGAAATTCAGTTGATTAAAGGCGACTTTCGTGCCGCAGCTTTAGAGGAAAACAAATTTGATGTCATTATCGCAACATCTGTTTTACATCATCTTCGAGATGATAAAGATTGGGAAAATGCGTTTAGCAAGCTGTTCCGCTTATTAAGAACCGGAGGAAGTCTGTGGATTTTTGATTTGATTGAGCAAAATAATGAACAGCTTCAAAAATTAATTTACAGGGAAAAATATGGTGAATACTTAACTAACCTTAAGGATGAGCAGTATCGTGATCATGTTTTTGACTATATCGAACACGAGGATACACCAAGATCGCTGATCTATCAACTAAACTTATTGACACAAGTTGGCTTTAAAAATGTTGATGTTCTACACAAAAATCTTTGTTTTGCTTCTTATATGGGATTCAAATAGGGGCTGGAAAACGAGTGTCAAATAAATAAGGCGATACGGGGAGTATCGCCATAAAATCACACTAACTATTAAAAAACCTATAGGACTAGGAATTTACAAATTCAATAAACCAATGTATGTATCCATCCCACGCTTCTCTACTTTTATTCCTCGTCACATGCGAGATGTCAAATAAATAATAAAATGTAATTATTAAGGTCAATACTTTAAAAAAATCAAGTATTTCCATTGGTTTACGTAAAGATATGTCTTTATTTTTTAAATACAAATAAAAATGATGAAAATTGAAAAATTATTATTATTTGACTGTTTTTAAGAATTCTTCCCAGGCGATTTGATCTGTTTTGAAGGTCAAATCTGCCGTTAAAACCGATTCAATTGGTACCCATCGAAAAGATTGGAGCTTATTATCTTCAGGTCTCTGATCAGGATCGAAATCAAAAGCTTTGGTAGTCGTTCTGATCTGAATAGCTGAGGTATTCTTTACCTGATAGTAAATCGATATGATTTGGCTATCGTTAAAGCTTGATTTCTCATAAAAGTCTGTGGTATAAATATGTTTAACCACAGCAATGTCAAAGTCACATTCTTCCTGATACTCCCGGATCAAAGCATCCAATAAGCCTTCCCCGTATTCTAAGCCCCCACCAGGGAATTTGGTAAATGAAACATTTTCCGTTCTTTCGTCGCTGATCAATACCTCTTGATTTTCATTGATCAATATTCCGTACACTCTTACGTTAAATGGAAACATGGGTTAATTATGTTTGTATATATTTAGTTTCTGTTTTTTTACAGTGGCATAAAACCATTGTCTACTGCAAATTCATCCAATCCGATATAGGAATAATGTCTGGGAAGAAACCAGCCTATTGCTTCCATGATATTGGTAAATTCTTTTTCAGTCCTGAATTGATTTGCAACGATATTGAATGCCAAATCTTGTGAAGCATTTTCTTCATCTTTATAATTACGGGCTAGGAGCATAACCTTTGTGTTCTTTACGCCATAATAATCCAAAAATTCACGTAATTGGGTGCGGACAGCCTGTGGAAGAATTGTCTCGGCAGGTTGCCCCACTAATATTTCTTCATCTTTGCCGATAATCGTCTGTTCATTTTTCTTAGAGAAAACACTATCATCTGTATAAAACTCTCCGTTTAAAAAGTAGTTAACTAAGTCGCCATAGGTGAATACCCAATCTGGGTTTTCATTTTGTGTATTGATAGCAATACCAAAACCTTTTGGCAACACGAAATCCTTTAGCCGATTTTTAATGACAAAAGCCTGAAAGTTCTGATCCTTCGGAACACTTTCAAGTTGAAAATAGGGAAATCCGTCAGGCCCAACAACCACTTCTGTTTCTGCTAATTTTAAGGTACATTCAGCAATATTAGCCAGAAATATATCACGCCACTCTTCATTCCGCTCTTCAAAGGGAACTTCCATCAGGCTATTTATTATAATCGTTTTTTCAAGGTCTCCCAATCGATTATCATTCGCATTGTTGCTATCGTCAAATAAATGTATTGTATTCATCTCGGATTGTGATTTTTTGATTTGCTGGTAAAAGTAAAAGAATATTTATTAATTAACGACGTTTTCTAGATTTCGAGGCACCTTTTCGTTGATTGTTTTGGCTACTGGAAAGCATTTTCTCCCAGCTCAATAAATAAGAATGTTGATCATCAATTTTAATTTGCCGTTTTAAGGATAACTGTAATTTTATCCACTTTTCATTGTCCTCTGCATCGCAAAAGGTAAACGCCTTTCCCGTCGCTTCCGAACGGCCTGTTCGCCCAATTCGATGCGTATAGAGCTCAGGGCTATCCGGAATCTCGTAGTTTATGATAGCCTCTAGGTCTGGAAAATCTACACCTCGAGCCAAGAGGTCCGTCGCAATTAATACACGTATCTCTTTTTGTCTGAACTTATCAATAATCTCTTCTCGTTTTTGCTGTGATTTATCGCCATATAATGCCGAGCAAGAAATGCCGTGTCGATCTAGATCTGTTGCGATCCGTTCTACTGCATGAACTGTTCGCGTGAAAACAATTACCTGCCACGAGACACGGTTCTCAAGGAGATAACGGAGAAGATTCTTTTTATCATTTTTATCGACATAGAGTACAGATTCTTCTATTTGGCCTTTTTTGGTCTTTGCTTCTAGGTTGATCTCGACAGGGTTACTTAATCTCTTTCGAACAATTTTTTCGATTTCAAGGGTTTTCGTTGCCGAACTGAAAATGGTTTGTCTCTCAGCGGGCAATGTGCCGATAATTTTATTGAGTTCTTTCGTGAAACCGAGATCCAACAATTGATCGAATTCGTCGATCACCAATGTATCTATCGTTTTTAGATCGATAATACCTTGTTCAATAAAATCCAACAAGCGTCCTGGAGTAGCGAGGATCATCTGGGCTTTCGGATAAACTTCAAGTTGACTTTCATAAGTTCCCCCACCATAGAAACTAGCGATAGTCAAATCCATACCATCGATAAGGCCTGATATGCGCTGTTTGGTCTGTATACAGAGTTCCCGTGTAGGAAGGAGTATAAGGACCGATAAGTGGTCTGCGGTAATCTTGGTTCGTAAGCGCTGAATAATAGGGATGGCGAAAGCCTCCGTTTTACCCGTGCCGGTTGGGGCAATCGCCAAACAGTCTCTACCATCCAAAATGGCAGGGATAGCTATTTCTTGAATAGGTGTAAGCGAAGAAAGCTTTTGTTTTTCAAGATTAGCGACAAGGATTTTATCGAGTTTAAGTGCTGAAAAATTCAAAATAATGAATGTAAAACCCAAAAATAAAAATTTAAAAGGACAATGGTGTTTTTGCCTGCTTATAGGAATTAAAAATCTGTAAAAATTAGGATTTTTTGTCAAAAAGTACTAATTTGAGAAATTAGAATATTCTATTTCAAATCTGAGTTATTGATTATCAATTTATTTGATAAACACCAATTATATAGAATAATATTTTTGTTAAATTTGTTGAAACAAAAAAGAATATGTTTGATACTGCATTTGACCAAAACAATGAATCTATTTCCACTTTGAGCTTTGACGAGTTCAAAAAGATTATTGTGAATGATTATCGAACTGCCTTAGAAAGTCGTTACGTGAGTTTATTGGGACGTAAAGAAGTGCTTACAGGTAAGGCTAAGTTTGGTATTTTTGGCGATGGAAAAGAATTGGCACAAATCGCGATGGCTAAAGTTTTCAGAAATGGGGACTGGCGGTCGGGATATTACCGTGACCAAACATTTATATTTGCTTCTGGCATCAGTGATGTCTACCATTTTTTCTCTCAATTATATGCCCATCCCGATGTCGAGGCAGATCCTTCTTCTGCAGGAAGGCAAATGAACTGCCATTTTTCGACTCGTGTTGTGGACGACCAAGGGAACTGGTTGGATCAAATGGTTCAGAAAAACTCGTTTTCAGATATTTCGACCACCGGTGGTCAGATGGCAAGATTGCTGGGCTTGGGCTTGGCTTCTAAGTTGTATAAGCAGAATAGAAATTTAGACTACCTATCTTATTTTTCAAATAGAGGAAATGAAGTTGCATTCTGCACTATCGGAAATGCAGCGACTTCTGAAGGTGTATTTTTTGAAGTTATTAATGCCGTAGGTGTTCACCAGATTCCAACAGTGATTTCTATTTGGGATGATGGATATGGGATATCTGTGCCCAATGAAATTCAGACAACAAAGGGAGATATCTCAGAAGTCCTCAAAGGTTTTCAGAAGGAAGAACTGACAAACGGAATTGAGATATTCAAAGTGAGAGGATGGGATTATGCGGGTTTATGTGAAACGTACGAACAGGCTGCCCATATTGCGCGCGAGAAACATATTCCATGTTTGATTCATGTGACCGAATTGACGCAGCCTCAAGGACATTCTTCTTCAGGTTCACACGAACGGTATAAATCGCAAGATAGATTACAATGGGAAACTGACTTCGATTGTCTAGCGAAAATGAAAGAATGGATCTTAAGTTCTGGTATTGCTACCATAGAGGAATTGGATCAATTGGATCAACATGCCAAAGACCATGTTCGTCAAGAACAAAAACGGGCTTGGGCCGATTATATTAAAACGTTGAGTATTGAAGCTAGGGAAGCCATTGATTTACTTCAGGGTATTCCAAATGAGCGGGCTGATTTTGCGTCAAAGAAATTACAATCGATGGTTGAGCCTTCTTTGAAAGAGGTTTACGGCCAGGTTCGCAAGGTATTGCACGAGCTTAAAGGTCAGCATAGTGATGGGCGCCAGCAATTGTTAAATTGGTATAAAGAGAAGCAGGAACTGAATGAGAAACGTTATAATTCGAAATTATTTACAGATGGTGTAGATTCACCTGCTCATGTGACGGTCGTACCTGCAGTCTATAGTGAAGAAGCTAAAGTGGTCGATGGACGTGAGGTTTTGAATCTATGTTTTGAAGAGAACTTTAGACGTGACGAAAGACTATTAGCATTTGGAGAGGATGTCGGTAAGATTGGAGATGTGAATCAAGGTTTTGCAGGTTTACAAGAAAAGCTTGGTGTGCATCGCGTGTTTGATACCGGTATTCGGGAGAATTCAATTATAGGAAAAGGATTGGGTTTGGCAATCCGTGGACTTCGTCCAATTGCTGAGATCCAATACCTGGATTACCTAATCTATGGAATTACGGTAGCAAGTGATGATTTGGCAAGTTTAAGTTACCGCACCTTTGCTGGTCAGAAAGCACCATTAATTATTCGTACACGTGGCCATCGATTGGAAGGTATATGGCATTCGGGCTCACCTATGTCGGTAATTTTAGGATCCTTGAGAGGTTTGCATGTATGTGTGCCGCGTAATATGACACAGGCAGCAGGCATGTATAATACGTTGTTCCGCTCTGACGAACCGGCTATTGTTGTCGAATGTCTGAATGGGTATCGTCTAAAAGAGCGTCTACCAGAAAACGTCGGTGAATTTACGGTACCAATCGGTTATGCCGAATGTGTTAAAGAGGGAAGCGATATTACTGTAGTATCCTATGGTTCAACGTTACGTGTTGTTGAAGAAGCGGCTGTGGAACTGGAGCGCTTGGGGATATTCATCGAAATTATTGATGCACAGACATTGCAGCCTTTTGACAAAGGAAAACTTTGCGCCGAATCGCTGAAGAAAACAAATAAACTACTTATTGTAGATGAGGATGTACCTGGTGGGGCTTCAGCTTTCATCTTACAAGAGATCTTAGAGAAACAAAATGGCTACTATCTATTGGATAGTCAGCCGAGAACACTGACTGCAAAAGCACATCGCCCACCATATGGTTCCGACGGGGATTATTTCTCGAAGCCATCTTCTGACGATGTTGTCGAGACAGTGTATGCAATTATGCATGAAGCTAATCCAGAAAAATATCCATCTATGTTTTAATAGATGGATACTTTTTTGCTTGACTAAGCTAAATATTCCAACGGGTGGGATGATTCTTTTCTTAATTGAATATACTCGCAGCACCAATCATAGCTGCTTTTTCACCAAGTATTGCGGTGTAAATTTGAAATCTTTCAAATTCTTTTCGGTCACCAATGAAAATAGGTAGCGCCTTAGCGATATTGCCACCGATTATAAATATTTCAGAAGAATGTTTCTCTGCGAAGAACTGCATAAAATCAAAGAGATGTTTAGCATACTCATCTTTGATGACTTGAAATTCCTCAGTTTCCCGATGATTATCTAAAATCTCCTTAAGTCCCGTAACATCTTTTCCTGCTACTTCTTTGAAACGTTTGACGAACCACCGTGTGACAAGAAATTCTTCGAAAATACAATCTTCATAAGGGCTGTTCCATAGGGCGGCATCAAAGGCCTTCTCACCTTTATTCCATACCGCAGATCCAAGTCCAGTACCCAACGTAATTCCTAATATCCGGTTGTTTGTTTGCAAGTTCTGTACGAATATTTCACCTTGTAGGAAGGCTGCTGCGTCATTGATAAAGTGAATAGACGTAGGCGAAAGTCCCAATTCTTCAGCTAAAAGAGTTTTGACATCTTTATTGTAAAGATTGTCGTACTTGCTTTGTCCCTGTATTTTAGATATTCCATTTTCGTAATCAAAGGGGCCCGGCATAGCAATGCCGATGAACTGAATTGGAGCAGGAGAAGTGGCGATGATATCGCGTATAGCTGATTCCCAGGTTTGTAAAATCGTTTTAGCATCTCCTTGAGAAAAAACGTGGTTTCTGGCCACGTTTTCTAAGTATATATTCCATTGTTTTGTGTCAATGATACAGGCAGAAATATGTGTGCCTCCAATATCAACACCTACGACATAATTATCTTGCAGCATGTTTGTAACTTTGATTTTTAAGTAGATGATCCGCGATTACAAGTGCTGCCATAGCTTCCACAATAATTACTGCTCTCGAAACAACACAAGGGTCATGTCTTCCCTTGCCACTTGCAATAGCAGGGTTGCCATGGATATCCACTGTTTCTTGATCTCTCATGATAGTGGCAACAGGCTTAAATGCTACTTTAAAAGTAATATCCATACCATTTGAAATCCCTCCCTGAATCCCTCCAGAGAAGTTGGTATGTGTGTGCACTCGATTTAAATCATGGTCATCTGCTACAAATATATCATTATGTTCGGAACCTCGCAACTCCGAACCTGCAAAACCTGAACCATATTCAAAACCATGTACAGCATTGATGCTCATCATTGCTTTTGCAAGGTCTGCATGGAGCTTATCAAAGACCGGGTCGCCTAAACCAACAGGGACATGTCTGATGACAGCCGAAATACGTCCGCCAACCGTGTCACCCGCTTTTCTGACCGAGTCGATAAACTCAACCATTTCATTTGCTGTTGCTGGATCTGCACAACGTGCAATGTTAGCTTCCCGTAATTCAAGCAAAGCTTTTAGATCTTTGGTATCTACATTTGGTGCCTCGATGGTGCCTACCCCCGAAACGTGGGCAAAGATTTCTATGCCAAATTGATTCAGGAAGCTTTTTGCTACTGCACCTGCAGCAACACGGGCAGCGGTTTCCCTCGCCGAAGACCGTCCACCACCTCGATAGTCACGGATACCATATTTCATCTGATAGGTGAAATCAGCATGGGAAGGTCTGAAGATATCTTTGATATGTGTGTAATCTTTCGAACGCTGGTCTTCATTTGGAATAACAATTGCTATTGGTGTTCCCGTTGATTTCCCCTCGAATACGCCAGATAAAATCTGTGCGGTATCACTTTCTTTTCTTTGTGTCGTGATCTTAGATTGACCTGGTTTACGTTTATCGAGCTCAGACTGGATAAATTCCTCGTCTATTGTTATATTTGAAGGGCAACCATCAATAATTACACCTATAGCTTTGCCGTGTGATTCGCCAAAAGTGCTAATTCTGAATAAATCGCCAAATGAATTTCCTGCCATAAAAATTAAATTTCAATAAACTTAGATAAATTTGCCTTTAAATGCAATTCTAAAGCACCAGACTGACTACAAATTTATGGATCTGTAACTCGTATATGGCCTAATAGATTACATCACAATTTTCTGTCCCAGGCTAAAGGCTATCTGGGAGATTGAATAATAAAACAGAGATTAATGTTAATGTTAATCCCTGTTTTTAATATGTTAGTCAATTACAAAAGCTTGCGCTTGTAAATGTTTCCAAAAATCAGGATATGATTTTTCTACAACTTGAGGTTCAGCAATCTTGATTTGGTCAAAAACTAAAGCCAGCGGCGCAAATGCCATCGCCATACGGTGATCCTCGTAAGTGTCGAAGGTCACATCTTCAGGCTGATATACCTGTGCTGTTTTCAGGTGATAAGTATCACCATCTTCGATCAATTCAGCACCGAACTTTGCGATTTCGGTCTGTAACGCAGCGATACGGTCGGTCTCCTTAATCTTTAAGGTTTCTAGACCTGTAAAGGAAACATCACGTTTTAAAGCTGCTGCGACAACGACTACTGTTTGCGCGAGATCAGGACATTCTTTAAAGTCGAACAACGTTTTGTCTGAATTGATTTCTTTTTTATTTAAATGCAATCCATCCGATTCAAAGCTCGAATAAACACCAAAATGCTCCATAATGTCTGTGATGGCAATATCGCCCTGTAAACTATGTTGTCTTAGTCCGGGCAATACAATCGATGCAGTTGCGTCGGCTAGTGCTACAATAGCATACCAGTAGGATGCTGCGCTCCAATCTGGCTCGACATATATGGTTTGCTTTTCGAATTCTTGCGGTGCAATTTTAATCGCATTCTCCGTCCATTCATGTTGGATCCCGACACTTTTAAGCATATCTAAGGTCATGGATACATAAGGTCTGGAAGTTAATTCGCCTTCAATCTCTAACGTAAGTCCCTTTTTTAATGCCGGAGCAATTAATAGCAAGGCCGATATGTATTGACTGCTGATATTTCCTTTGATCTTAACACGGTCTTTTCCTTGAAATAATCCACCTTCAATCTTCAAAGGAGGGTACCCTGCCTTTTTTTCATAATGGATTTCGGCGCCAATTTCTTTCATGGCATCAACCAATATTCCGATTGGACGCTGTTGCATACGCTCTGTCCCCGTCAGGATGAAATTGCCTTTAACAAGGTTGAGGTAAGCTGTAAGGAAGCGCATTGCCGTTCCCGCAGGACCTATGTCAATCGTATTATAACCGGGTTGCGGTTCTGATGCGATTTGCAATACGCGGTTTAGGGTAACTGTATCTGCAGCCTCAGAGAGGTTGGCTATTTCAACTTGTCCTTTACTTAACGATTGGATAATAAGAGCACGGTTGCTCTCAGATTTTGAACCTGTGAGTTGGACCGTGCCCTGTATCTTTTTTGAAGGATGCGTCAGCGTGATGACTTGTTGATTCATTATGCTTCTGCTGTTGGTTGCTCCTGAGTATTCATGACCGCATTTTGTTTGCGGATAGATTCGTTGTGAATTAATTCCAGGAATTTCGTCGCAAATTCGCTACCCAAAGAAAGCGCTTCCGCTAATTTTGTGCGTTTTTGAACAATTTCATCCCAACGGTTAACTTGCAAAATTGTCACGTTGTTATCGCGTTTGTATTCCCCGATTTTCTCAGCTATTTTCATGCGTTCACCAATTTTTTGGATGATCAAATCATCTAATTTGTCGATGTTGCTACGCAATTCTGCTAATTTATCTTCGAATGAAGGATTGTCAGAAGCTGCTTTACGTAACGTCAAGTGGTCGATCAACTCGGCCAATGCAGCTGGCGTTACTTGTTGTTTTGCGTCAGTCCAAGCGACAGATGGATCAATATGTGATTCGATAATCAATCCTTGCATATCCATATCCATTGCTTTTTGTGCGATGTATGGTAACAATTCGCGGTTTCCACAAATGTGACTTGGGTCGTTGATAATCGGTAGATTAGGACAAGCAGTTTTTAACTGAATCGCTAAATCCCACATCGGTTCATTACGGAATGCTGTTTTCTCGTAAGAAGAGAAACCTCTATGAATAGCACCTAATTTTTTGATTCCAGCACGGTTGATACGTTCCAATGCACCGATCCACAACGATAAATCTGGGTTTACAGGGTTTTTAACAAATACTGGAATATCTACACCTTGTAAAGCATCAGCAATTTCTTGCACGGTAAATGGATTGGCAGTTGAACGTGCACCTACCCATAGTACATCCACACCAGCAGCCAAAGCTTCTTCCACGTGTTTTGCAGTAGCAACTTCAGTAGCTGTTAATAAACCTGTTTCTTCTTTCGCTCTTTTCAACCACTCCAAACCAATTGAACCGATACCTTCAAATTCTCCCGGACGAGTACGTGGCTTCCAGATACCAGCACGTAAAATATTTACTTTTCCGGTATTTGCCAACAAATGTGCTGTCGATACCAGCTGCTCTTCTGTTTCAGCACTACAAGGACCTGCGATAATTAAAGGTTTGTCTCCTGTGTCCAACCAAGATTTTAAAGGAGTGATGTCTAATGTATTTTTCATGTTAAGTTTGATTATCTATTTTAATATTGTATGCGTAAATTGTTAATTATAGTTTTTGACCTATTCCTTTAAGCAATAATCATATTATATTGTTCTGGTTTATGGCAGATCATCCGATATACTAGGTTGTCAAAAATATTCCCTTTCATA
>NZ_JBNPWQ010000019.1:0-121530 GCF_050433745.1 Sphingobacterium sp. HSC-15S19
TCAGCCAGTATGGCAGTTGAATAACAGCTTTAAACGCACTACGCATCCCTAATTCTAATTCAATTTTGAGGGGTCAGCTTGTTCAAGTATATCCACCTGATCCCGAAATTGTTGTTTGGCTCTTATGGAGCATGAAAGAGGCTGCCTATAAAATATGGAATAGACAGACAGGAATTCGGAAATATATGCCTAAAAGATTGCTATGTTCAGTTATTGAACGGTCTTCTTGTAACGCAAGGGGAGAAGTCATCTGCGAAGGGAAGAGGTATTACACTAAGACTATTGTTTGCCCTGATTTTATACATACCATCGCAGTTGGCGAATTAGTTCATTTAGGCAATATTGTAGAAATCGAAAAAGGTGAAATTGTTAAAGATGCTCAGGGGATACCAAGCATCATTGTGAAAGATAGCGGCACACACTTACCCGTTTCTGTAAGTAACCATGGCCGTTTTGAGAGAATAGTTTCGATTCATAGCTTGTTGACTTAATTAGCGAGTAAACATCTTATTGCACTTGGATTGATTCTTCCCGAAGCATCTGTTTGAATTTGGGGTCTCGGATATAACGACTAAAATCATGGCTTGACATTCCTGTAAAATCAGTCATAGAAAAGATGCTGTAATTTTTCTTAAGAGCGTTATAACTTTCCTCTTTGTATCCAAGATCAGTTGGATTAAGTTTGTTCGATAAGAATCCAAAAAACTTCTTCAACATCTTGTCCGTTCCGTTGATAGTGATGTGTATTTTCTTGACTTGTGAGCTGAGATTTACAAATTTTTTTGTATTACTTACCGTATCCGTATATTGAAACTCGGAAAGTCCTATCGCTGGAGCCAGCATAATGCAGGTAATTCTATTTTTGTTTTCTAACAATGGCTTTGCCCGCTCGATATCAACATTGTGAACGTCTTTTGCTTGTGCTGAAAATGAGCTATTGTATTCAGGATTTGAAATAGCGCTCATAACCACAGATGCTCCACGACTATGTGATATGATGAAGACATCCTTATCGGCCATATTGTTCAGTATACGTCTTAATCCAAATTCACCGGCCATCTGGCTAAAAGAGGCCGCTGAAAACCAGTTTTTGGCGGAACGAAAAGGGGAGGTAGATCGTAGACCATCCCAATAAAATCGAATGATTTCATCGTTTTTAGGGTTTGTAACGATATGATCGGAAATATATTTATATTGTTTTACAACAGATTCTTCATCAGCATTGAAGCCATGGACTAAAATGAACACACGTTTTTTTGGAGCAATACGTTTTGACAGACGCAGCATGTTACTGCGTTCAAAAGCGAGTAATTGTTCACGGTCACCTCTGTCGGTGGCAATTTTCATAAGCGAATAGGGATCTCGAGCTGCTTTATTGGAAGGAATGCCATAGTTTTTCTTCCAATTGTCGGGGTAGAAATTACCATTTTGATCCACAAATGAGTACCACAGGTTAGGATCTACGCCGGTATTGGGGGAAGCCGAATCGGGAAGATTATGGATAAGGCCACACGAAGTGAACAAGCTGATAACGATGATAATATAGAAAAAATACCTTTTGTTCATATGATTTATTTCCTACTATTCCAGAATTTAATTTTTAACTAGGATCCAATGGCTGCTAAATTGGATATATTTTCACAAAAAAGCGATTTGTTCTAATATAGTCATTATTTTGGACAGCGAAAAGTAGGTTTGTATTTTGAACACTTCATGTTTGCCGAAATTTAGCGGCACCAAGCTACAAATCACTTCTTTGTGATTAAATAAAGTTTGTTGCGTTGGTTGGTGAAAAGTTGATAATTTAAAGCTGGATTTGCATAAAAGCCATATGCATTAAATTGGTCGGTATTCTCAAAGGTTAGTGTGCCGATGTTTTTATTGTTGATGTCGACTTGAGACCAATGCCATTTATCGTCCAGGTATAAGCTGTCTTTAAATCTTAAGGTGTCATTTTCGACAATAAGCTGTGAGAATAGGCAGCCTTGCCAAAGGTCTCCTTTTTCATATTTCCCCGTTTTGACGTCATGTTTATTGCGAACACGTTTGATTTTCTGATAATAAACTGATCTAATGTTAGGGGGAGTAGTATTCGTTACCCATTCATTCTTATCCCAGTGACCGAAAAGATCATTTACGGTACGGCCCTTAGATGAGCTTTGTGGGACTAAATTATTATCATCCGATATGTTTTCGTAGAATACATACCAGTTATCGTCTATAAAATAAGTTCGCTTCGTATAGCTTTTCGAATTGCTTTGATCGGAATGATAGATTTTCTCTGACAGCAGATAAATGGCTTTACTTTCAATATCATTTAGTTTTTGGCCTTGTTGATCTGCGGGCCAGTTGAGATTTGCGTTGAATACTTCAATTGTTTTTTTTGTAGTATCTCCGTTCAATGGCCAGCTGCGAAAGTAATGTTTGGAAACGTTGATCAAATACCCTTCAAATAAAACTTCTGAATCCTCATCCTTGTCCTGCTTAAAGGAGTATTCATCAATCTGATCGCCATCTTTATCCAGTTTATAGAATGTATGAATAACTGTTGATGGACTGTCAGTGTGGGGTGCATCGGTTAAACAATGAATGATTAATTCATTGTTTTTAGTCAAGAACTGATCTATAGGGCGGTCACTTGCCTTGAAGAGTATGATTTCATGTTTCCCAAACTGGTTTTTTAGCTTGTTAATGTCATCATATTTGCTGTATTCATTTGGCAGTTTTGAGGAGTGGAAAAAGTTTTGAAGCCTAATATCGATATCAAAAATACCATTTGTATAAATAATAGTGCATGCGATCAGGGCACATCCCAGTAAGTAGTACTTCAAATTGCGTGTATCCTTTACCAGCAAAAAGAAATGGAAAAATATCCAGCTCAGTACGCAAACAAACGGTGAAAAAATAATATAACTCAACTTTTCACTGCTGCTTAGATCAAAAACGAAAAAACTGATGAGATATGCCGTCATAAAGATTAGGCATAATATAAAAGACTTCGATAACAGTTTCTTTTTGGCTTTCTTCGGTTCCTGATCTATCTGTTGCAATATCTTATAATTTAGTTTACGCTATATCCGATCTAACGCTGGACCGATATAGGTGTAATTTAACTTTTTTCTTTAAGGTTTCAAATAATAGATTAAAATCGTTATTCCAGCAGCATGCATAGCGTTTCATTCATTTCTATTGGATCGTGGGAAAACTTCCTTAACTCCACCTTTTGTTAAAATAATGGAATTGTAGCCATCTGTTTTGTCTTCAACAAACTCGATCGTTCTGTCGTTGTCGTCTGCTCTGAAAAATTTTGTTTTAGACTCGGGAATGAGTTCAATATCCGCATCATTATAATAGAGTTTGCCACCAATTTTTAATATCCGTATTTTTCCATACTCACCCACATAGCTATTGTATATGGTCGTATCTATTTTGGCGCGATGATGTTTGTAGGGCATTTCTACTTCTTTACCAAAGACAATTGCTGAAAGTCCGTAACCTATGATATGGGAGGCTGAGCCGTTATTAGAAAGGACAGTGACAAAGAGTTTGTCGTCAGTAAATCGATTAAAAGAAGTCATTGTCCCAAAGAATCCGCCATCATGTGCAATCAAATAATGTCCGTGATTATAAAATGGATTGATGATAAATCCATAGCCCCAATTTTCGGAGTTATATGGTGTAAACATTTTTTCCTTCATCGCGGCTGATAGGATTGTTGTTCCATAAAGTGCTTGGTCCCAAATGGCTAGATCTTCCACGGTTGAATAAATACCGTCGTGACCTAGGTTGATCTCCCAGTTGATATAGGGGTTATGGATAAAACCTTGGTCATTATGATAATATACTTTTGCTTTTTTCGTCACGATGAATTCATTGTTACTAACTCCGGTGTTCTTCATCCCAGCTTTATCAAATATATTTTTCTTTAAAAAAGTAGCGTAATGCTCACCGGAGACTTTTTCAATAATCTTTGCTAACAAATAATAACCGATATTACTATAGGCGCTCTTTGCTCCCGGTGAGAATTCGAAAGGAATTTTCTTGATGGCGGCATAAGCAGAATCGCGACTTATGCTGCTTAACGCGATTTCTTTGAAACCCATAGCAAGTCCGGAGCTGTGTGACAGCAACATGTGGATGCTGATACTATCGGCTTTTGGATAATCGGGGAAAAATTTACTGAGTTTATCATATAGGGATAATCGCCCACTGTCGACGAGCTGTAAAATAGCGACTGCGGTAAATTGTTTTGTGACCGATGCCAACTGGAATTTAGTGTCTAACGTGTTTTTTATATTCCATTCATAATCTGCCAAACCATAGGCTTTTTTTAATAAAATAGCACCATTTTTCACGACAAGAACTGTTCCACTAAAATTATTTACATCAGCTTGTGCCTGCATATAGGCTGCAAGCTTAGCTGATGTTTTTTCTTGGGCCACAAGAAAAACTGGACAAAGCATAAGTAGGATTAAAAGCTTCATAACGTATTGTGTAAATAATTATGGAGCAATGTTACTGTTTAATAACATAGTGTGATTGTATTTTTGTAAACCCGCTAAATAAAAATCCATTTTATCTGGCTCCGTTCAAGATTAGCTATTTTGGAAAAGAAAATTTTTGGTGTAAATCCTGTTAATTTTTTAAAATCTCTAATCATGTGGGACTGATCGAAATAATCCAGGTTATAAGACAGACCTATTTTGTTTCTATCTTCGAGGTGGCTTTGAATTGCAGCTCGAAATCTGATGATTTTTTTAAATTGAGAGGGTGTTTTACAGATATGTTGATCAAATTGTTTATTTATGGTTGTTCTCGATCTTCTTGTTTTTAGCGAAAATTCTGACATCGATTGATTGACATTGCTTGTATCTAACATTTCGGTAATTATGTTTTCGAGCAACGCATTTTCAAATGGCCAAAATTTTGATATCCAATAGTGTTCTAATGCCTTGATTCGCTCGTCCTGGTCATCTATGGACAGGATGGATCTCATAGCATCTTTATAATCCAGGTGTGGGTTAAAATCGGGAAATGTTCCGCTGTTATAATCGCTTAAATCATTGGGTATAAAAGCATTTATCCCAAGAGGTTTGAAGTAAGTGGTAATTTCATTTATTTTCCCCTCGTAACACACTAAAACAGGTTCGTTAAAATTGCATACAAGGTTTGTTTCTATCGAATTGGATGGAAAATGCTTCGTAATCACCTTATTTTGGCTTACCGTCGTTTGGGTCTGCTCACTTATCGTCACAATGGTGTAAATACTCGGAAATGTAAAATATGCCGTCGCTTTTTCTTCGTCAGTTTTCTCAAGTATATAGAAGCATTCAATATATTTTTTTAGGAGTAAGCTCTCTGGTCTATATATTTTTATCGTCATCTCTTTTCTTCATATAAATAGGCTTTGTTCTTGCCTCATCCTTTTAAACTTGAAAGTATTTGATAATCGATTTAAATATAGACAACCTTTATGATAATTTTCACCAAGCTTTATTTCTTAAAACACTTATTTTTAGATTGAGGAAAGGATGAATCCGATAGAAATTAATTTTTATTGTACTTTAGTAGCTAATTAACCGTTTAATTAAAAAACAAAATGAACGATTTGAACCCGGAAGAGAATTACATCGCAATAAACAAACACTCGTGGAATAACAGAACGGATACGCATTTAAAATCAGATTTTTACAATCTAACAGGATTTTTAAAAGGGGAGACTTCGCTGAATTCAATTGAGTTAGCATTATTGGGTGATATTAGTGGGAAAAAAATATTACACTTACAATGTCATTTTGGACAGGATACAATTTCTTTGAGTAGACTTGGCGCAAAAGTTACTGGTGTTGACCTATCTGACAAGGCTATAGAAAGTGCGCGGGAAATTGCGAAAGATACGCATGCTGATGTGCAGTTTATCTGTTGTGATCTATATGAGCTTGAGAATCATCTTGATGAACAATTTGATCTAGTCTTTACAAGTTACGGAACGATTACTTGGTTACCTGATTTAGATAAATGGGCGAAAATAATTTCACGTTTCTTGAAACCGAAAGGGAAGTTTATTTTTGTCGAGTTTCATCCAGTTGTTTGGATGTTTGATGACAATTTTGATAAAATTGGTTATAATTATTTTAATATTGCTCCAATTGTTGAAACAGAGCAGGGAACCTATGCCGATAAAGATGCCGCTATTTCGCAGTCCTATGTCACCTGGAATCATAGTATGAGTGAGGTCGTTGGTGCTTTACTTCATAATGGGCTGAACATTCAAGACCTGAACGAATTTGACTATTCACCTTATCCCATTTTTAAAAACATGACAGAGCTAGATCCTAAAAAATTCAGAATAGCCCATTTGGGTAATAAGATTCCGATGGTCTATGCTATTGTTGCGCGTAAAAGTAAATAAATAAAATTCTGGGAATCGACCTGGTACTTATTTCTTTTTCAAATAACGATTTATCATGGGGCTAAAATCTATTTTGGATGAAACCTGAATATGTTCTGCCAATACTGAGGCGGGAAATTCATCCAAAGTTTTGAAATTAATACAGCCTTTTTGAAACTTGGCCTTTGGTATTTTTAATTTTAGTTCTTCCATTAATTCGGGGTTAGTATAGATGACCAAGGAATGGAATGAAATATAATTCTTCGCGACTGTTAACCCGTATTTAAATACGCCTTGTTCATTAAAGCTGATTGCATTAGGGTTTGACATGAATTTTCCAAAGCTTTCCGAAACGGTATTGTCATTTTCTGATATTGCTTTCCGAAATTGACGAATTATTTGTTGCTCAGTGTCTGAAAGTGTATCAATATATTGATCTATTTCCATTAATTTTTTATTGTCCATAAAAGCTGTAGTTGTTCGCTAAAAATATTAAATTTTCTTTTATATCGATGTAGGCCAGCAGAAAAAGATTCGACGGGTTATGGCTAAGGATTGCGTAAAAGAAATTATTGAGGATTTTCTCGCGGTGGAATAATTCTGCGGCTACCTTAATATCGTGTTGTAAACATATTTTGTGTCGATTCGGACCTATTGTTGTACTATGACACTTATAGGAAGTTCCGTTTAGATTTTATATATTGCATCTATCAATTTTAAACCAACATTTAATTTCTCAACAATATAAATCTTCAGTTATGTGCAATAGTAGTCTTGAGGATCTTTTTCTTTTGGTGAAAGAGTCGAATGAAGATGCATTTGACGAACTTTATCATCGAACTTGGAAAAAATTGTATGAAATTGCTCTCAGACGCCTACAACATGAAAACACAGCAAAAGAAGTTATTCAGGATCTTTATATTGATTTATGGGAGAAGCGGCATCGGAAAACAATTCAAGATGTCGATCATTACCTTTGCCAAGCCGTCCGTTTTAAAGTGATTGACAGATTTCGAAAGGAAAAGAGGTATTTTGAAGAATTAGAAACAATGGTTGAAGAGCTAAGCGATGGATCAACCGCCGATGGCAACTATATTCAAACTGAATTAGAATCTATGCTGCATAACTGGATTGCACGTATGCCACATAAACGCAGAGAAATATTCTTGCTTCGCTACAATGAGGATAAAACTGTTAAGGAAATTGCGAAATTATTGGGCCTGTCGACAAAAACTGTTCAAAATCAATTGCTTAATACGACAAATACACTTAAGCTTCTAATCCAAAAAATTCTTTTTATGTTTTTTTAATTTTTTTTTGGGAATTATCATTAGTCACAACGACATATAAGAAAGGAACCAATATAAACCATCTTATATGTCTGAAAGGAAACGTCATTTTCGCACAGTCTTAAAAGATCTTCTCGATCGGTATATTTCGGGAGATACCAATCCTGAAGAACGACAATTTGTTGAATACCTGTACGATGCAATGGACAGGGAGGGAGAGGTGCAAAATGATATGGACTGCATCGGAGAGGAGATTAAAGAAAAGGTTCATCATCGTATTAAAAAGCGTACTTTAAGTTTTCATATACCCAAAATAGGGTATGCTGCAGCATGCATTATAATCCTTTTTGGGATATTTATATCCTATAGGCTTATCGATAATTCAAAAACAAGCGACAAAGTTCTTCATGTCACTAATCATAATCCGTCGTTAATAATCGGGAAAGAAAAACGGTTTGATTTGTTAGATACCTTGCCACAAGGAGCTCATTATACAACCATCAATGATGAAAAAGTACTCGCATTAAGCACGGTTGCCAATGGGACAGATTTAGGTAAACTGCGCATAGAAAATCCTTCGAGAAATGTATTTTCTGTTTTACTGAACGATAGCACACAGGTGTGGCTTAATTATTTGGCAACAATTGAACTTGAACCTGATTTTAATAAGAATAACCGTTCTGTCCATATTACTGGGGAGGTTTATTTTGATGTTCATAAACAATATTCTGCAGGTAAAAGGATTCCGTTTTCAGTCCACTCCGCCTTGCAGACCATTGAGGTATTGGGAACAAAATTCAATGTAAATACATCGGGCAATTCCGAAGAAAATGTATTGCTTACAGAAGGGAGTATTCGTCTTACGCATAATCGCTATGGAACACAGGTGCTTATTAAGCCGGGGCAGCAGGCTTTTTTGGAAAAAGATAAACCTAAAATCTTACTTATTCAATCTGAAAATATCGAAAAAGCAAATGCCTGGCGTAAAGGTTTGTTTTATTTTGATAATGAGAAGCTCGCTGAAGTTGCTCTCGAATTTGAACAATGGTACGGAATTCGAATCGTTATAGATTCAAAAATTGCAGGACTTCCCATTACAGGAATGATCAGCAGATATGAAAATATCAGCGAGGTCTTGGCGATCATTAAGATGACCAATAATATAAACTATATAGAAAGGAAAGGAACAATATATGTAACAGAAGCAAATCCATAAAAAATTAGGAATGCTGCTACATTCCTAATCGCGCCTTAACGGCTTTTGGTAATGATCAATTATTAATCAATTTTCAAATGTATAAATTACTTATGACATCCCGCAAACAAAATAAGTTTGCACGCAATTTTTTGTGCCTTTTTTTTGGCAGCCTTGTCTGGTTATTTAGCTCGGCCAAGCCAATCTTTGATGTGCAGAAAAACATAACAATCGATTTTAATAATATTCCGGTTAAGCAGGTCTTTAAAGAGTTAAATAGTAAAACCGGTTTAAAATTTATTTATTCCCCAAATGACATCGACGAGTCGAAGCGTATATCTATGACATTTAGAGAGCAGCCGATAAAGACTGTTCTAGATAAGATCTTTTCAAGTTTAAAGATTTCTTACACGTTAAATGACAATACAATTATTGTGAAGCGTGGCCTTCAACAAGCTTCAATACAAGAAGGCCGCGTCATTGCGGGCCGGGTTCTTAATAAGCGACAGACGGCCCTGGCAAATGCTACTGTCACGACAGGCCTTGGCAAGAATAGTACATCGACAGATGACCAAGGCCAGTTTACACTCAAGCTAGACCCGCAGGACAGTTATTTCATGGTTAGTCTTGTCGGCTATGTAAGTCAGCGTGTACCACTCAAAACAAACGGGGAATATACGGTGATATTAACTGATAGTATCAGCGCACTGGACGAGGTCGTTGTTGTCGGTTTTGGTACCCAAAGGCGTGCCTCTGTAGTAGGGGCGATCACGACGATAGAACCCAAACGCTTGCAAATAGGAACATCTCGTTCAATGAGTAACAATCTTGCAGGACAGCTTGCAGGTATTATTGCCGTACAACGATCTGGAGAACCGGGGTACGATAATTCAAACTTTTGGATACGTGGTATCAGTACTTTCGGTGGAAGCAGAAGCCCATTGATTCTTGTGGACGGTGTGGAGCGGTCTTTGGATAATATGGATCCCGAAGAAATCGAGTCGTTTTCGATATTGAAGGACGCGGCAGCGAGTGCAGTTTATGGTGTAAGGGGGGCAAATGGAGTGATTTTGATCAATACAAAGAGAGGGAAAGTGGGAAAGCCTAATGTTTCTGCTCGTTTTGAGCAGGGGATCACATCACCAGTACAGCTGCCTAAATTTGTTGGTGCAGCTGATTATTTGGAGGTAATGAATAGTATTCGGGAGGAACGTGGGGAGCAAGGCTTATATTCGAAAGAGCGTATCGAAAACATCCGTAATCATACGGATCCAGACCTTTATCCTGATGTCAATTGGTTGGATGCAGTACTTCGGGACCAAGCTGGAAATTCACGGGCGAATGTTAGTGTCAATGGAGGATCTGATATTTTGCGTTATTCCTTAGTAACTTCATATTATCGAGAAGGTGGGTTGATTGAACGCGATGAAAAACAGGCTTGGAATTCATCTTCACGGTTAAACCGTTATAATGTGCGTTCCAATGTAGATATCAATGTTAGTCCAACCACTCTCTTCCGGTTGAATATTGGCGGATATCTCCAAGATAGAACAAGAGCTCCCCAAAGTGTTGATGAGCTATTTCAGGAGGCTTTCACTATTCCTCCCTATGTACATCCCACCATCTATTCCTCTGGTGAAATACCTCGGACACCCCAGCGGACAAACCCCTGGGCATTGGCGACTCAACGCGGATATGAACGTATTAGCGCAAGTAAAATCGAATCTTTATTCGCCGTAGAACAGGACTTGTCGTTTTGGTTGAAGGGATTAAAGGCTCGGGGGCTTTTTTCCTTTGATAGATACTCTAATACGTCGGTCGTTAGGAGTAAAAGTCCCGATTACTATAATCCAGCTATCGGAAGGGACGAAAATGGAAAATTAAAGTTAGTCATTGATAGTTATGGACAGGAATTTTTAGGCTATGAAAAAAATTCAGACTGGGGCGATAAAAGCATGTATCTTGAGGGAGCTATTAATTATGTTCAATCTTTTGGTGGCCATAACGTAGAGGGAATGTTTTTATACAATCAGCGAAATTACGATAATGGAGATCTTTTGCCTTATCGGAATCAAGGAATCGCAGGCAGATTTTCATACAATTATAGCAACAGATATATTGGGGAATTTAATTTTGGTTATAATGGATCCGAAAACTTTGCTCCAGGAAAACGTTATGGGTTCTTTCCTTCCTTTGCTTTAGGCTGGTATATTTCCGAAGAGCCTTTTATGGAACGTCTTAAAAATACATTTTCCAAAATCAAACTGCGCGGATCTTATGGATTGGTGGGGAATGATAAGTTAGATGGTCGTCGGTTTGCCTATATCACCACCATTAATGAGACCGGTGGATATTCATGGGGACTAAATAACGATTTTAAACGTAGTGGTCGTATGGAAGGTGATCAAGGTAACAGTGGACTTACTTGGGAAACAGTTGCTAAATCCAATATCGGTTTCGAACTAGGCTTATGGAAAACACTGGAATTTCAGCTTGACCTGTTTAATGAGGACCGGAAAAATATATTTATGCAACGTCGTTCTATACCCGGTTCGAGTGGTTTTACCAATGCGCCCTGGGCAAATTTTGGACGCGTAAACAATAAAGGCATCGATATGTCGCTTGAATTGAACCGGCAATTAAATCCAAACCTATTCCTTTCAGTTCGTAGCACATTTACTTATGCCTTAAACAAGATTTTAGAACAGGACGAACCCAGCGCAGTGATCGGTACCTCAAGGTCTTCTACCGGAAAGCCGATCGGCCAACTGTTTGGCTTTATTGACGAAGGCCTATTTACGGAAGCAGATTTTTCAGATATTGCTAATGGTACTCTTCGATCAGATATACCAAGACATACTTTTGGACCGGTGCGTCCAGGTGATATCAGATATCGGGATTTGAATGGTGATGGTGTGGTAGATGCCCTCGATAGAAATGCTATCGGTGGAACGGAAGATCCACAGATTGTATTTGGCTTCGGATCCAACCTAAGGTACAAAGCTGTTGATTTCGGTTTCTTTTTTCAGGGTGTCTCTCGTACCTACAGGATCATTGGTGGTTCAAATTTTATTCCCGGAAGTGCCAATGGAGCAATGGGAAATATTTTCGACAATGTTTCCGATCGATGGACTTTGGATAATCCTAGGCAGGACGTCTTCTATCCGCGGCTTTCTGATTATCAAAGTGCGAATAATAATTTGGCCTCCACATGGTGGCTTAGGGACATGAGTTTTATAAGACTACGTAATATTGAATTGGGCTATAGCTTACCATCAAAAATTCTTGATCATCTCGCTATCCGTAATTTTAGAATATTTCTGCGTGGTAATAACCTGCTAACAGTGAGTGATTTTAAGCTTTGGGATCCAGAGCTTGGGGTTAATAATGGTATGCGCTATCCGATCATGAAATCTGTTTCTATGGGATTGGAATTGAATTTTAAATAGAAATAACTTATACAATGAAGACTATAAAATATAATGTTACCCGTATATTACTACTTGTTGCGCTGGGTTCCACAGTGACCTCTTGTTCGAAATATTTGGACAAGAGCCCTGATGATCAGCTTACTTTAGATATGATTTTTAAAGACAAAACTAGAACAGAGGACTGGCTAGCAGGAATATACAGCAATGTACCAGATCCATATTGGGGAAATACGCGAACACTTGGCTGGGATCCACTTTCGGATGATATGGCACCGTCTACGGGCTGGGAGCAATTTGGCTGGTCAGTTATAGGGATGCAGACCGGCAATTGGAATCCCAGTACCTCATGGGATCCTAATTATTGGGTAGAACTTCCCAAACGTATTCGTTCAGCTTATATTTTTCTAGACAATGTAAAACCAAACCCTGCGCAGTTGGTGACCGAGGAGGAGGTAAATCTTATGAAAGCTGAGGCTCGCTTTATGATCGCTTATTATTATACACTTCTGCTAGAAACCTATGGTGCTATACCGTTCCATCTTGGATTGACCGATCCGAATGCATCGGCCGAAGAATTGATGATTGGACAGACACCATTTGATCAGGTCGTGCAATGGGCAGAAAAGGAGCTATTGGATTTGTCTGCTATTTTACCTGCTAAATATAGTGCCGCTCAGAAATATGGTCGCGCGACGTCTATTATGTGCTTGGCAGTCAGAGCTCGTCTTCTACTATTTGCTGCAAGCCCATTAGTCAATGGTAATACCGCATACACCGGTTTTGTAAATAATAAGGGAGAAACCATATTCAACGGGAACTATAGTGTAGATAAATGGAAAACTGCAGCAGCGGCCTCAAAATTACTATTGGAAAAAGCTGAATCAGCTGGTCATAAATTATATATTGAATATAATGCTGATGGGTCTATAGATCCGTTTCTCTCGTATCAAAATATGTTGTTTAGACGACCTCAAGATGGGAATGATGAGATTCTTTTTGCTCGCCCTGATTGCAATATCTGGGAATATGATAGGCACGCACAACCAAGAGGTACTGGAGGAAACGGAGGACTGGGAATTACACAATCTTTAGTGGATGCCTTTTTCATGGAGAATGGCCGGAGGATTGATGACCCGTTATCAGGATATCAGGAAAAAGGATTCTCAAAGACGGCAGAAGTACGAAATACACGCTGGACAGAATCTCAGGGAAATGGAAAGGTGACTTTGGAAGGTACCTATAATATGTATACCCATCGTGAACCACGATTTTATATTTCGGTTTTGTATAATGGTGCTTGGTATAGAAGAGAAAATCGGACAACCGAATTTTATAGTGGTAACTGGGATGGGGGACCTACACATGACGCCCCGCAAAATGGGTATCTTTTACGTAAGAAAGTCCATCCAGATCACGACCCCCGCAATGGAACAAATCCCTATAGACCAGGAATACTTTATCGGCTTGGCGAAGTGTATCTGAACTACGCCGAAGCACTAAATGAGTCCGACGCTAATCATCCTGATATATTAAAGTATGTCAATTTGATAAGGATACGCGCAGGTGTACCACAATATGGTGTGGGAAAAGATGCTTTACCTGTACCATCTTCGCAGGAGGGGATGCGCAAAGCAATTCGAGACGAGCGTCGGGTAGAACTAAATAATGAGGGTATCCGGTATCGTGATGTGCGACGCTGGAAAATTGGTGAAGCTGTGTTAAATGGAAATTTCTATGGAATGAATTTTTCTGGTACAGAAAAGGATGATAATGAATCTAACCCTAAAGCATTTTTCAAACGCTCAGTTTATCAAAAGCGCATATTTACAGCAAAGAATTATTGGTTTCCAATTCCACAAACGGAGATTGATAAGAATCCAAATTTAGTCCAAAATCCAGGCTGGAAATAAGTATTAAAAAGCAATCCAGTTTCAATACTTATTGAATATGCTGCTTAGTTTTTCAGCTATGCGGCATATTCTTTTATAAAGAATATGTTGAATTTCTATTTCAGGTTCTAATTTAAAATTTTACCCCTCTTTATTTTTGATTTTACCCCTTGTGGTTGATGGGTTATTTATAATTTAATGTTATTAATCAAATTATAAAATTCGTATTCGTCGGAATTAGAATACGTCTGTAAAAATTATAACAAATTATAAAACTAAAAACAACATTATGAGAAAATTTATGACGGCGATTTCTATTGGAGTCATTGGGCTACTGAGCTGCCAAAAATCCGTTCAACTAGATTCTCCGATATCGCTAAAAATAAAAGCGAAGGCGAATCTGGCAAGTGTGGGCAATACTTACTACATAGATCCCAGCGGAAACGATGATAGCACAGGAATGAGCACAACTACAGCATGGAGAACATTGGCCAAAATTAATGCCTCGGTTTTTGGCCCCGGCGACCGTATCTTATTCAAGAGCGGAGGCGTATGGAATGACACTTTGCATATGAAAAATTCGGGAACGGCTGAAGCTCCCATTATCATAGATAAATATGGCGGTGATGTTCGTCCGATTATCAACGGGGGTGGAAAGAGGAATGGATCAAATGCGCTATACCTTAATAAGGTATCCTATTTTGAAGTAAATAACCTCGAACTGACGAATACAATCGCAAGCGGGACAAGTTATGCTGCCACGGGGATCCGCGTGATTGGAGGCAGTTCTGCAGGAACAGCAATCAGCAATGTCTCCATTAGAAATTGTTATGTCCATGACGTCAATGGTGCTATCGATGGACAGACCAATTATAACAAAAGTTCTGGCGGGATTATCTTAGACGGTAAAATATACGGGGCTTTGGTACAAAGTTGTCATGTCGCCAATTGTTCCGTTGAAGGGATAAGGACCACTGGCGATAGGGCTATGGCGGCAAGATCAAAAGATATTATTATCGATAACAATTTGATTGAATATATCTACGGCGACGGTATCGTTATGTCTGGTGTGACGGGAGGAAGTAAAATTACACACAATACGGTCTATAAGGCATGTATGAACACAGGCTCTGAAAATTATGCCGGTATTTGGACAATTGGCAGCTTGAATACGCTGGTGGCTTATAATGAGGTTTATGGTATGACAGGCGGAGGGGCCAACGACGGAGTCGCGTTCGATGCCGATGGCTATGATACCAATTCAGTAACCGATGGAGATATCTTCGAATACAATTATTCGCATGATAATAACGGCGGATTTATGCTTTTTATGAACCAGTCTAAGAATATTAAAGTCCGCTACAACGTTTCTGTCAACGATATCGGTACAACAAGGTTAAAGAAGCTCTTTTTGATCGAAAAAACAACATACGATTCCCGTGAGATTTATAATAATGTATTCTTTATCAAAAATCCGACCGCCAGCCTGTTTAACGTCATGAATGGCATGAGTTCAGGAAAGCCTTATGCAACATTTTCAAATAATATTTTTTACACGACCTCGACCATTAGCAGTCTGTCTACCCAGGCCGATAACGGATTGAAGTTTAACAATAATTGTTTATTTCCGTCAAGTACATTTACATCATTGAACTGGGGAACTACCGTGCGGAAAAACAATTTTTATGAAGATCCGGTATTTGTCAATCCAATTGGTGGAAACGGCCTTGACGCTGCAAAAGGTTATGATGTAGGTTCCGGTTCGGCTGCCCTTAATGCTGGTGTATTTATAAGTAACAATGGGGGCGAGGATTTTGCTGGAAATGCGCTGCCATTGGGTAATCCAGATGTTGGAGCGTTTCAGCATGCTGTTGTAGCCAATGCTGGAAGTTCTCTTGCCGATGCCTATGTCCGTAACGGTACCTATGCGAGTACAAATTATGGAACTACAGCTGATCTTGTCATCAAATCCGACACTACATCTTACGCGCGTAAAGCATACGCTAAATTTGATATTGCGATGATTACTAAACCTAAAGTGAGTTCGGCAAAATTAAAAATGTATGTTGCAGGAGTGAATACAGCACCACAACGGACTATTAATATTTATACGACCTCCACGACATCTTGGTTGGAAAATAGCATTAATTGGAACAATGCACCAATGGATACTGTACTTGTCGGTAAGATTTCTGTTTCAGGGATAGGTTTACAGACCATCGACGTCACCTCGGCCATTAACAGATTGCTTACCGGTACTGATCGTAAAGTATCCTTTCTATTTTTAAATACAGCTGCGGCTTCTTCTACAAATGATATGTCTTTTAGTAGCAGGGAAGCAACCACCAATAAGCCAACGTTGGAACTGCTTTATTAAACGGTACTTATTTCAGGGTAATTCTCTTGTATTTAGAATGACCGAATCAAAAAGCCGCAAGGAATACCAATTCTTTGCGGCTTTTGACTGGGAGAGCGTAAAGGCCTGAAACTAATTCCTCAGTGGAAGTTGTCGCTCGTGCGTCATACTATAGCCAGTTTTTAAAGTTAAATGGACATAAGGTGCTTACAAAAATTATTATTTCGTAAATTCATACTATGAAGCATCCGATACACTATTTGGATAGCTTCCTCATACTAATAAAAGGAATGCATGAAAAGCACGAAACGAAGTAAAGGTTTTCTCTTCAAGCAATATGAAGAGCCGTTTCAAACGCCTTTTGATAAATTATTTGACATTTTCAAAGAACTGATTACCCATACCTCTGGTGATTTTGATGAAGCCATTGACTGGCTTAGGCAATTGGATAAAGAGTTCAAACTGACGACTCCAGCCTATACGATAGATGATTTTATTGCGGATCTGAAGGATAAAGGTTATATCCGAGAAAAAGTGGAGTTTGGTGGTGAAGGTGGAGTAGATATTACCTCAAAGCTGGAGAAAGCCTTGCGTCAGCATGCCTTGGACCAGATTTTTGGGAAAATGAGGAAAGGGATATCAGGCAATCATAAAACCAATCACCAGGGACGGAGTGACGAAAATATGGGCGATTTCAGAAATTATCAGTACGGAGATGGCCTGGAGAAAATAGTTTTGACAGAGAGCTTGAAAAACGCACAGATCAATCATGGGATAGGCGAGTTTGCCTTATCAGAAAATGATCTCGTCGTAGAAGATACACAGTTTAAGTCGCAGATGAGTACAGTGTTGATGATCGATATCAGCCATAGTATGATTTTATACGGCGAGGATCGGATCACTCCTGCAAAAAAAGTAGCGATGGCTTTATCGGAACTTATTTTGACCCGATATCCGAAAGACTCACTTGACGTTATTGTTTTCGGAAACGATGCATGGCCTATTGCGATAAAAGACCTGCCTTATTTGCAAGTTGGACCATTTCATACCAATACGGTCGCAGGTTTAAAGCTAGCGTTGGACTTACTAAGGCGAAAACGGCATGCGAATAAGCAAATATTTATGATAACCGATGGGAAACCGAGCTGTTTAAATATGCCGGACGGTACTTATTATAAAAATCCTATGGGCTTGGATCCTTTTATCACTAGCAAGTGCTATAGTATGGCTGCGCAAGCCCGGAAGCTGGGAATACCAATTACAACCTTTATGATTGCTTCGGATACTTATCTGCAGCAATTTGTCGACGAGTTTACAGCTTCAAATCAAGGGAAGGCTTATTACACGGGACTTGGGGATCTAGGCGAAATGATTTTTGAGGATTACGAAGAAAATCGAAAAAAAAGAATACGATAAGAATATATGGATTACACGAAGATTACAACATTTGGTGCATTAAAAACTTCGGGTTATAAACCTAAAACAATAAAAGAAGAATTGCGTCATAATCTGATTACAAAAATAAAGGCGGGCGAAACCGTGTTCAATGGAGTACATGGTTATGAAGATACCGTTATTCCAGAACTTGAAAGAGCAATTCTTTCCAAACACAATATTAATTTCTTAGGCCTTCGCGGTCAGGCGAAAACACGTTTGGCTAGGCTCATGGTCAACTTATTGGATGAATATGTGCCAGTGGTTCAGGGTTCAGAGATTAATGATGATCCGTTTAACCCCATATCGCGTTATGCGCTAGAACTTCTGAAGGAGAAAGGCGACGATACACCGATAAGCTGGCTTGGTCGAGGTGATCGTTTTGCGGAGAAGCTGGCCACACCAGATGTGACGGTCGCTGATTTGATCGGTGATGTAGATCCCATCAAAGCCGCAAATTTAAAACTGAGCTATGCAGACGATCGTGTGATTCATTTTGGTATGATTCCAAGGGCAAACCGTTCCATATTTGTCATTAACGAGCTGCCTGATCTTCAAGCTAGAATCCAAGTAGCTCTCTTCAATATATTGCAAGAGGGCGATATTCAGATCCGTGGTTTTAAGTTACGCTTACCGTTAGATGTACAATTTATATTTACTGCGAATCCGGAGGATTATACCAATAGAGGGAGTATTGTGACGCCGCTGAAAGATCGCATAGGATCGCAGATACTCACACATTACCCAGCATCGGTTGAGATAGCAAAGGCAATTACAGCGCAGGAAGCGAACTTGGAAGCGGCCCAGAAGGAGCAGATATACGTCCCCGAACTGGCTAGGGAATTGATTGAGCAGATAAGCTTTGAAGCACGAAATAGTGAATATGTTGATGAAAAGAGTGGCGTGAGTGCGCGTATGAGCATTACGGCATTTCAAAACTTATTAAGCACCGCTGAATTGCGCATGCTCAGAAGTGGTGCGCAAGCAACTGCAGTACGGCTGAGTGATTTTATGGGTATTGTGCCTGCGATAACAGGTAAAGTTGAGCTCGTTTATGAAGGCGAGCAGGAAGGGGCGGGTATCGTCGCACTGCAGCTGATAGAAAACGCGATTAAAAACCTTTTTCCGATTTTATTTCCAAAAATTGAGAAACTGGAAAGAGATAACGAACGTTATCCTTACGACGACATTGTTCGTTGGTTTTCAGAATCAGAGGGGATCGAATTATCTGATGAACTCAACGATTCAACGTATAAGCAGGTTTTGGATCAAGTGAAGCCTATACATGCTTTAATTCAGCAATATCAGCCAGAAACGAAACCCGAAGATCTCCATTTTCTGACCGAATTTGTATTATGGGGACTTACGCTCAACAATAAATTAAGTAAATATAGGCTGGGGACCGGCCTTCAGTTTCAAGACAACTTCCAGGGATATCTGAGAAATAATCTGTAACAGGCAACTAGCAGCATGATGGGTAAGTTTATCGTGTAAAGTTACCCATCTGCTTTTTATCAAGGTCTCATAAGGAAGGAAATTGAGTGCATAAACTATCTTTTCATTAAAATTAAGTCAATTGATAGACCGATAATAAAGATTGCTACTGTAAATGATACATATCCTAAAATATAAATTGCGAGTGCCTTTAAATAACTCGGTATTTTGTAGGGATCGAAAAATTGCCCAATAGCCCATACGCTATATAACATAGCGACAATGCTCGCCTGTACCATAACGCTCGTATGGGTTACACCCTCAATTATTGCAAAAACGGTATAGATCAACATCGTCATTCCCAAAATAAAACACAATAGGATAACAATTTCAAAAAGATTAAAACCATATTTTTTGAAAAATAGCTTTGCCCAGAAAGCGATAAACAATCCTATCATGATATTGACATATCTATAATGGCTTTGGATCAAGAGATATATCGAGCCCGTTGTTGAATGTTGGGATTCGTAATAACTTACATATTTATCTTCAACATGGAAAATATGACTTACGATAGTATGCATCAATGCTACACCTAAGTGTAGTTTTATACAAATCTCCTTCTCCCACGAAAGAAATAGAATTAATGCGCTTTAGTGTAACCACCCCGTTCGCAGAATCTTTTGTTTATTTTGTTCAACCATTTAAATAAAACTATTATATTTGCAAAATACTTGAGCAGTCAAGTATTTTGCAAATAATAATATGACCGCAATTAATACGATTTTGAACATTATAAAAGTTCAATCTGTCATCACCAAAAAGTTTGATGGGTTGAGCTTGCATGGACTAAGTCTGACAGACTTTATGATCCTACATATTTTAAGTCAGGCTTCCGGGAACCGGTTACGGCGAATTGATCTGGCTGAAAGTACCGGTTTAACGGCCTCAGGGATTACAAGGATTATTTCACCTATGGAAAAGATGGGGCTTGTTGTAAAAGAACACAATGATAGAGATGCCCGGGTCAGCTATGTGAAGCTTACTGCGGCTGGTGATCGAATTTTTAATGAGGCTACTGTTACAGCTGAGCACATCGCCAATAAGCTATTGGACGGAATGGCCGTAACAGATCTCCTTATTTTTGCTGCGCAATTGAAATCATTGGGTGGTGATTTATAATTTTAATTTAAAAGCACATGAACAAAGTAGATAAAAAACAATTGAAATCCGAATTCCTGGAAAGTAAACCATTGATGGGAGTTTTAACAATTTACAATATGGCCGAAAATAAAATACATATCGCAGATAGCCTGAATTTAACCGCTCTTTCCAACAGAATCAGATTTATGTTAAACATGGGGCAATTTGACAACAAAAACTTGCAGGCGGATTGGAACCGATTGGGTGAGGGAAATTTCCTGTTTGAAAATACAGTTATTATTCCATTTGAAAACGACAAAATCATTGCTTATAAAAAAGTCGTACTTCACGCCGCAACTGAGTTGAAAAGTAAAGTGAGTGAAACAACAAGTATCTATTGATATGACAAGAAAGACGTATTTGTATCCCGGTTATGAAGCCGGAAGGAATCTGGCATTGAAAAATATCCAAGGCCCTATTGTAAATCTTAATTTAATTCAGTTGAGGAAAATCGCGGACTATACTAATTTTCCGGAGATTGCACCAATCAAAGAAATTTCGGGATACGATGCTTTTATGAATTATATAAAGCTAGCCAAACCTTTTGTGGAAGAAAGCGGCGGTGAGCTACTTTTTATTGGGCATGGTGATCGGTTTCTGATAGGGCCCGATCAGGAACAGTGGGATATCTGTATGCTGATTAAACAGAAAAGTGTGTCCGATTTTTTTTCATTTGAACAAAATCCAGCTTATATGAAGATTATAGGGCATCGGATTGCAGCTATCTCGGATTCAAGACTTTTACCCTTGGAAAATGTCCCGTTTTAAACGATACTTATCATAAAAAATACCGCCTATTTGAATAATAAGTGTATATTTAACATTAATAAAAAGTAAGCCTCGTATCGTATTCTACTAAAGCATCGTGGAAAAGCGTTTTTGAGCAAATTTAAATTCGTGTTGAATATCCTTTCGAGATCAAGATAATTTGGAATTTGTGCATTAAACAATCCATGGTTAAGTTTTAATAAAGAAGGTTTGCTTGACAAATAAACATTTAGAAAAACCTAAAAATTGATCCGACATGAAACTAAAACAAATGGGGGTATTGAGTATTGCATTAATGAGTTTTACTAATGTCATAGCGCAAAAAATATACAATGCAGATAAGGCGGCGGGTTATCTTTTTGCTTATTTTGAGGGTTCGGGGGATAAAAATACACAAGAGCAATTGCGATTTGCAGTCAGTCAGGATGCGCAAAACTGGGTTGCATTAAATAACAATAAACCTGTTTTGTCATCCGCGGATATATCCCAAACGGGAGGGATTCGTGATCCGCACATCCTTAGGGGAGAGGACAAAAAGTCATTTTATATGGTCGCAACTGATATGTTTACCGCCAAGAATGGTTGGGGAAGTAATCCTGGTATTATTCTGATGCGATCTGATAACCTGACGGATTGGAAACACAATACTGTTGATCTGGCAAAATTATACCCTAAAAAATTTAAAAACGTAAAATGGGTATGGGCACCACAGACGATCTATGATCCAGTTGCGAAAAAATACCTTGTATATTTTACGGTGAAATCATATGAGAACGATAAACTTGATTTTTATGCAGCCTATGCGAATAAAGATTTTAGTGGATTTGAAAGGGAACCTACTTTATTGTTCAGTCCAAAATTTGGCGGTATTGATGGCGATATCGTCTATAAAGATGGGTTATACCATTTTTTCTTTAAGGGCAATACAAAAGATGGTGCGGGCAAAGAAGTGAAAAATGGGATTCAGCAGGCGACAAGTAAATCCCTAAAAGGACCATGGAAAGAAGACTTCCGGTATCTCGATGCCTATGCAGACACTTCTGTTGTTGTCGAAGGATCGAGTCTTTTTAAGTTGAACGGAACAGACGATTATATCTTGATGTATGATCTGTATGCGAATGGAAGATATGAATTTCAGCGCACAGATGATCTTTTTAATTTCTCCTCGAAACCTGAGGCTTTGCGTAAAAATTTTAACCCGCGACATGGAAGTGTGATTTCAATTAGCAAGGAAGAGTCTCGTCTTCTGAATAGTAAATGGGGTGGTGTACCCGGTGAATTACTATCTCCAGAGGTTGGGGATGACAGGTATCGTTTTACCGCAAAGGGAAATCCGATTATTAAGCATCATTTTACGGCTGATCCAGCAGCAATGGTTAAGGGGGATACACTTTGGTTGTATGCAGGCCATGATTTTGCAGGAGGTCAGCAAGGCTATAAGATGAAAGACTGGATTGTTTATTCTACAACGGATTTAAAAAATTGGACGGAATATCCAGTGTCTTTGAGAATAAGTGATTTTACCTGGGCAAAAAGCGGCGATGCATTTGCGGGACACGTTACCGAACGTAATGGAAAATATTACTGGTACATCAGCTCTAATTGGTCCGGAATAGGTGTTGCTGTCGCAGATAGACCCGAAGGTCCCTTTAGAGATGCATTGGGGAAACCGTTATTGACCAATAAGGACTGTTTTGCTTCTTCCCATTCTTGGGCCTGTATCGACCCGGCTGTTTTTATTGATGATGATGGCCAAGCCTGGATTTTCTGGGGTAACCGTGAGTGCTACTACGCAAAACTCAAGGAAAATATGGTTGAGATTGATGGCGAAGTAAAGCAATTGAATTTTGAAGGACTGGCTTTTACCGAAGCACCGTGGGTTCACAAGCACAATGGAAAATATTATTTGAGTTATGCCACGGAATTTCCGGAGAAGATCGCTTATGCCATGGCCGATAAGATCGAAGGTCCCTATGTGTATAAAGGGATTCTGAATGAAATAGCAGGCAATAGCAATACGAACCATCAAGCAATTGTCCCTTTTAAAAACCAATGGTATTTCGTTTACCATAATGGGGGGATTAACCCAGATGGAGGCAGTTTTAGCCGTTCGATATGCATAGATACCCTAAATTACCGTGCAGACGGTACAATCCATAAAATTGAAATGACAACGGAAGGAACTACCGGGGACTAACGTATGAAAAGACGGCGAGCAAGCTAAAGTGGCTGCCGTAGAAGGTTGGGTGGAGACCGATTTAATAGATGAAAAATGTGGAACGACAGCATCGTTCCACAAAATGTTTTTCAGTGTAGTATTGTAGGATTCTTTTTACAGTATTCTTATCGAATCAATTCAGAAATTTAAAATGATGAGATAGGCATCTTCATTCATTTCAGCAATTACTTCTTTTGAGTCAAGTTTACTTATAAGGCAAATGTAACTTAGAATAGCAGTAGAAAGAATATGAAAAAGATACTTTTTTATGTGAAAATGGGAATATTTGGTTTTTTGCAAAAAAAATACCATCCTCTTTCATAATATTTTAGGCTCAAGCCTGGAATATCGAAAAATTTATCCAGGAAAAAATTTACCATTGTCGAATTAATAGATCTGAGTATGGCCAAAAACAATGAAATTCAGATGGCGATAAAGCGTATTGTTATCTATTGTGAACTATAAAGTACGAGCTCAAATTAGTACAATATGATACATTGTATCAATTTTACGCCGATTTGTTCCAACATGCTGAATTGTCATAAAAATTCTGTTGATTAGGCCTTTGTTTGTTATAGTTTTGGATTAGATCTTGTGTTTAACTTCATCAAGAATTGTCCTGTAGAAAATTACGGCGATGAAAGCCTATCAATCTCCTGTTGATTCCTTCGGATGGACGTTAATGCTAATTTTTTAAGTTATAGCAGATCAACTATAAATTCGTTCTATTCCATATAACCACATGAAAAGACAACGTCGCTCCGTTTTTCTAAAATCTATTGTTTTAAGCAGCACAGCCTTTTTGGTTCTAGGTGCTCTTTTTTCCTGTTCGAGTAATCGAGGATTTTTGGGTAAGCAGGAGTCGATATATCGCCATGAACTTGATCGTTTAAAGGAAGTGGCAAAAAATAACTTAACAGACAATATAAAGGAGTTCAATGCTTACGAGCACCGGCCAAAATCGGACGGTGCTTTTGACGAATCCAACAACAAAGAATTCTTGGTCAATAACATTCCGTATTTTGAGAGTTCCAACGATACCCTAAGTCGCGTTTATAATTATCGTTGGTGGATGATCAGCAAGCATCTTCGGGATTATTACGATCCACATGATTCAAAGGAATATTGGGTGATAACAGAATTTTTCGGGTATCCCGCCTGGGGATCCTTGAGTGGAGCGATTACCTGCCCAACAGCGCATCAGTTTTACGATGTACGTTGGCTTCGTGATCCAAAATACCTTCGATCTTATGCCGAATATTTTATGCTTGGATCAGCTTCCAAAATAAATCAAAGGGAAAACGGTAATTTTTTGACCCATTTGAGCAGGCCCGAAAGTGTTCATTTTTCCAGCTGGATGGTCGATGGTATTGAATCATTTTTAAAAATTCATCCCGATCAGGCCTGGACGCAAAAGATGCTTCCGGCGATGGAGACCCACCAGCACCTTTTGGATAGCCTATTCACTGTAAAAAATGCAAATGCGAAGACCGACGGCATGTACAAAATTCTGGATCTGTATGATGGCATGGAGTTCAGCCTTTCGGCGGTACTTGGCTTAATTGAAAGTAAAGGGCCCTATGCTATTTATACCGATAGTATCTGGAGAGACCTTTATTTAGGTTGGGGGACGACAGACAAGGCAGCAAATACGACTGCAGCGAAGGACTTTCCATTAGCATTTACCAAAGGTTATCCTGATTTTTATTTGGTGCGCCCATCCGTTGGAAGTTATTCCTTTGGAAATAACAACGCATTGTACAATCTCTATAGACTGGAACAGCAACAACATCCTTCGATTAAGAATAAGGCGAAAGCAGATTACTATAAGGTCAGAAGTCAGGAAATACGCCGAAAATTTCTCCGGACGCTTTGGAATTCAGATGATGGATTTTTTAATACCTTAACAGCTGGTGACAACGCCTATGGTGTTCGGGATTACGAAGCTCGGGTGCGGGAATCCGTTGGTTATACCCCCTGGTATTTCAATATGATACCGCCTGAGGATAATAAGAAGTATGAAGTAGCTTGGGCGATGTTTACTTCTGAAAAAGGTTTCAATAACCACAAAGGAATGACCACGGCCGAAAGGCAACATCCCTATTACAATGAGCAGGCTTATGCCTGGAACGGCAGAGGATGGCCTTTTCAAAACTCGGTCGTCTATAAAGCATACAGTAACTATTTAAGAAATTATAAGAATCAAATCACTGCGCAGGACGAAGAGATCCTCTACGAACAAATTATGATGCTTACCCGACTTCACGGTTATGCCCAGCCAAATATCGGTGAATGGTATATACCAAGTGATGGCGAGCAATTTGGTGGACAGAGTGATTATTTTCATTCAACCTATCCTGACATGATCATAGCAGATCTCATTGGCTTTAAGGCTACCCATCACAACAGCTTTCAGCTTCAGCCGCTGATACCTGCGGGCAAAATGGATTATTTTTACCTCGGAAACTTAGACTATCATGGTAAAACGATCGACATTGTCTGGAAAGAAGACTGGGATCAAAACAAACCAGGAAAACAGCCTATGTTATGCATTTGGGTAGATCATGTCTTAAAGGTAAGCTGCAAGAATCTTGGTGTCAAAATAGACGTAAATTTAGACTAATATCAACAGGTGTTTAACCAATTTAAAATACATCGATTGGATGAATCTATTTTAACGGAAATTTAGAAAATAAGACTCTATTGCACAACGGTCATTTTAATTATACGGAACTCAATCGTTAAATTTGAGAAATTGAGTGGCACAATGGTAAACGATTACAAAAAATATGAGCTATTTGGAAGACCGATGATGCAAAAAATTGCTTTGAAGGCACCATTTACATTTGAATTTCCAGTAGCGGAACAGGCTTGCTTCCTCTATGTGCTGGAAGGGGAGATGCAATACCAAGCAAATGACGAAGAGCTAACTATTGCGAAGCATTATTCCTTATTGCTGAATTGTATTAATTCTGGAAAGCGAATCCACGATGTGAATCCAACGCAGGATTGTCAGCTGTTAATCGTCACTTTTTATCCCGATACCTTGAAGAAAGTTTACGATAGAGAGTTGCCCTCGTTGCTGCTTGAACCCGAAAATATCATTTCAAACCAATCAAAAGAAAAAATTGACAATGATTTCCTGATCCAGAAATATGTCGAAGGCTTGCTGTTCTATTTTGAAAATCCTTCATTGATCAATGAAGATATACTGGTGCTCAAATTAAAAGAAATTATATTGCTCCTGTCCCAAACGAGAAACGCGTCGGTCATACGGGTGATATTATCACAGCTTTTTTCTTCAAGTACCTATTCGTTTAAACAGATCATTGAAGCCAATCTCTTTTCCCAATTGACCATTGAGCAGCTTGCGGAACAGAATAATCTGAGTGTTTCTTCATTTAAAAGAGAGTTTGCCAAATTATATCGTGATACACCTGCCAGCTACATCAAAAATAAGAAGCTCGAAAAGGCGGCAGAGCTCCTTTTGGTTTCCGATCAGCGTGTTTCCGAAATTGCCTTTAACTGTGGATTTAACGACCTTGCAACATTTACAAAGAGTTTTAGTGACAAATACCACATATCGCCAACAAATTATCGTCGACAGCTTAAAAGCAACTAAAAACCAATGGTTATTTGTATATGGTATTCCATTTTTATCGAGGGGACCAAGTTTTCTCCAATAAGATTGTAGTCCTGTTATTTGAACTAAAATATCAAATCTTTGAACGAAATCAAAAAACTATTTTTCTTATTCTATTGCAACTTTGTAGTGTTCCATTAAAGGGTTGTTATTCCATGGATTGTGCCGTGAAAGCGTGACAACGACCTTACATTATAGGAACATTTTTTTGAAATTATCAACGTTAAAAATAGAAAAAATGAATTTATCAGGTTTAGGAGTTTTCCACACAGTTATTGGTCTTACAGCACTTTTAGGTGCTGTATTAGGATTTATCAGCTATGGCAAGATCAATCTTAAAGTATTATCGGGGAAGTTATATTTTTATGCGACATCCATCACTTCTCTTACGGCATTAGGAATTTCGAAACAGGGCGGCTTCAATGCCGGGCATGTTTTTTCACTCTTCATCTTGGTTCTTGTCACGGTGGCCTATTGGCTGCACGCAATAAAGAAAAGTAGTACGAAGGCTCGGTATTTTGAGAATTTTCTATGGTCATTCAGTTTTTTCTTGTCGCTGGTGCCCACCATTAATGAGACCTTTACCAGAGTTCCAATCGGACACCCCTTGGCAAAGGATACAAATGATCCAATTATTGGACAGACCCTTTTTGTACTTTTTGTGCTTTTTATTATTGCAGTCATTTTTCAATACTTCAAACAAAGGAAAATCAACACTGAATTGGGGACAGAACTAAAAAGTCGTGTCCAGTAGTGCTATTTGATCCAGGCCTTTACTGAATGCTCATCTTTAGCGTCTTTCGGTTCATGTGATGCTGCAATCTAGTTTGTTGTACATTTTTTTAAATATGACAAACTAATCTTTTGCTTTTATTGTTAGAATTTGTAAGAGTTTTAACAACATATCATTTTGAAATATATGCTTAATTACGATTGTTTAAAGAAATTAAAGATGTGCGGCGGAAAAAATAATTCAACGGGATTACTTCTGGCAATGGTGGCGGGAGCGGCAATTGGTACATTGGTCGGTGTATTGGTGGCACCGAATAGTGGAAGAAAAACGCGAAAGAAAATCAAGGCAAAAACAAGGGATCTCAAAGAGCAGGCAAAACATAAATACGAAGAAGTAGCCGATAAAGTGAAAGAAGAGTATGATCATGTGTCATCCTCAATTAGCGAGACAGCAGGCCATATGGCTGATAAGGTCTCTGATGAATTTGATAAGTATAAAGATCAAATAAGTGCTAAGACTGCCGAAGAGACAAAAGCGATTAAGGATGCAGTTAAAGATCAAAAAGAAAAATAACTTTTGATTCAAACAGCAGAACTGGCAATAGACATTGCGCGGTCTGCTGTTTCTTTTTTGATCTTCACCTCTTAAATTATAATGTCCATGCCCACCGGGATCATTTCTCCCATATCCAATGGTCATTCTATGGTTTTCGTTAGCTTTCAGTAGCTTAGTGAAATCCGGCGCGAAATTCCAGGGGCGAAAGTTTGGTTTTTGTTTTAAACAATTTGCTGAATGACTGTGAATGTTCAAAGCCTAATTCATAGGCGATTTGGCTAACAGAAAGTGCCGTTGTTGACAATTTCTCCTTTGCTTTTTCAATCAGTTTTTCGTGAATATGCTGTTGGGTACTTTGCCCCGTTATTACTTTAAGCAAACTGCTGAGATACTTAGAGGAAATATTTAAGCTATCTGCGATATATTGAACGGATGGAAGACCCTTTGAGACCAAACCATCTGTAGAAAAATAAGCATTCAGCAGTTCTTCCAGGCGATTTAAAACGTGATGATTGGCTTTCTCTCGCGTCAGGAATTGTCGGTTGTAAAAACGCTCCGAATAATTCAGTAATGTTTCGAGGTTTGATACAATAATGTTCTTGCTGAATTTGTCCATATTTGCTCGATATTCCCGTTGGATATTTTCAATAATATCGTTTAGTGTTTTCTCTTCACTTTCTGAAAGAAATAAAGCTTCATTTGCCGAATAATCGAAGAATTCATGCTCTTTAATGGTTTTCGCCAATGTGGTATTCCATAAAAAGTCCGGATGAATAAGCAACATCCACCCGCTTCGGTTTACGTTGGTAACAGCGTCATTTTCTTCCAGTTTCAGCAATTGATTGGGCGACATAAAGCCGAGTACACCGTTGTCAAAATCAAAGAGCTGCTGCCCATAGCGCATTTTGCCTGTGATGCCTCTTTTATTGGAAATGACATAGAAATCAAACAATAAGGCCGATGCATCATCCAAAGGAGAACGTTTCATCTTTGAATAGTCCACAACACTGAGCAATGGATGCTCAGGCTGTGGTAAACCTCTTAATTGATGAAATTCACTGATCGTTTTTATACGCTGTGTTCGACTTTGTAGCATATAACAAATTTATAAATAATTCTGATGAACATCTTCCAATAAACCGATATGCGTAGGCGACCAATCTAATTGCTGCTGTGTCTCAAAACTTGTCGCCGGGCTATCGAAGGTGATGAAATGGCTCAGCCATTGGAAATGTTTGACAATATCTTCACCCCGTAATGAAGTAACAGGCAAATGTAATTTCGTGCCGATCAGTTCAGCAATTGCACTGATTTTAATGCCAGTTTCACCAATAGCGTTGTACAATGCCCCAATTTCGGCTTTCTCGGCCGCCTTGCAGAAAACTTTTGCAGCGTCTAAACGATGAACTGCTGGCCAACGATTGTCCCCATTTAAGGGATAGGTCGAAACACCATGATCGCGTGCAAATTGGATCAGACTTGATGTGAAGCCTGCCATAAAGCCAAGATCACTGCTGCCGTGAACAGAGGGTGGTAAGCGAACCACTGAAGCATGGACACCTTTTGCTGCCAGGGCCATTGCCGAAGGTTCTGAACCTCTCGGTGAATTTAGGAGTGTACTTTCCTCTGTGACGAACCCGTTGATAAGTGGTAGACCCAAGGTTCCAGCTGTAACGACAAGCGGTTTTTGTGTACCGAGCAGCACTTCGCCCATGGCATTGATCGCATTGATATCAATTTCGGCAGCTTTTGCATACTCATTTGCAAACATCAGATCGTGGGAAAACCCCGTATGGATGACGGCGTCGGCGCTTGAAGCGGCTTGTTTTAATATATCCAAGTGTTGAAGATCGCCACGGATTACCTTAGCACGCAAATTGGCGATTATCTCTGCTGATTTTTCTGAGCGTGCTAAACCAGTTACTTGATGTCCCGCATCGATCATTTCTTGAACGATTGCTGAACCTATAAAGCCTGAAGCTCCGGTTATAAATACTTTCATAATCTTTTTTTTCTTGAGACAAAGTTCTGTGTAAAGTTGCCCGTAGATGTATCCAAATGTCAGAATGTTGTAGCCATCTTTCAGAAAATCGATGAACTTGAATTTCGTAAGCTGCAATATTTTTCGAAACAAGGCTTCTTTCATGAAAGGAGTATCGTATTAAAACCTCGAAATGATCAGTCAAACTGTCCCATATACAAACGATAATATTTACCTTTTTGCTTTAAGAGTTCTGCATGCGAACCGAACTCGGCGATTCTTCCTTTTTCGATCAGACAGATTACGTCGGCATTCCTTATGGTCGAGAGTCTATGGGCAATGACGAAGCTTGTTTTGTCTTGCATTAACCGGTCAATACCTTCCTGAATAGAAATTTCAGTGCGTGTATCGATTGAGCTGGTCGCCTCATCCAATATTAAGATTGGCGTGTTGGCCACAGTTGCCCGGGCGATGTTAATTAACTGCCGCTGTCCCTGACTCAGATTGGCCCCGTCATTGGTCAATTCGGTTTTATACCCTTGTGGCAGTTGCATGATAAAGCTATCTGCGGCAGCAAGCTTTGCTGCCGCTATCACTTCATCATCCGTTGCTGTGAGCTTGCCGTAACGGATGTTTTCCATGACCGTATCGGTAAACAAATGGGTGTCCTGAAATACGATAGACAGTTTTTTACGCAGTTCATTGCGATCCAACTTAAAAATCGATGTCTTGTCTAAAAGAATATCCCCGGATAGCAAAGGGTAGAAGCGAGGTAGCAAATTGATAATTGTCGACTTGCCGGCGCCGGTCTCACCCACGAAAGCGATCTTTTGTCCTGGTTTTACGTCGATGTCAATATCAAATAAAACCTGTTTTTCGGGTACATAGCCAAAATTTACATGCGATAGTGTCACTTGGCCCTGAATCGGGGCCGGCATTGGCAATGGATCTATCGTTTCACTTTCAGGAGCAGTGTCAATAACGGCAAAAATACGTTCTGCGCCCGCAAGAGCTGCCTGTAAGCTGTTGTATTGGCTGGAAATCTCGTTTACAGGCCGTCCAAATTGCCGTGCATACTGTAAAAATGCAGTTAACCCCCCTAAATCAAATCCACGTGTGATCACTAGAATACCTCCTGCGATGGTAGTCAGCGCGTAATTAATGGTGCTCATATTCGCCATCAAAGGCATCATCATTCCAGAATAAAACTGGGCCTTTGTTGCTTTTTCCCGCAGTACCTGATTAAGCTGCTCAAATTGTTCTATGGCAGCGTTTTCGTGGGCAAAAACCTTCACTACCTTTTGTCCGCTGATCATTTCCTCCACATAGCCATTGGCATTGCCGAGCGCAGCTTGGTTGGCGGCAAAAAAACTCTTGCTCTTGTTGATGATCAGTTTCGCCAGATATAACATCAGCGGAATCATGATCAATGCAATAATCGACAGGATAGGGCTGATATACAGCATGAGGGCGAGTGTCCCCAACAAAGTAATTGAGCTGATTAAAAGCTGTGTGATACTATTATTCAGGGCATCGCTTACTGTATCCATGTCATTGGTGAAGCGACTCATCAGATCACCATGCTGATGGGTATCGTAAAATTGCAAAGGGAGGTACTGCATGCGGTCGAACAGATCATTTCGGAGGTTAGAAATCGTTTTCTGTGCCACCTTTATGGTCAGTCGGTATTGCAACATGTTGAAAATTCCTGTAGCGATATAAATTCCGATCATGACCAGGGCAATATGTCCTAGACCAACAATATCTTTTTTGAGGACATAATTGTTGATCGCAGGTCGTAAAAGGTAGTTGCCTGCCAGTGTCCCCGCAGTTCCCAGCAAAAGTGAAATTAAAATCAGCAGGAGCATCAGCCGTTGCGAAGAAAGGTAGCGCATCAATCGCCATAAAGCTTTAAATCCCTGTTGAGGCTTTTCATTTTTAATGCGTCTTGAACTACCGGGGCCAGGTAAACTCACGGGAATGGATTTGTTTGAGGTACTCATTAGGCTTCTTCTTTTTGCAGGTGTTGTGACTGATAAATTTCCTGATAGCTGGTATTTGTTTGCAGAAGTACATCGTGTGATCCAGAACCGACAATGCGGCCTTCTTCCATGACCAATATTTGGTCGGCATGCATGACGCTCGAAATACGCTGCGCGATAATTAATAGTGTGGTGTTCTGCAGATAATTTTTTAAACCTTCACGTATTTTTCGATCGGTATCGATGTCCACAGCACTTGTACTGTCGTCCATAATCAAGATTTTAGGTTTCTTCAATAAAGCCCTGGCAATACATATGCGTTGTTTTTGTCCTCCTGAAACATTGACGCCTCCTTGTCCCAGTAGTGTCTGATAGCCGCTGGGAAAGGAGCGTATAAAATCGTCTGCACAGGCAATCCTAGCTGCGGCATAAATATCCTCTTCTGTTGCCTGCTCATTTCCCCATTTGAGATTTTCTAAAATAGTTCCTGAAAAAAGTTGGTTCTGCTGCAACACAATCGCAATCTGGCTGCGCAGTTCCTGTAGTTGGTAATTTCTGACATCGACGCCATCTACTAAAACGGCACCTTCAGACACATCATATAGTCGTGGAATTAATTGTACCAAAGTGCTCTTTCCCGAACCTGTGCCACCTATGATTGCAAGGGTAGTCGCAGGCTTTACTTCGAAGCTAATATTGTCAAGGTTGGGTTTTTCACTTTGTAAGTTATAACGGAAAGTGACTTGCTTAAATGCGATCCGTGCCGCTGTGATGGCGTATCTATTTTGGAGGCCTTCCGCAGTATCCGTTAAGGAGGGTTGTTTCTCTAAAACTTCTTCAATTCTATCGCCAGAAGCGATTGCCCTTGAAATCATCATGAAAGTCAATGAAAGCAGCATCAAAGAAATAAGGATTTGCGTGATATAACTTAGAAATGACATCAATCCACCCAGCGCAAGCGTTCCGGTCATTACTTTCTGTCCGCCAAACCAGGTCACGGCAACAAGCGACAAACCCATCACCAATTGCATGACAGGCATGATAAGGACAACGATGCTCGAAGCTTTGGTGGCAACATCCATCAGATCGAAATTCACTTTGTCGAATTTCTTTTTCTCAAAATCCTGTCGTACAAAAGCTTTTACTACCCGCACATTGAGTAGATTTTCCTGCACAACACTATTGACACGGTCAACTGCCTGTTGCATCTTGATAAAAAAGGGGAGTCCTTTGCGTAATAAAATAAAAATACTTAAGGCCAATATAGGTAATGCAATGGCCATCACGATGGACAGATCCTTATTAATAGAAACTGCAAAGATAATGGCAAAAACCATCATAAGGGGTGCTCTTAGAAGCATACGCAAGCACATCATCATGACTTGCTGCATCATATTGGTGTCGTTGGTGAGCCGTGTTGTAAGCGAGGCCGAACTGAAATAATCGGTATCCGCAAAAGCAAAGGATTGTATTTTTCGAAACAAGGCCGTCCGGAGATTCGTCGCAAAACCCACCGACGCGTGTGCAGAGTAATAGATGTTGCATAAATTGGCAACGATAGCAACGATGGCTAATCCGATCATGGCCAATCCAATTTTCAAAATGTAGTTGATATCTTTATGCAAGATTCCGTTGTCGACAATGATAGACATCAGACGGGGTTGAACAATCTCGCAAAATACATCGATCACAACGAAAAAAGGAATAATCAAAAAAGCCTTTCTAAATGACTTGGTATAAGGGGTAAACGTGGAAAGCTTCATCTGCCTGTATATCCATTAAATCATCTAGTCCAATTTGTAAGCCTGAACGCTGTTACTCCTAACGGTAGGCACATACAGCATACCTGAAGATTTATCGTATCCGATATCGGCAGCGTTTATCTTTTTGTCACGTGTGTCAAGTAATACAGCATTGAAGCCGTCAGGTTTGACATGGTAGATCAGTCCTTGCCAGCCAGAAACTACAAATTCGTTGGGTTTAATTTGTACGACACCGTCCAATCCGCCTTCCATACCTTTCGATATTACGGTAGTTTTTTTATCCTGATCTATCTTAACAAGCGCGCCATCCGATAGCACATACAAGTCTTTGCCGACAGCCAGCAACCCATTTGCACCTTTTAGGTTTTCTGCATAAAGCATAGGAGATTCGTTTTCAATGCGATAGACTTTTCCAAGTCGCGTATCACTTACATAAACGATACCCTTTGAGTCAACGGTAATGTCGTTGAGTAGCTCAGCGCCATCAATGGTAATTCTTTTGACGATGCTTGCTTTATCCGTATCGATGACGGCAATGGATTTAGAGAATGCTTCAGCCGCATAGAGCCGGTTTTTGTGGATTCCTATACCCAAAACAGCATTGAGTCCTGTAACCCAATCTCTTTTGATAAATTTTCCGTCCATATCCAGTTTACTGATGAATGCTGTAGTATTAGGTTCGAAGGCGATCGTATTTGAAACATAGAGTACTTTGTTCTTGGCATCTACCCAAACGGACTCTGGAGATCTTAGGGTGGTGTCCGATTGCCATTGAGGCGTTAAAGACTTCTGTCCAAATAGGACTTGTATAAACATGATAAGGGTTAATGTTAACGTAATTTTCATTGAAAATCGGATTGAGATTTATATTAGTTTAATTTATTCGAATTAAATAACGATTACCCAAGGGAACTTTGGTCTTCCGCTAAAGAAGAAATAGTTGTAGTCAAGAAAAAAATCGACCATTGAGTTCATTTAATATACAGAATTTAGATCGTATTGTTTTCTTTTTTCGAAAGAAAACCTCATCGGATCGCTCAGCTCGATTACTTCTTTATAAATAAACTGGTGCAGCATTTATTTTCAATATACAGCAAAATTATTGTACGCACATTAAACGTATTTATAAATAATTTTTCATTTTATACAGATTTATGGAAGCCATTAATTTCTTGTTAATAGTTCATTAATGGTACATAATAACTTTGATTTCAAGAATAACCCCAGTAAAACTTTAGCCTTCCGGAACATCGGGAAGGTATGGGGGCCAACATTGAAATAAACCAATATGTATAAACCCATTTTCAACCATTTATAAAAAAACACTTAATTATGAGTATTAGACAGCAAAAAATAGTATGTATTATCTTTTTGTTGATCGCTTTGATGATGTCCTGTTCAAAGAGCGAAAAGAAGATTGAAGAATCTATCCCGAAAGGGGAGGCCAAAAAAGCGAATGGCAACAATGGGCTTTCCGCGACAGGCGATGTCGTTGGGCAGATTACCGTGGGATACCAGGGCTGGTTTTCCTGTGCGGGTGACAATTCACCCATGGGAACACATTGGTGGCACTGGACTGAGGCTTGGCAGCAGACCCCGACCCAAGGTAATTTCCATATTCCTTCTTGGCCTGACAACAGCGAATACAAAAAAAATACAATACCAATTTACCGGCATTGGGCAATGGTTCGCCTGCATCTCTGTTTTCTTCATTTGACGATCAGACAGTCAATGTCCAATTTAAATGGATGAAGGATTACGGTATCCACACGGCGGCATTGCAGCGATTTAATCCCACAGGGATAGAAGGTCCCATTCGTAATGCGATTACGGCTAAAGTTAAAACTGCCGCCGAGCAACATGGTATCAAATTCTATATCATGTATGATGTGTCGGCTTGGGTTAATATGCAGGCTGAAATAAAAAATGATTGGCTAAATCTGATGAAACAATATACCCAGTCTACTGCCTATGCCAAACAGAACGGGAAGCCTGTGGTCGGTATTTGGGGATTCGGTTTTAATGACAACAACCATCCCTGGTCAGCAGCCGTTTGTCTGGAGGTTATTCAGTGGTTTCGCGATCAAGGCTGCTATGTCATGGGCGGTACGCCAACACACTGGAGGTTGGCACAAACAGGAGGAGATTCGAGACAAGGCTATATCGATGTCTACAAATCATTTGATATGTTGTCACCTTGGATGGTAGGCCGCATCGGAACCATTGCAGACGTGGATCATTATGCGCAGCATATCCAAAATGCTGATCTACAGTTTTGCAATTTAAATAACATAGACTATCAGCCCTGTGTATTGCCGGGGTCACTGCAGGAGGGGCAACGAAAACATGGTGATTTTATGTGGCGACAATTCTATAGTTTGACCGCGCTTGGTGTCAAGAGTATGTATGTGTCCATGTTTGATGAGTACAACGAATCCAATCAGATAGCGAAGACAGCTGCAACTCAACAGGATGTTCCTGTTGGGCTGGGGATTAAATCTATGGATGAAGATGGGACTGTTTGTTCTTCAGATTATTATCTCCGGATTACAATGGATGGTGGGAAGATGCTAAAGGGACAGATAGGGCTAAGCCCAAATAGGCCAACATCCCCTCAATGAGTCAACTTTAACGTACACAATTGGTTTATATAGTTTAATAGTGTAGCCGAATCTTTGTCATGAAGATTCGGTTTTTATACTGTTTATTATGCGATCAGAAAAGCATTTTTCATTTCCAATTCAGACTTTCTTTAGTAACTTTAATCCATTGTAAACGCTGAACTCATCGTTTATAAGACTTTGCAGAATACGTTTTGCCTTGTACAACGTTGATCGGCAAGGTTGTTATGTATCGTCCTTGGTCGCAAGTCCAAGGGTGTTCATCGACCTAAGTAAAGACGATTCTGGGATGGTTTCGTGCTTATATCGATTGTCATGTTTCAAAAAAAAATAAAAGAAATGCTCTTTATAATTTTATTCATTGTTGCGGTAGTCGCCGCAGGTGTGGCCTATTATTTATTCACCAATGGTAACGTTAATGTAGATATGGCTTTGAAATCAGCTACGCTATATAGATTTAAAGTTAAGGGGTTGGACGGCTCGTCCATTGATTTCGCGCAATTTAAAGGTAAAAAGATACTCGTTGTAAACACCGCTTCTAAATGTGGGTTTACACCTCAGTACGAGAGTCTTGAACGCTTATATAAAAGATTCAGTGATAAGTTGGTTATTATAGGTTTTCCTTCAAATGATTTTTTAGACCAAGAACCTGGTAAGGATGCCGAAATAGCTGCTTTTTGTCAACGGAATTACGGCGTAACTTTTCCGATGGCAGCAAAGATTGATGTTAAAGGAAAACGGCAGGCGCCTATTTATCAGTGGTTGACCAACAAAAGCTTGAACGGCGTAGAAAGTTCTGCTGTCTTGTGGAATTTTCAGAAATATCTAATCGATGAAAATGGCAGGCTTGTGAAGCATTTTCTTCCAAAAATAGATCCCGAGGATCCTGCAATTGTGGCGGCGCTCGAGTAGTTAGATAGTGCTCATTCAATTTTCTTTAAACATTTGAAAGTCCGCGGTAGTGGATGGCTGCAGAATGGGAGAAATTCTTTAATAGAACGGCCAGTCAAATTACTAATGAGTTCATCGATTGATTTGCCAGCTTTTCTAAATCCTGTACCCTTAAAATCTGTTATATAAATATCCAGTTCGCCTGCTGCATCAATTTCATAGTCCCAAAAGAGATAGTAGCCATTGTCGCTGGAAGCGAAGGGAAACAATCGCTTTACGATTGGCAGCGAGCAGTCAGGACCTATTTCAAACCAGATATCATCATTTTTAACATCATCAATATAGGTATTTCTAATTTCATCGGATCTAACAGTTAATGAATCTCCATAGTTGCCCATCGGAATATAAATATGAAATTCACCTAATGCTAATCCGTATCCATAGTTTTTTACAAAGGATTTGTATGATTTAGGAAAAGCTTTTCCATTTGGGAATCTAAAATTCTCGAGAATTGACTGATCCCCAAATTCAGAAGGTGTACCTTCTATTTGCAGATCAAAGGTATTATTTAGCATAACGTTTTTATAAAAATTCGCATATTACGATTCAAAATTTCCTGCCTATTGTTGATTTTTTTTTGATTTATTACTTTACCGCCACTTACTTACCTGCAGTACGTTTTCATCCAGTTGTGCCGCTAATGATTTCGCCCGTGCTTTTAAGATCAATTTTCTGCCAGTAATTGTTCGGGTAAAGATTAAATCACAATTCCCTACGTGTGCTTCCCACTGATTGCTAAAATATTCGGCGAACTCTTTTTTGCGTGCCAGCAGTTCCGGAACAGCATGATAATCTTCCTGCTTGACAAAAAAAGCAAATTTGTTTTTCCTGACAATCACATAACGCGGATTATTGATCGGCGCTATAATCTCCTGTAATGCATTGATGAATATTGATTTGTCGTATGTTGTACCCCCTTCTAAATGGCAGTAAACGGAACCCGAGCGGTCAACTTGCATTTCTACGCGTACTTCGTTTCGATCAGTCCGTATGATATGAGCTTTTAGCAAGCCATTTAAGAGCGCATAACTCACTTGGTTGAGATCTTTGGAAATATCTCGGTATTTCAAATATAGTCTGAGTGATCTGACGGTATTTCTCCCGAAAAGCAGCATTCCGACTGCACCCAAGCTGGCCATGTAAATATAAAAATCTTTTAGGCTTTGCATATTTTTTAATGGCCTAAAAAATCCCTGCACATTGTCAAGTCCAAAACTAAGCCAGGCAGCGCCCACTGTCGCGAGTAGGTTTCTAATTGTTTTGTTGAGATACAATGATTTTACACGTTGATAATCTTGTTTTTCTGCAAAAGGTATCTTGATCTCCTCGACGAGATTCACTCCTTTGCTAAGCGCATCATTCCACCGCTGTCTGAGGTTCTCTCAGTCGGCAGCAAATAGCAACATTTCCGCATTTTTCCGTGAAATTTCCCCAACGTTGTTTATGTTTTCGGGTAGATCAAAACGGCCTATACCATTTTCAATTTCAGGTTCTTGTCGCAGCGAGACGCCGACAAAACTTTTGAACCGTCGCTTTAATAATTTAAGGTCATCACCGCCCGTTGCGGAAGTGGAGTCTGCACATACCAAATGCCAGATATTTGACGTTTTGTCCTTATTGCCCTGTTGTGCTCTGATAGCCCGACCCCGCATCTGATTGGAAAGTACAAATGAGCCGACAAAGCTCGCTAAAATCAGGGCATTGATTGCCGGAGCGTCCCAGCCTTCACCTAACAATGACTTGGTCCCCAGTAGGACTTCAATTTCTCCAGCCTGGAATAGCTGTGTGACGATGTGAACGATATCGTGTTTAAGTCCCTCTGTCTGGTTTATTAAAAGGTAATTTGCTTCAAAAGGAACAGGGCTCGCGGCGCTGTCATAAATATCATACTTTGCAGCAGTGGTTTGAAATGCAGCGTAAGTGCTTGCCGGAATAATGATCATGGATCCTGTAAGTACAGCGATTTTCTTTTTATTCTTATTTTCCCGTCTCAATTTTTCGAAAATAGGGATAACACCTATTTTGTTCAATTCAAGCGTATTGTGGTCGGTGCTTACATGGAATTCTTTTCGGATGAAATCCGAAAGGACTACCAACCGTAGGTTTTTACCCAATTTTTCATATTCAAAATCCACAATCGCTGTAATAGCGTCCATTTTACTGATACTGGATGTCAAATATTGTCGGACACGGCTATTTTGGGAAAAGTTCACCCGTTTTCTTTCCGTGGCACCATGCCTTTGTAATCTATTTTCTAGCATGTTGCGGTGTTCTTCAAACGCATTGAAATGTACCTTTTCCTGGTACAGATAAAATTCAAGTAGAATTTCGAGCCATTCATAATCCAGGTGAGGTATTTTAAAATCCTTGCCACCGATGATCTCCATATGGAGCTCGGGAATTGGAATTTGGTTGGCATGGAGAAAAATTAAGCATGCTGAGTAATATTTCAGGTTATTATAAACCCAGTCGAGATCATCCATCGGGTTTAACCATATCGGATGATTTTGGACTGCCTGAAGTACGATTTTGTCGCTGCTTAATTCCTTAAACAGTTTAAGCATGCTATCCCTATAATCGGCAATAAACTGTCTTTCCTTTTGGCTAGGACTGGTGAAATAGATATAATCCTGATGTGGACATAGATCTCCCTCAATGACAAGTTCGGGGACGGAAATTTCTGCATCTATGGGGCCATTGAGATCCATGTAGCGCTGCCATTCTGTTGGGTTGACATCGTAAGGTGGAGTTGCTGTTAGACCAACAACCGTTGGCTTCAGCTTTTTCTTTATATGGGTTAATATATGCCACCATTCATTTTTAAGATGGTGTGCTTCGTCGACGACAATCGTACCGATTTTTTGCGATTTCAATTCCTCTAGGATAAGCTCAAGGTTTGACCCGAGCTCCGGCGCATCCTGATCATTGCAGGCAGCATGCAGTCCCTGATAGGTTACTACGGTGAAAAATTTTGGATTCCGGATATCCCTGGAGATCCAGTCCGGCATGGTGTCCGTTTGAAGAAAAAGTTCACAGAACCGTTGTATCCATTGGTTACGGATTGCACGCGTCGGTGCGAGAATTAGGGTTGGTTTATTGATGCGTATAGCGACTTCAAGCCCCAAAACCGTCTTACCTGAACCGGGAGGTGCCACCACATGTAAATGACCATCTTTAAGATGCTCTTGTAATTCTTCAAGTACCCGTTGTTGGTACTTGCGCCATGAATATTTGAATTTAATTGCTTTAGGGTATTCAGTCAATAGATCCGGATAATTTAAAATTTACACTATATTGCAGCGCAATATACCAATTTTGGTTGCAAATACGATTTGCAGTAGAAGACTCGTATAATTCCTTCTATTGACCTCGAATATAAGTTATATATTGAATAAATTTTATTTAAGTTAAATTCCGTGTAAGCTTTCCGAAGAGGAAAAATAGCCGTTTTATCCAAAATGGAGGTGCCTCCTAAGTACGTTTAATGCATTTTAAAAGCACTAGTCCCTTGTGCCTGATCAGTGTTATATCCGTGCTTGATCCGTACATCCTTCAAAAACGGGCTAGTTTCAAGCGATTAATTTTAGCAGTTGGTTAATTTTGGATTAATTCTGGACGAGCGGGATTTGGCATCGTTTCATCCTCCGTTAGGCTTATTGGACAGCGGAACAATTATTATTCGCGGAGACAGAATTTATATTCGTACATCACTCCCGGAAAATAACTTGATATCTTTGTAAGCGTACTTAAAAGTGTTATCGATGAATAGACAACAGTAATTATAAAAATACGGGTAATATGGGGAAAATTATATTCAGATTTTGGTTCGTTAATGTACTGATAAGTGTCGCGCTATTTATCCTATACCGACTTGTTATTGCAGAGACGAATACGGCTGCTACAGGATTTCTGGAGACGATTATAGTTATACTGGACATTGTTGTCAATTTAGGTTTTTCAACAATTTACCTTTTCGTAGTGATTTTATGTTCTTTACTATTTTTTCTAAATCACATCGAAAAAATTCGCCAAAATAAAGTATTATCGTTTTTGACATTTTCGGGAATACCTGCTGTTTGTCTGGTCTTACTGATTATTTATATTTTGGCTGGAGTTTATAAATATAATATGGTTCTCGACCCGTTAAAAATGCTGCTCCTTTTTTCTGTTGTTTATCTAGCCAGCACCGTCTTAGAATTTGTCCTGTTCAGAAAAATAATCGAAAAACAGCAGGCTGACCCGAAAGTTTAGCAATAAACCGCATTTTTATGTTATCCGTTCCTGGCGTATCTACAGTCCTTTACAAAAAAACGCAGGGGTAGGACTGCGTGCTCCTGAGCATAAGCGATACCGATTCGTGCTGCTTTTCCGATTTGTGCTGAACTGTATTTTATTCCCTGATCTTCAATCCATATGCTATCACCGGTCAATAATACGCCATTAAATGAGGCGTCAATTCCCAAAGCTTTAGCCGTAGATCCCGGTCCGTTGGAGAAGGAGGGTTTTTCGGGCCGCACAGGTCTCCGCAATGCCATTACGTCAATGCCAACCAGCGGTTCAATCCCTCTAATTAGAACGCATTGGGGATCGTCTGCTCCAGAAGTCACAATATTCAACAGATGGTGAATCCCATAACAGAGGTATACATAGGCGACGCCACCTTTCTTGTACATCGGCTCGGTTCTCGATGTTCTCTTTCCGTTAAATGCATGGGATGCTTTATCCATAATGCCAAAGTAAGCTTCGGTCTCGACAATTCTACCCGCTGTTACCAGGCCATCTTTTTGCGTATAGAGAACTTTTCCTAACAGATCTTCCGCCAGGAATATGGTATTTGTATTAGTGTAATAAGATTGAGGTAGTTTAACCATTTTTTATCCTTCTAACTGTCAAAGAGTATGTTCGTCGCATGACGGTGATTAAATATAGGGAAAATCATCATTGACGGCGAAAGAATAGTTAAGCAAAATGATTTCTAGACTTAAATTACGTAATAGGCGCAAAAAACTGTTTATCCTAATTTTCATGAGGCCTAACAGCCGCAATTGGTAGACATAGCAGTGAGATCAAATTGTTTGGCCAGCTCCGGGAATATATAACCTTCTGGAAATACCTTTGCGAACTAGATGAATAGGGGGAGTCGTTTTTTTATTTTATAAGATATGGGTTGCACCAAATTGACCACGCATTAAAGTTGTTGCCACTTTGATCTTGCGTAAGGAGCTCAAGATCATCGACACCTGTGATATCTAGATCAAAAAGATACTGTTCATTGGGCTTGACATTATGGGAAGAAAGGATTTTACTATTACCACGGATGATAAATTGAATGCCCTCTGGTTTTTGAGCGCCGTCACGTAAAGCTGCGATGATTTTTAATTGCCGCCACTTTTTTGCAAGCTTGTACTTATATAGGGATGGTGCATGGGCATATAATCCTTTGCGATATACCTTAGCGCTGTTTTCTAGAAAAAATAAAGCGTTAGATTCTGCTGTGTAATAATTTCTCGCTGGGTTTTCCCAACCTACGTAAGCTTCTTCCCATGCTGCGTCAGAAAGAAAGATACTATCCTTTTTTATGGTTTTAAGGTTGATGGGTTGGTCGTCCTGCAACAATTGATTTAAGACACTCAACTTGGCCTGTTTTTGATTATCCAGGCTGTCATTTTCTACTACTCTAATCAGGTCATTGACGGTAGCCTGACCAAAATTATTAATGGTTAGGAAATCTCCTTCGTTACTATGGCTAACCATTTTTCGGTATTCTTTAACTGATCCGTTGTCAAATAAAAACAGCATTCTAATTTCATAGGGTATATTGCCTTCAAAAGGAGCAATATCAATTTCTACAGAATTGCTCTGGTTGACTACAGCGGTAAAGCTGTTGCTCAAATACTCGGAGGTATTATAAGGGTGGATCAACGCGACAACGCCATATGGTACTGTACCTGAATGGTACTGAAGCTTTAATTTTGTCGTATTTTCGGTTTGAAATAGCATAAATGATTGTAATAGGAATTCGTTTTTTTGTTGGATAGGTTTTGGTCGCTGTGTAAATATGGGATGACTACTTAGTTGAAAGACTGAGGCTTTGGAAAATTTAGCTGATTTTAAACCACCCCATTTTTCGACTTTGTAGTGCCTGCTACCATGTTCTCCCATTAAGGAAATCGTTTTTCGATTGAACTCATTTGGAAAACCATGATCGTGTGGTAATCCGAATAGGTGGCCCATTTCATGTGCTATCCCACCGAGGTACCAACTGTTGAACTCTCCTACAGTACATGCTTTATTTGTGGCAAACATCTCTGTAAAAGTTATTTTGGTGCTTGCATCCGTGAGTAATGCCGGATCTAGGAGGTCGCAGTCTGCAACCATGCACAAGCCCGAGGAAGCAGAGCCCCTGCCATAGTATGGCGAATGAAATACGTAGGTCCCATTTTCATCTTTATGGCTTAAGGCAGTAATAACAAGGATATGTTCGGTGTTTGGATTGATAGCAGGCGTCAGTTTCTCGAAGATTTCATTTTCTATTTCACGCCCTGAATTTATTGTATAATCATTTGAGGGTTTCGACCCTTGAACCAAGTGGTACTGATAACCCGAATCTTCTGCCTCAAAAGGGATACCATCACTTTTAAATCCCGAATTTCCAAGCTCAGTTTTGTAATAGGAGGAGATATCCTTCAATGTTCGGTCGAGACGATTTTTCCAATCGGAAGACAGTTTTGCGTCAGCAGGATAAAAATAAACAACCTTAACAGTATGAAGCAGTTTATTTTTATTTGTTGAGATTGCTCCTTGAGCGAATTGGTTAAGTGTTAATAGTAAAATAGACAGCATTATCCAGAGGAAGTTTGGCTGACGTTTCATACATGGTGAATATACGATCGCTATTGAATTCAATTAGGTTTAATCTAGGTTTTATATTATCTATACACTAAGTTAAATAAAATCAGCATAGTTTTCTTCAATAATATGCATAAGTTCTTCTCCCTCTACAGGACTTATTTTAAAAAGCTATTCAGATAATCTAAAATGCTTCCAGTTTGGCCTATCAGGCTGACGTGGCTTTGTGCTGGGATAATGGCTAATTGGGATTTCGGCATTTGTCCAAAGTCACCAACTACTGCACCGCCCAATAATTGATATGTTTTTACCAGCTCGATCTTATCTAGACCGTCGTTGTCTCCAGCAATCAAGAGTACAGGTGAAGATATTTTGGCAATATTTGCGTCTCCCAGATCAAATGGTTGCTGTGCCAAAGAGATCATCTGTTCTAAAAATTTTGTCCACTTTGTTTTGTCGGGAGCAACGGCTTCATAGGCTTGCTGCATCGGACTATTTTCAAATAGTGCTGGTTTCATGTTCTGAAAGGCTTTGTTAATTTCCGGCATCCATCCCTTACTTTTATAGGTAGCAGAAATAATGACTAATTCATCTAAGCGCTTCGGGTACTGAATGGCAAATTGGTAGGCTACTGCGCCTCCAAAGCTGTAGCCAAGCACTGCAGCATGTTCAATTCTCAGATAATCCATCACTTTGGCAACATCAGCTGCAAGTATGGCGTGGTCAAACTTTCTATCAGAATAGGGTGAATGGCCATGGCCCTGCAGTTCAATGGCGATGACTTTCCTGTTTTTTGACAGTTCGGGTATGAGCTGACTCCAGTTTGTGCTGATGGTCATAAAAGCGCCGTGTAATAATACAATCGGTTTTCCAGTACCATAAACTTCATAATATACCTTTCTGTCCTTAAGGTGTACTAAACCTTGAGCCGAGGGTTTAATTTGGGCATAAGATTGCATAACAGTAGTCATCATAATGATATAAAGTAATGATTTAAAAATAGTATTTGGTTTTGATATGTGTGTTCATAACGAATTTATTTAAAATGTACGTGACAAATATCATTACGATTTCCCAGGAAGATCCTGTGGAAATACGACAAATATAGGGGCGATTGCGTCAGAAATGCAAGCAGACAGTCCTTAAAAAAAGATTGGAGCGCGATAATACCGAGGGGAAGATTTCGTATCGTTAGGGCAGTTGAGTTGTAATTAAAAAAGACAGGGGCCAATATCCAATATCAGCCCCTGTGTTTTGCTATTATTTCAACTTATCTTTTACACTTTTAGCATGATCTAAGTGGTTTCTAAGTGTTGGTAGAGTTTTATCTACAAACGCTTTCAGCTCGGTATCTTTAAGGTTTTTACTAGCGTCCTCAAACAGTTTGATATGCTTTTCATGGTCTTTAACCATATCTTCAATATACGATTTATCGAAGTCTCTGGGCGACTTTTTGGACAATTCATCCTTCAAATTTTGTTCATCTTTACCCGAGGTGGCTGGTAGCGTGATATTTTTTGCTTGTGCAAGCGTTGCAAGTTCATCATTTGCTTTGGAATGATCTTTAACCATCATTTCGCCGAAGGCTTTTACCTCCACATGCTGGCCTTTTTCCTTTGCCAGTTTTCCAAGTTCTACCTCAGCCATGCCACCGTTTGCTGCTTCAGTAACGAATTTTGCATCGTCTTCACTGACAGCAACAGGCGTCGTTGCCGTATTATTATCGTCTATGTTTTCTGGTGCTTTTGTTTCGTTGATACTGTCTGCTGTTTTTTTGCTGTCGTTATTTGCATTGCCGCAACTTTGGACAGCAATAATAGAAAATGCAATTGCTAGGGTCAAAAATATTCTTTTCATGATCTTATGAGTTTTGATTTCTAGATAAACAGTGGTCAAAACAGTATCGTTTCAAAAAAATGACCAACGCAACTATTTCATATTACATTCACGCGTTTTTTAGCTTCAAAAATTTAATAGTGATACCCAGCTGACCCAAGTGGTAAAAATCGTGATGGATAAGGCCTGTCAGGAGGTATTTGAGGTTATGCGGGAAATCAGGATTCGCATGTTTATAGGGTTGTTCGAGGAAGGAATCGTCTTTGCCGTTGAGAAAGTGAATAACGTGTCGCTGACTATCCCTGAAATCTTCCAACAGCTTTTTCCAGCCTGTTGTCTTCAGTTCGTCATTCGTTCGCCAATTCCTAGCTTCGTTCATTTCGAGTCCCCGTGGATTTCCCTTCAAACGGCTCACAACCTCCTTACGCCATTCAATGAGATGCGACATCAGTTCCGCTACACTATGCATTTCTGGGATAGGACGCTCATAAACAGATGATTCGGTAACCGTAGCTAATTTTTTTTCAAAATTTTCATCGATCCATAGATCGGCGTACTCCACATCCTTTAATTGCTGAATGATATCTTTTATCAGAATAGTGCTCATAATGACTTAGTTTTAAAATGATTAAGTTTAAGACTTTAGAAATTAAACCGAACTATACAGGAATTAGTTTTAACCAATTGTGTATTCGCTTAAAATGCTAACATTGTACTGAAGAATTTCAGCTAGCAACGCTGGAATAGTTGCGGTGTGAAAAGGTTTTAGGGAAGATGTAATCAGTAGACAAACTATTATTTGCTGAATCGTGTCCTTCTATCGAGATTTCCTAGAAAAGGCAATCGCTTTATGATCCGGGCTCATACCCGCGTTTTATGGTCCCGAACACTCGTATTGAAATGGCTGATCAAAGATCCACAGCACGTCTGTCTGTCAACGAATTAATTAAACAGGCTAAATTGTTAGAATCCGAAGAGAAATTGGAGGATGCTGTCAAAAACTATCATACAGTTATCGCAAAAGATAAGCTGCATACCGCTGCATATAATCGGCTCATGATTGTATATCATAGGTAGAAAATGTACAAAAAAGAGCTAAGTACGATAAAGAAGGCGCTCGCTGCCTATGAAAATGATCTGTTGAAAGATCAGCGCAAATGGAAGAAGCTTAACGGTGGGACAGCCGACTTAAGTCAGCGTTTGGCCAAAGTACTGGGATTAATGCACGAGGATGGCCTTCCAAGATATGAAGAACCGCAAGTCATGGCTTGGAGAAAGCGTTTGGAAAGGGTAGAGCAAGTTATCAAAAAGGCAAAAGGTGTAAAGACCTAGGCGCTTTTTTTTTGTTATAAAATCGTAAACGAAATTGTAGCTGCTGCTGTTCAACTATAAAACTCATTAGTTTTAATAAGTCGATATTGAGCCGAAACCCATTTTAGAAATGACAATGAAATACATATTCTGTACAGTTGAAACCCCCAAAAATTCAAATGCCAAATACAATTATGAGCCAAAATGTGGCGGATTTGTTCTGGCAAAATACCTTCCTTTGGGCTCAGTTTTCCCCTATGATTTCGGTTTTATCCCGGGCACCGTAGGAGAGGATGGTGACCCCTTGGATATTATCGTTATTTCGGAACAAGGGACGTTTCCTGGCTGTATATTGAAATGCAGAATAATTGGTGCAATAAAGGCGATACAGCAGGATAAAGATGGGGACACTGTCGAAAATGACCGGTTTTTGGTTGTACCGGAGGCTTCAGCCGTCTTTGGTCACATTCATCGTGTCACCCAATTGCCTGAAACCGTGCTCGATGAACTGCAACAGTTCTTCATAAATTATAATAAACAGGAAGGCAAAAATTTCCAGCCTTTGAAAATTCTAAGTGCTAAAGATGCATGTAAGGCGATAGAAAAAGCAAAAAGTAACAGCCAGGCCATCAAAAAAATTGAACTTTTTCTTCCACTCTACGATGCGTCGGGAACACCCTTCTCCGCTCAACTATTTCAGGATATTAGTAAGCAGCTCATTAAAGACTTTGGCGGGATAACAGCTTATACGCGTGCCCCTGCCATTGGTATATGGGTCGATCCTAAAAAACAGCCAATTAAAGACGAGAATGTGGTTTATGAAATCATGGTTGCTGAAATCGACCATGCCTACTGGAAACAATTCAAGAAAAAACTCGAATTACAATTTGCCCAAAAAGAGTTAGTTATTAGGCAAAGTGAGGTCGGGCTACTCTAGTCGCTAGATTAATACTGTAGATCTGCTGGAATGTAGACCAGTAGGCTTATAAATGCTATTTAGCTTGAAGCGTAGGTGAAGGGGAAATCAAAATAGAAAATAGATCCCTTATTCTTGGCGCTTTGAACGTGTATCTGTGAACCATGTTCTCGCAGGATTTCTGCGACCAAATATAGGCCGATGCCAAATCCAGATATGTTAGAAGTATTTAGGTTATCCACCCGATAGAATGATTTAAAAATATTCTTTTGATGTTTGGGCTCGATTCCAATCCCTTCATCCTGAACATATATACGTACTTTTTCGCCTATTATCTGCGTGCCAATAATGATCGTCCCACCATAGGGAGAGTAATTTTATGGCATTGTTAAGTAAGTTGGCAAAAACCTGATCCATTTTGGGCCAGTCAGCTAAAATATGAACGGTGGGATCACAACGCTGTTCAATGCTGTGCCAATTCGTTCCCAAATCATTAATACAGTCCCGCATTAATTTGTCAAGCTGAAAAGTGGTTTGGTGAAGTTGCAATTTTCCTTCGTCTACCTCCGTTATACTAAGAAAATCCGCAATCGTGAGCATCATTTTTCTCACTTTGAGATTCGATCTTAGTTCCTATCTGGGCACTTTTTTCACCAAATATAGTTGCATGCTGTTGCATCATCTGCGTATTCATCAAGACTGTGGTGAGCGGTGTTTTGAGTTCGTGGCTTGCTACGGATATAAACGCATTTTTTCGCTTCTCCTCCTGCTTTTTCGGTGATATCCCGTGCAATTTTTGATACTCCAATGATCTCGCCGAGATTGTTTTTTATGGGGATATCGTCAGCGACAAATCGATCAATTTGCCTGATTTTGTCTGCCGAACAGTTTCAAAATGCTTGATGGAATGCCCCATGCGGATTCGCCCCAGAATATAATCTTCTTCAGAATGCATATATCGTGGAATTAATTTTAGGATGGACTGACCAATCATTTCCGCGGTTGAATAGCCAAAGAGATTCGTCGCAGCGTCGTTCCAGCTGGTTATGATACCGTCTAGTGTTTTTCCGATAATCGCGTCATAGGATGAGTTAACAATGACTGCAAGTCTCCTGAAGACGTTATATTGATGCTTATCATTGATTTTAAGGATGATCTTGATACAGAAGATATTACCGAAGCAATTGCCCGCATCCGTACACACATTAAAACCGAATTTCAATTTATCCATTATGTCATTATCCAACCAGAGTAAATATTAAACGCCAATTAACCTTGATAGCTATTTTAATAGCAGCGGCTTCGTTTTGCAAGTGAGCTTTTGCAAGGACATCGCGGAGGCTTATGCCAAGATTGCAAAGAACACAGCCTTGGCTAGCACAGTAAAATGTATTGTTGGGCTATCTTTAGGATGGATAACCGAGTTTCGGAACTTTATCGAAAAATTATGTAAGAAGTAGAAGAATGACAATGTAAAGATGTAAGTTTGTATATCACCAATATTAAATTTAAGGTTATGCTATATTTAGGAATTCTGGTCTTTTTGGGACTTATTACATTATTTGCTTCATTTTATACGGTAAAACAAGAATCTGCGGCTGTGATAGAAAGGCTGGGTAAATTTTTAAAAGTAAGTCATGCTGGTTTGCATTTAAAAATTCCGTTTTTGGATCAGATCGCTAAGCGGCTGAATCTTAGGATAAAGCAATTGGATGTCATAATTGATACCAAAACATTGGATAATGTTTTCATTAAGATGAAAGTTTCTGTTCAGTATCAGGTAATCAGAGATAATGTAAAAGACGCGTATTATCGTCTGGAGAATCCCGAAAATCAGATTACATCGTATGTTTTTGATGTTGTACGTGCTGAGGTTCCAAAAACAAAATTAGATGACGTTTTCGTAAGAAAAGATGATATTGCCATTGCCGTAAAAAGTGAATTGCAGGATGCGATGCAAAGCTACGGTTACGATATTATTAAAGCATTAGTGACAGATATTGATCCTGATGAACAGGTGAAACATGCTATGAACAGGATCAACGCTGCTGAACGCGAAAAAACTGCCGCAGAATATGAGTCTGAGGCACAAAGAATACGAATTGTTGCCGTTGCAAAAGCTGAAGCAGAATCTAAAAAATTACAGGGGCAGGGGATTGCAGACCAGCGAAGAGAGATTGCGAAGGGACTGGAAGAATCGGTAAAAATGCTGAATGCGGCCGATATCAATGCACAGGAAGCTTCTGCATTAATTGTTGTGACGCAACATTATGACACGCTGAATGCCATTGGAGCCAATAGCAGAAGCAATTTGGTCTTGCTTCCAAATTCGCCAACAGCAGCAAGCACTATGCTGAATGATTTGGTAGTTTCAATGGCCGCGGCACAGAAGATTGATGGACATAATAGTGCGCAATTGCCTGAAATTCCTAAAGATGGCGGTCTTTAGGGATAGAAATCCGAAGAAGCTCTTCCATAGACGTATTATCTAAATATTGATGTAACTGAATTCCTCAAAAGCAGGATATGGGATAAGATTACTAAGGGTACCACCAGGTTGGGCAATAAAGCATATGGAAATTTTAACATAGCAATATTTGGCTGATCATAAGCGATCAATTGTATAGGAATTGGGGATGACAGTATTCCTAGAAGAACAACAATGAGAACTGAGCAAATACCGAATATGTTCCATAATCTGAAAATCTGGAAATTGAAAATTTTACGAAAGAATATGCCCGTTATCAAAAATATTAAGGCAGTAATTCCGAAAACTATATCATAATTGCAGCCAATAAAAGTCATTTCTCGCGGCAGCATTTTTTTTTTGTATAAAGCATAGAGAATAAATTCTACTGGAATACGCAAGATATGGATCGCCAAAAGCAAATACATATTTATTTTTGTATTAACCAATAGTATCGAACAACAGACGATTGTTATAACTGTACCCAATAGAATTAAGGCGAACGATGGGGGAAATTGTATAAAGAACCCTGCAACAGCGGCAAATGATATGAAGAGCGACCAAATGATATAAACTCGCGTAGAAAGTTTGTGGCGTACAGCGAACCAAAATAATACAAAACAACTTATTGTAATAGCTATAAATAGATTCTGCATGATTAAAAAGCATATATCTTATAAAACTAAAGTATAAAAGGCCTAAAATACTTGCCTTAGGGCAAGTATTTTAGGCCTTTTATACTTTTGACCAAAATGAGAATATCATAACGACAGATGCTCCGAGCATTGGTCATTATCGAGAAAATTTTATTTAGCTTCCCTCAACAGGTATTTAGGAGAGCTTTTACTTCGTTACCTCAAAACGATTTGCTCCATAATTCAAGTTATTCAGTGATAAGCCCATTGCGAATAGTAACTAATAAGCTACGAATTCTAAGTGACCATTTACAGATATTTAATCATCATTTAAATAATTAAATGTGTCTTTATTTTTACTGCCATATACAAGGGTATGCCTTCAAAACATACCATGGTTTAACAAGTAAATTTAAAGACAATGAAAAGATTAATGATGGGTTTGGTAGCAATGGTGATGCTATCATCTGTTGCTTCGGCCAAGACAGCCGCAACAATAGTCAACGGAAATACATCTGTGAAAACAACTTCCCAGCGCCTGGCTAACAATACGGTTAGGTTTACCGAGGCAACCAAAGAAACGAATGCGGCATTCGTACGCTGTAATTTTAAAGTAAGTATTTATAGCTGTGATGGTGTTTTATTAGGCAGCGCTGTCTACACAGATTATGCTTCTTCAGCTGGCGGCTGTGCTAATTTCTTTGCAGCAATGCATGACTGGGTTGCAAACAACTAAACCTTTATTCATTCTTACACAAAAATAAAAGCGGGGCTTTGACCCCGTCTCTCTAAACTAAATTATCATGCGTAAATATTATATATTCTTTTTATTTCTATTCTTTTCCAGATTATCTTCTGCACAGCGGCTTCATGCGATATATGAATACATCCCATCAGCCATGGCTACTTTTAAAGAAGATGTCTATTATGATGGAACAGTGAAGATTGCTGTTCGTGATTCGATGCCAATACGCAAGCAGGAGCTCAACAAAGATGGCGATGATGAAGTAGCGTCCTCATTTTCGATAACAATCGGATCTGGCAAGAGGTATAACAGGGTCGTGATCCATCAAAATAAGGCTGACCAACAGCTAGAAACCCGTTCCATTCAAGGTGTTAACTATTTGGTGACGGACAAATTTCCGGCATTGGTCTGGAATACCGATTACACCGATGTGGATACGTTAGGCAAACATGTATGCCACAAAGCAACGGCCTCTTATCGTGGAACTACTTTGGTCGCTTATTATACCAATGATATTCCCGTACCTGTGGGACCATCGAAATTTGGTGGCTTGCCGGGCCTTATTGTGATGCTGTATAACGAAAGTGCCAATCCGAACTATTGGTACCTGAAGGAGGTAAATTATCCCTATGCGGGAAATATTCCCGTAAATGATAAATATATCCAGTCTTTACCCAAATTGAGCCTGGAAGAATTTGTCAAGAAAGACGACCAGATCAATGAAGAGCAAATGCGTATTATGTACAGCAAAATGCCAATGATGGAAGGTGTAAGCGTTGATAAGCAAAAAGTTAGAGGTAGTGTAGAGCAAGTGTATGAATGGGAGCATCAATAAGCGGATAGCGGCTTTATTCAGCTTTTGTCTGTTGTTTATGGCCGTACATGGACAGGTTGTTATCCATGGAAGCGTTAGTACTGAGGGAAAAGCGTTAGGAGGGGTACGTATCGATTTACGGCGTGATGGCGATAACAAAATGTTGGCTTATACGTTTAGCGACGGCCAAGGCAAATATCATGTGCAAACGGCCCAAAGTGGACCATTTACATTGCTATTCAAGGCGCTGAGCTTTAAGCCAGCTTCCCTTTCGATTACGCCTACGCAGGCCGACACGCTGATTGATGTACAGTTATCAGCAGGAGGGGTGGAGCAATTGCAGGAAGTGATTGTCCATTCCAAAGGCCCCTACCGCCGGGGCAGAGATACCATTGAGCTTGCTGTGAAATCCTTTTTGCAGGGTGACGAGCGTACAGTAGAGGATCTTCTTCGAAAGATTCCCGGCATTCAGGTGGGGACCGATGGGAGTATCAAAATAGGCAATAAAGAAGTAGAAAAAGTGATGGTGGAAGGGGACGATTTTTTTGAAAAGGGCTATCGCCTGCTGACACAAAGTATGTCCGTTCGTCCCTTGGAAAAAATTCAGATATTGCAGCGGTATTCTAATAATAAACAGCTGAAAGGTATCGAAAATTCGGACAAAATTGCACTAAATCTGCAACTTAAGGAGGAAAGCAGGGCACAGTGGCTTGGCTCGGTGGATGCGCAGGTGGTTCCCATCGGTCCAAAATATTATCAGGCCAATGCGAACTTGATGAATTTTGGAAAAAAGAACAAATATTACCTATTAGGTGCTGCTAACAATAATGGAGTCGATGCCGTAAGCAGTATTAACCACCTGATCCAGTCTGGTTCTCCTGATGAACCAGGTCAGATTGGTGTCGGAATAACAACACCTACTTTGATAGATAATACGCCAAATTTGCCCGGTTTTGATTATAAAAGAACGAATTTCAATAACGATAAGCTGTTGTCCTTGAATACCATTTTAAGTCCGACCCCACAGTTAAAGATCAAATGGCTGGGTTTTGCAAATCCTACTAAAAAATCATTTTATCGAAATACCGTGCAGAATTATCATTTGGAGGATATTCAATTTACCAATACCGAAGATTATCAGTTTACCAGAAACATCGATAACTACTTCACGAAACTGGAATTGCAGTTGGAGCCCAATAAGCGCACACTGTTGAGCTATTCAGGCACACTAGGTTCTCTGAGAAAAAATGATTTGGGTGCATTACTGTTTAATGGTGTTCAAAGTGAGGAACTGACCAAAAGTAAAGGATATTTGACCAACCATAGTATGAGTTATAGCTACAAATTTTCGGAGCGGGATGTACTGGTCAGCTCACTACGTTGGATAAAGCAGCAGTCGCCATTGGACTACAGTATCAATCAATACTATTATGAAGACTTGTTTGGAGGTAAAGATATCCATGCGGTAAAACAACATATTGAAAATAATCTGCAGTATCTGGGTGCTACTACACACTATGTAAGCCGAAAGAAAAATGGCGATTTTTTTGAGTTGGCCTTCAATATGGCCTACCAGCAGCAACAGCTCAACACCGAATTGAAGTTGTTATCAAATCCAGACGAGTTGGGTGGGACAGCAGCATCTCCTTCGGAATTTTCCAATGCGATGGACTTAAACGTGTTTCAGACGAACCTTATTTCCAAGTATACCTTTAAACGAAATAAATGGGAATTGACACCCCGCTTGCAGGCAGGTCTTGTACAGAACAGGTTTACAGATTTTGGGAAACCCAAACATAAAAATAACCTGTTGCTTTCTCCAGGACTATCGGGAAAATGGGTTATCCACCCAAAAGGGCGACTGGAAACAGATCTCTATTTTCAGCAACAGAATACCTCACTCACCGAGCTAATTCCCCATTATTATACGACAGGGGTTCGAAACTTTATTCGGGGAACGGATAATCTAGCGACCTTAAGTAGTTCTGGTGGCACGCTGATGTACACCTATGGCAGCATGACAGATCGTTTTTTTGCAAACCTCTCGGCCGGACATCAGATTTTGTTTGATTATGTTGGTACAAAAAGCAGTTTAGACCCCAATTTTAGCCTTGTGCAACAAGTATTGCTTAAAAACAAAAAGAGCAGCAATTACAAGGCAGATCTCAATTATTACCTGAAATTTGTAGGTGGAAATTTCCGTCTGGACTTAGGTGCAAACACGGCAGATTACGAAACATTGGTGGTGGGCGTGGGCAATCGTCAAATTCACACAGAGACATACGATTATGGACTATCGTTTAGAAGTGCATGGAAATCCAGATTGAATATTTATACAGGTTATGCCCTGCAGTCGGTTACTTATCGGTCAGATAGCAAAACTACACTCAATAATAGCCGCGGATTTCTGAATGTATTTTTGAATATGGGAAAAAATATACAGTGTAATCTAAAGAATGAATCCTATCGCTTTGGCAGTTTCCTTGGGCAGGATTCCAAGACCTATTATTTTTCGGATTTCTCTTTATCTTATGAATTGCCGCAACATAGGACAAGATTTACTATGACAGCAAAAAATATTTTTAATACTCGCTTTTTCAGAAATGCTGAATTGACAGACCTTTATAATACCAGCACCGAATATAAACTTTTGCCGGGTTATATCAGTTTTGGGGTAGATTATAGCTTTTAAGTTTTATCTCGAAACCAGGACATAACATATCCTCGAAGATGAATAATTATTTCAGGATAGGCCTGCAACCGTTGCTTTTTATTACAAGTTGATTTCATCCGAAATTAGATTGTCAATAAAAACGCTTTGATCAATTCAGCGGTTTCAATAGGTTTTTCCGCAAGAATAAAATGGCCACAGTTTTCAATTTTTTTAAGTGTTAGATTACGGGTGATTTCCGGTAAAGAATGTAGAAGTAGGTCATAGCCACTTGCACCAATCGCCAGGACTGGCATTTCTAATTTACTGTAGCTCGCGTAATCTTTAATATCCTGTGGAAAGGCTTGATACCATGCATTGGAACAACGAATAGCATCTTTATTGTCATAAGCTTCACTATAAACAGATTTATCAAATTGGCTTATGCTATCTTTATTAATCAGCAGGTTGTCAAATAACCAAGAGATGACGATTGACATGCGCCCCTCAAGTAACCTTTCCGGTAATTCTTTGACTTGGTTAAAAGCTAGCCACCATGGATATAGATAAGTTCCCCCCAAAACAGGTAGCATAGGAAGCTGATACATGCTTGGGTCTGGATGTGGTGTATCCAGCAGTATCAATTTACTAGTTGCTTGAGGATAATTACAAGCAAAACTAAAAGCAACATGTGCACCGATATCGTGACCTGCAATAAAAACGCTGTCCAAGCCTAAATGCTTTACTAATTTGTAGATATCCTTGGCGATGTTCTTTTTGTCGTAACCATTTTCCGGTTTATCTGAGCTACCCATTCCTCTAATTTCAACTACAAATACTTGGTTGCTTTCTGCTAATATAGGCATTACATGATGATACGCCCACCATGTTTCTGGATAACCCGGAATAAGAATTATGGGGTCTCCTTTGCCTCCGTGAACATAATGGATTGAAATGTCATTTATTACGATAAAATTGCTTGTGAAGCCGGGTACAAGTTTAATAAGTTCTTTGTCGGAATATGCTGTTTTCATGATAAAAAGATATTTATAGCGACCATTGATTTTCTATAGACAAATTTAAACTGTATTTTTACAACCAACAAGTATGAAGTATACTTTATACTTGTGATATTTTTTTAAACTATTGATTATCAAGTGAAATTAATTGGTCAACTAGCGAGGGAAGCGAACATACCTATTGGAACTATACGTTTTTATGAAAAGAGTGGACTCATTTCTGGCAAGACAAAAAAGGATATAACATCCAATAACTACGTTTATTATGATGATGAAGTAACCGAAAAACTGAGGTTCATAAAGATGGCAAAAGCTGTAGGTTTTACGTTAGCCGAAATTAAGCAGGTTATTGATGCATGGTATCAAAAAGAGCTAACTCAGACAAGTAAAATGGAAGTGCTCGATCTTAAATTGAAACAGATAGATGCTAAGATAAGGGAACTTAAAGTAATGAAAAAGCAAATCGAACAATGTAAAAGCAATATCCAAAATGGTTTAAGTCGATAACCTATGTTTCCGGCTTTACCTACTCCTAGCTCATTGAAATGAAAAAGATGAAAGAATACAAAATTGCTATTGGATTGTCAACCGTATTGTGTCTAATTGCCTTTTTTATTAGAGATCGGTTACAACCCAAATTATAGGTGAAAGCCCCTTGTTTAAGGATAGCTGGCGTCTACCTGGCCAGGTTTTACCAACACTGATTTTTATTTTCTCTTTTGGAATTCTCGCATTTCTGTATCTGTCAGTCAAAAATTATTGTAAAGTATCTTCGGTAAGAAATCAACGGCTTTCCCTTCTAATTATCAGTACTTCGGGACTTATATTGTGTTGGGTGCGCGTGGTTTATTTAAAATTTAAAGTTGCTCAGATACGAGACCTGTTAAGAAGGGCTGAGTTTACTTCGGATGGTGATATACCCAGCGTTCGGTTTCAAGATATGCATCTAGAGTCTTATCTCTTAGTAGGCTTACCTGTTGGCTGGCAACTAAGTATTATTATTTTTAGACAATCTACAAATCCTAAACTTTAATTCCCCTCTGAATGCTTAATGAGAGAGGGATTTCGTACTATGAACTGCATGAAAGTGTAGAACATCCTGCGGTGTTGTCATAGCTAGAAGGACGTTTGACGGAAAATTCCGGAAATAACTCTTGGTATGGATTTTCTAATGCTTGCGTTAGTTTCATTAACATCGCTGTTTTTCCAGCATTAATTTCTTCAATACATTGGTAAAGCAGATAGTTCCGCAGAATAAATTTGGGGTTTGTTTTTTTCATTAAATCCAGGGACTCAGCTTTTGAAATTGAATTTGAATGCAAGCGGGATTGATACTGTTCCATGAAGTCTTTAAGTCTGCTAAGCTTTTCTTCATTTAAAACAGCGTAAGCTACTGGGCTAAAATGTTCATGTAAATCAGTTTCTGGAGTTATTTTTTCCAATTGATTGAAGAATAAGGTATGATCCAATGCGAGTTCTTGCATTAAAACCTGCCAGTTGCTAAAAAACACCTCATCTTCCTTTTTTGGCCCATCAAACCCGAATTTTTTGCAGAGCATTTTGTCATGAGCTTCCCAAAAATAAACGCCAAAATTATTTAGGGTGTTTTCAAGGAATTTTTCATCGTTGATGATAGGTTGGAGGGCATTCGCAAGTTTCCATAAATTCCAGTTTGCAATTTGTGCCTGCTTTCCAAATGCATATCTCCTCCCTGGTAGATCCGTGGTATTGGGCGTGAAATTTAAATTATATTCATCCATCATTGAATAGGGGCCATAATCGATCGTTAGGCCTAAGATCGACATATTGTCTGTATTCATTACCCCATGCACAAAACCTGCTCTAAACCATTCTACCATTAAGTCTGCCGTGCGGTTACATACATTTTCAAAAAAATCTTTATATTTCTGCTGATCGGATGAAACAATTTCAGGGAAGTAATTTTCAATAGTAAAATCAAGCAGATCCTGTAATAAGCTGTGCTCCCCCTGAGCAAACATCAGTTCAAAATGTCCAAAGCGAAGGAAGCTTTCAGCGGTTCTGATCACCACGGCTCCTTTTTCGTATTTTGGGTTGCCGTTGTACATGATATCCCGAAGAACATCTTCTCCCGTAAAGGCCAGGCTTAAGGCCCTGGTAGTAGGTATGCCCAAGTGATACATGGCTTCACTCATCAGGTATTCACGTACAGAAGACCGCAATACGGCTCTTCCGTCTGCACGTCTTGAATAGGGTGTTGCGCCAGCTCCTTTCCATTGAATTTCGGTCTTCTTACCTGCGGCATTTGTAATTTCGCCTGCAAGAATAGCCCTACCATCGCCCAGTTGTCCGGCCCAGTTACCAAATTGATGTCCCGCATAAGCTGTAGCGTAGGTCTGAATATTGTCGGGTAGGTGAGATCCTACCAAAAAGTTAAGGTCCTTTTCTTCAAATTTACCCAGCCCTATTTCCTCAGAAAGAGCCTCGTTGAAAGCAATCAGTTGAGGCTGTTCAAACCCAGTAGGTTCGATCGTAGCAAATAACACTTTTGGCGTGCCTCGCTGTGTAGGATTATTGGAAAAATCTCCAGGGAATTTTTTGAGGAAAGGTTGTTTGATCTGTTCAATATTCATACGGCAAAGATATTAATTATAAAAGATAAAGACTTTCCAAATTATGGAAAGGTCCTGCATATGGTCAAAGCGTTTTCGGAATGACCATGTTGATGGAAAAATCAGTTGCTGTCGAACTAGGCTCGCTAATTATTGCAGTGACTGAACAATTCAGGAAGATCAAAGCCTGTCTAACAGAATACAGAATTCTGTTTTTCTCTAGCACGGTCGTAAGCCTTTTGCAAGAGGTAACAGGCATAGGCAACATCTTGCTTATTGTAAAGGTAAAAACTGATCCATCCTGAATTTTTAAATAGATGATGGTCCTTGATTTTTCCGTCCATCATTAATGATTTTTTTAGCTCTTTATTTAATAAAATGTCCACTAAACCATTGCTATGTACATGTGCGAATTCCTTTCCCGAATAATTGAACGCAGTCTTGCCATATTTATGTATCCCAACGGTCGTCCCGGTCATACGTTCGACATTTTCTTCCAGGTCATCGATCCAATGTAGCAGTTCGGGCTTCGCAATGAACATCCAAAGTCTCATAAGACTATCAAATAGGATGGCTAATAAAGGGATATCCTTTAAAAAGCCAAGTTTTCTTACCACAAAAGAAAACATAGGTTATCGCTCGCTTAATAGTTTAATATGCTCCATTACTCGGAAATGCACATTCCTAGTGATACTTTCTGCCCAAAGGTCATAATACCAAGTCGGGAAGACATGGAGATTATACCAACTGTTCCCGATAAGGGTAGTGGTACCATTTCCACTGTCTTTCAACATAAATTGACCTCTTTTGATATCTATATGTCCCATAATTTCAGGGTCTTTGGGTTGATCAATGATATCAAAAACTAAGTTTTCATTGACGTCAAATTTTACAATCTTCTCATCGAAAATATATCCGTTGCTGAAAATGCATTTTCGGTTTGCGCCCAATTTATGCTCACTTACCGTTGTGACCATTGGGCTCGGCATTCCTATATTAAAGAGCCAATAGCTTTCCTTCTGAGATATCGGATCGAAGGCGACCACGTGCTGCCATACTTGTGCTGGGCTCGCATGAATCAAGATCTCATCGGAGACCATATTTTCGTGATGATGATCACTCAGGGAGTCAACAATAAAAATTCCAAGTAACAGGCTAACAATGCTTATATTCAATTTTTGATTGCTCTTTTTAAACATTGACCTTCCAATAAAGGCGCCTGCGATAACAAAACCAAAAATAAGGGGGAAACAATTAAGAGGCAAATAATGCCTTCACCTAAGAATATAAAGCTCAGTAAGATAGCCATGAGACTACCCAAGGTAGAGCATGCCGTTATTTGTGTTCCTCTCATGTTGGTATCTTTCCAACACCAAGCCATAATAATACCCATCAACAGTGGAATAATCACAAATTCAGAAAAGACAAGTACACCCACATCCTTGGGCAGCAATGAAGATTGCATACCAATAATTAGAAATGCAAAAATGTTGGCTATTAGAATGCCCTGAACTATTTTAGAACTTCGTACTTTATAAAACGTTTGTTTCAAACTCATCGTATTTGCTTGTTAGGCTTCCCGACTCAGGCTGATCTGATTTTAGCAGCATATTCACACACTGCTTAAAGGCGTTTAAGTGAAAAGGCGATATCGGAGCTAATGCTTTTTTAATTGTTAATGACCAGTGGTGTCTCAATATTTATTTCGGTATTTTGTGCCTTTACCCAGGGACCGGCACAATAGTTCCATTCATCATTCGGGCGACCATTTATGAATATGCCACCCACTTTTGGCTTGCTATCCGTTATACTAAAACTTTGTATGGCTAAGATATTAAATAATTCGCTATTTAATAAATTTTGGAATGCTGCTAAATATAATGCTATTCAATTGAAGCTGATCATAATGTTACAAATACGAAAATGCCTTTGCGTTGGATGTATCCTACTTCTGAATTCGATACAAATCGCGAAAAAGTTGATGAAGCAAGTCTACGACAATGGGGTGGAGTTGATAATGTGGATAAAATTATTTGGTTATTACAGAAATAAGTAAGAAACTCGCTTATAAGATAATGGTAGAAACCGCATTTCGATAAGAACGTTGTGGTAATGCTTGTTCATAGAAATAGACAACTCCAATGAAATTAAGAAAAATTATATTTCTTTTGGTGATTACCCTTTTAGGGCATACGCTCTTCGCTCAGGCAAAAGATGAGGTAAAGGTACTGCAAATCAATATCTGGCAGGAGGGGACTATCGTGCCGAATGGGTTTCCTCCGATTGCAGACGAAATTATTGCCAAGCATGCAGATGTCGTTCTCTTTAGTGAAGTCCGCAATTACAAGGGAACAGATTTTATTCAGCGTATACTCACGGAACTCAAAGCTAAGGGGGCCATATATTTTGGCCAGTCCAGTGACGCAAAACTGGATGTCGGCTTTATTTCCAAATATCCGATTGAATCACAGCATGCGCTTTATGAAAAAGACAGTACGATGGGCGGTGTTTTAAAAAGTAAGATCAAGATTGGAAAGCGTTCTTTTGTATGTTATTCTTTACACTTGGACTACACGAATTATGCCTGCTATTTGCCACGTGGTTATGATGGTGTGACCTGGAAAAAGTTAGATCGTCCTGTTTCAGACGTAGGTACCATTATCGAGGCTAATCGGAAAAGCAAACGTGATGAAGCTATCCAGGATATCCTGAGCGATGTAGAGAAAGGGGATCAATCACAATCGTTTATTATTGCAGGTGATTTTAATGAGCCTTCGCATTTGGATTGGACATTGGCGACAAAAGATCTTTTTGACCATCGTGGGGCAGTGGTTCCCTGGGACTGTTCGGTTTTATTAGAAAAAGCCGGATTTATAGATAGCTTCCGTCAATTATATCCCAATCCGGTCAGTCATCCTGGTTTTACTTACCCTGCTTTTAACAAGGATGTTCCCATTGAGAAATTGGCATGGGCACCCACAGCGGATGTTCGGGATCGGATCGATTACGTTTATTACCGCAGCAAAAAGCCGTTGAAGCCAGTAAAAGCTAACATAGTCGGTCCTGTGGAAACCGTAAAGTATGGGCAGAAGCAGGAAAAAGATAGTGAAGATAACTTCCTGCTGCCCGAAGGTGTGTGGCCAACCGATCATAAAGCGATGTTGGTTATGTTTAAATTCTAGTGCATTATTAGCCATATGAAATATACCGAAATGACCGTAAGTGCCTACGAATGATAATTTATCTGCAGCGAATTATAATTGGTTCGATTTTTAATAGGTTGTACTGTTAAATTTGTGTTTAAAATGATAAGTTTATCATGAACAAATCAAGCTAATGAAAAAGATTAAAAGGTTCGTTTTAGTGGTCGTCGCTCTATGTGTAGTAGCCCTGGTTGTTGTGGTGATAACCAATAGCAATGTAAGGGCTAAAACAGATTCGGTGATTTTCACTGAACTTAAAGATGTGCCAAGAACCAAGGTCGCCATCATTTTTGGCGCTGGTATCAATGGTGATCAGCCAAGTAGATATTTGAAAGATAGACTCGATGCTGGGATTTCATTGTACAAAAACCACAAAGTGGATAAAATATTGCTGTCGGGAGACAACGGAAGAGACGAGTACGATGAGCTTAGCGTAATGAAGTTGTACTGTCAGAAAAATGGCATCGATACCGCAAAAATTTACATTGACTATGCTGGGTTCGATAGCTATTCGACCATGTACCGGGCAAAATATATATTTAATGTTGATACGGCAATCTTGGTAACTCAGAAATATCATCTAAATAGATGTGTTTATCTGGGCGATAAATTGGGCATAAAATCATTCGGCTATAGTGCAGATCGGGGCGCTTACCCGGGGTATAAATATTATGTATTGAGAGAAAACCTATCAGTTACGAAAGCCGTTTTGGATATAATGAGAAATAGAAAACCAAAGTATTTAGGTAAGGAGGTGGATGTAAACGGAAAGTCGAATTATACGAAAGAATAGGTTATTAGATTTTGTAGACCGATAGACCATTTATTATCGTATAATTGTTTGAGAAACCAGGTATTAATTTAATATTAGATAACAGACAAATGAAAGTTATTCTAAAAATACTTTTAGTTATATGTGGGATTGGGATCGCAATTTTCGTGGGTTTTATCGTTATGATTCAGGCCGCTTTTGGTGGTTTTGACAAAGATTATTCCGTAACGGAACTTAAAGAACACTTTGAGAAAAAAAGAGCCGAGATTTATGAAGTCAAAAATTATATAAACAAAATAATTCCACGAGATAAATCTGTTGAAATAGAATTTAGCAAAAACAATACTTTAGGTATTTTTCATTTGAACGTGGAGGCAGGCTTGACAGTAACTGGGATGTGAAAATTAGTTCGAATACAACAGACTCTTTATTGCAAGAACTTGGTTGGACAAGAGGGACTTTAAGGACTCTCAAAGAGAAGTTAGATAATGCTAATTGTATCGGTATTACAAGCGGAGAACCTTGTAATATAAGCTTTCAACGAAGCGGAATGGGGAGGTATTCCTTTAATTTGTTTGATAAACCAATTGCCGATAGCTTAAAAACGGCTTATAATGACGGTTGTACTTACATTATGGTAAATGACAGGCTTGTGCTGGAATTTGGTGGTGGCGCGATTGGAAGTCAATGCTTTTATAATAGGTAGAAAGCTTAGTTGCTAAAAAGAACAGGCCGTATGAAATTGACTATTAAACAATCTTATCATCAACCGAAGAGTTGCTCTTTGGTACCTTAACCATTTATAATTCCTTCAATAAACAAAAATCGTCATGCAGGAGTTTAAAATCATTTTAAAACTTCTGAATTGTTTGACTTGTAAGATCGCGGGATAAGAATGAGCGTTAGAATTAACGAAGTTTAATCTTCTGTAGCGCCAGTATTCTTCTTTCTTTTACTAGGAGCATTCGGGGGATAAAATAGCTAAAGCTAATATCTTCAGGAGTTTGCGGGAATCAAGTTGAATAAGTATTTTCGTATAAATTCCAACTTGATATGAAATTCCTTTTAACCTTTATTTTTTGTTCCTGGTTTTCTTTTTCACTATTTTCTCAGGTTGGGAAAGTAGGCAGGCAGAAAGATCAATTTGAAGCAATTGATTCTGTTCTCGGCCAAGTTTTAAAAGATCATCATGTGGCGGGTTTTGCTGTTGCTGTTGTGAAAGGCGATAAAATAATTTATAATAAGGGATTTGGTTATCGTGATTTCGCGAATAAAAAACCCGTCACACCCAATACGCTTTTTGCAATTGGTTCAAGCTCCAAAGCTTTTACTGCTTCATTGTTAGGTTTGTTGAGAGCAGATGGCAAACTAACATTTGAGGACAGAGCGGTATCTTTACTGCCAACGCTGCGGTTTTACAATGATGAGATGGATAATCAAATCGTTGTTAAAGACCTAATGGCGCATAGGACAGGCTTGTCCCGCTATGATTTATCTTGGTTTCTGTTCAATAGCAAAAATAGAGATAGTCTGATTTCACGGGTCAGATTTATGAAACCCAGTTCAGGCCTGCGAATGAAATGGTTCTATAATAACTTCATGTACCTTGCTCAAGGAATGATTGTGGAGCGATTGAGTGGTAAGACATGGGAACAAAATATACAAGAAAAGTTTTTTACCCCCTTACAAATGACCCGTTCTAATACCGATCTCTTAGCATTTCAACTAGACAGCGATGCTTCTTTGCCCTATACACTTTCCAAAGATAACACGATAAAACTGATTGATTATTATAATATTAGTGGTATGGGGCCAGCAGGAAGCATAAATAGCAGTGCTAATGACATGTCTAATTGGCTCAAGGTTTGGCTCAACCGAGGTTATTTCAATGGAAAAGAAATACTTCCTGCAAATTATATAAATGAGGCTGCGAGCTCCCAAATGGTGATGGATGCAGCTTTACCAGACAAACATAAAGATGTCTTCCTTTCCAATTATGGTTTAGGCTGGATGATTGGCTCCTATAGAGGACATTATCAAGTAGAACATGGTGGAAATATTAACGGATTTTCTGCGAATGTGGCATTTTTTCCAACAGATACACTCGGAATTGTCGTATTAACCAATCAAAACGTATCTAAAGTTCCTACGGTGGTCAGAAATTCTATAGCGGATATACTACTTGGTTTGAATCCAATCGACTGGAATGGTGAAAAAAAGGCTGAAATCGACTCACTGCGCCATATTAAAAAAGAAGAAGAAGAAAAGTTGCCCGTTACAGCGACGAAACCTTCCCATTCCTTAAAACAGTATACTGGTTCTTTTGAAAACCCTGCATATGGAATTATTGAGGTAAGGCTTAAGGATAACAAGTTATACAGTGAACTCGGTTATGAGAGGGTTGTTCTTATCCACCGACATTATGATGTTTTTGACCCACGGTCTGTCGATAAAAATGGGGTAGCAGATACTGAACCAAGTAATCTTCTCTTTAACTTCTTTAGCGATGTGGACGGTCAGATTCAAGGTATAGGAATTCTGTTGGACGGTAGTGAAAAACCAGTTATGTTTGATCGTAAACCCAGTTCTGTTGCTGCATCGCGGTAACAGAACAATCGTATGGACCAATAAGATGAAAGGGAAGGTGCCGATGACACGCTTGAGCCAGTTGCCAGAGAAAGGATGAGGTGTCAAACTGTAATTGAACATACGAAAGCAGAAGATTGGATGGATTTTAGAATTGGCAACTTTAATGAATCTTAAGTATTATAGATTTTGTTATTGTTAATTTATAGACGTATTATGAGATATCCATCTGCAAAAATAATTGATTACAATTGGCATTTTTGAAATAAAATAGCTTTTTTAAAGCATATTAGTTGGAGAATATGAACATCCATTCTAGGTCACAGGATATGATCTCGTTAACCCAAGTGAAAACAACGATTTTATTATAAACCGAATGACTTCTTTACCAAAATTCTTATTAATTGGGGTATTCTTCTTATGGAGCGGAGCCCTTTATGGGCAGGCTACGGAAAATATCGTGCAGGGTAAGGTCGTCAATCCTGATCACGTACCTGTTTTCCTGGCTACAATAAGCTTATATAGTATTGATAGCAAACTGATAGCTAGTTCGATGACAGATAGCACGGGCTGTTTTCGGATTGCGCATAGACTAACGGGTAACTATTATTTGTTGATTAAGCACCTTGGTTATAAAGAGTTGAGAAGCAGTTCGTTTAATCCGTCCAATTGCAACGTTGGGACACTACATCTTCTCCGACAGGAGAATACACTGGAAGCGGCAGAAGTCGAAGGTAAAAAGAAGTTGTTTTCTGTAGATGGAGGTACAGTCGTCTATCAGGTAGAGAATAGCATAGGTTCACAGGATATATCAGCTTTCGATGCTTTGAAGAGATCCCCTGGTGTGCAGATAGAAAACGATACAGACATTACACTCAATGGGAAAAGTGGCGTACAGATCCTCCTGGACGGAAAACAAACTTTTCTTTCAGGAAAAGAACTTAGTGATCTATTGAAATCGATGTCATCCAATAACCTCAAATCCATCGAAATTATCAATAATCCAAGTGCCAGATATGATGCCACTGGAGCTACAGGTATAATCAATATCAAAACCAAAAAAAATCAGACAAAAGGATTAAATGGAAACATTTCCACGGCCTTTGCCTATGGTGTCAGTCCCAAACAATTGGAAAACCTTGCATTTAACTATCGGGTTAAAAGGATTAATGTTTATGGAACTTACAATCATACATTGGGGTATTACAATTACCTTTATGGTACGGATCGCCAGCAAAATGGAAAGTCGTATGACAGCCATACGATCGACGTGGACAAACGTCAGAAAATGGCGGCTCAAGTTGGGGTCGACTATTTTATTGACGAGAAAAATACGGTCGGTTTTTTGGCAAATGGCAATTTTATCTTTGGAGGAGGTCTCACCAATACCGCTACAGCCATTACGACACCGCCTTCCACCACGGTTGAGGAAACGCTGGATGCCATTAACGATTATTACGGACAGAATACGAAACGCTACAATTTTAACCTGAACTACAAATACGAAGATACAATAGGGCATAGTCTAAATATTGATGCCGATTACGGTCTCTTCGGTAAATGGAACAAAAACTTGCAGTCAAATATTTACCGTGACAATCAGTATGTCGTTACTGACGAAAATCTTTACCGTACTCTTAATGATATCGATATTGATCTAAAAGGATTAAAAATAGACTATGCGACGCGGTTATGGGGTGGGAAGTTGGAAACAGGTGCCAAATACTCCGCAGTAGGCTCGAAAAATAACGCAAACTTTTATCATGTTAAACAATCGGAAGATAGCCTAGACAACAGACGTTCAAATGATTTTCACTTTGATGAGCATATCAGCAGTGCGTATGTTGACTACAAACGGTCCATTGGTGTCTGGTCCCTACAGGGCGGGCTGCGACTAGAATATGCTAGTTCCAATGGTACCCTACTTTATCAGGAGTATGGGGCAGGTCTCAACGAACATATCAATAGAAAGTTTACTAACTTTTTCCCCTTTTTTTCCATTGCCACACAATTGACTGCTAAACAGACACTGTCTTTGTCTTATGCCAAACGTATAGAAAGACCAGCATATCAGGATCTCAATCCCTTTGTATATATGCTTGACGAGCTTTCATTCTGGAAAGGGAACCCCTTCTTGGTACCTTCATTGACCCAGCGGTTTTCGTTACTTTATTCCGTGAGAAATTCGACAATAATAGGCATAAACTATGCCTATACAGACCAATTGAATGCAAAAGTAACAGATACACTGGAACAGGATAAAATCATGATGATCAGTAAAAATGTGGGGACACAGCAACATTGGTCGCTGTCACTGACGCAGACTTATTCGCCTAGGCCCTGGTGGGACATGACTTTCAATGGCCTGTTGTATTATATCCATAATGACGTTTCCTTTGACCAGTACCAAAATCTCAACTTGAGGCAGACTGCGGGACGTGCCGGTCTTCTTCAGACCTTCAAAGTCCCCTTTCAGATGAAGGCAGAAGTTTCGGTGGTCTACAATTCAAAACGACTCGGAGGGGCCAATACCATCAGTAGACCGGTTAGTCAAGCGGACATCGCGTTCCAAAAATCTGTATTAAAAGACAAAGCAACAATACGACTGGCTATCACCGACATCTATAAAGGTAACCAAGTTAAATACACGCAAAATTTACCAGGGCTGCTTTCATCAAGTTATGGATACTACGAATCAAGACAGGTACGTCTGAGTTTCAACTATAGGTTCAGCAGTGGAGCGACTAACGATCAACGTAATCGCAAATCGGCTCTCGAAAGCGAAAGCGGCCGTATACAATAAGATATCGGCACCGTTTGTACATATTTATTTTTTAATATTGGCCCTGCAATACATTGATGAATCTTCTAAATTTGAAATCTATAAATTAATAAAGACACGACATGAAGTTTACTATTTTCTTTTTCACATTAACATTTCTTTGCTTTAACTGCGAAGCCCAAAAGCAAGCTGAAATCTTCAAGGTGATGTCATGGAATATATTGCACGGAGCAAATGATAGTGAGGATGGCAAAGCCCTTGCGGTACAGATTATAAGAGAAATAAATCCGGACATCATATTGATGGTGGAAACTTACGGTTCCGGCAAACATTTAAAATAAGGTAAAACGATCTTAAATACATCATACAAGTATTGCTGCGCTTATTTATTTTCATCATTTTTATATCGATTCCTAAATCATGTGATAGAAATATTTTCTTAACTGCTATAAATTTAAAATGTAAAAGGTTGAAAAAAATAGATTACGAACAGTTTGCTGGTAAAAAATGTCAGGAACTTATACAGATCCAGGAAAGATTTAGAGCTCAGTTTGAGCTAGGCAACTATCAGCAATGGTATTATGACGCTGAACTTGCGCTTCTGAGGTTATACAATAACGATGGAGATCAGATTTATCTAAAATATATTCCTATAGGTACTTTTTTGATGAAGAGGATGATTTTGCGGCCTGGTGCGACGAATGTGAAAGAGTCAGAATGAAATATAATGATTGGAACGAAGACTCAGAAGAATTTGCGACGATCAAACTTGTTTGTGAAGAGTGTTATTTTGAACTGAAAGACTTTAATAAGGCCGAGTAATTATATCTCCTATTACAATAATCAACGGATAAAACTAAATTTAAATGGAATGAGCTCGACAGAATATCGAGCTCATTATTACAAATCTAATTAACTAAATTTGTCCAATCTTTTGGGGGCAGTCCATTTAGATAGCCACTTGTATATTCAGCTTTTCGTTCGCTATCGCGCTAAATCGATTGAATTTGTCTGACCATTTGGTTGGTAAATCCCCATTCATTGTCATACCAAGCCATCACTTTCACCAGGTCGCCATCGACAACTCGAGTCATTTCTAGATCTACTGTTGCTGCAAATGGACTTTTGATAATATCGGTAGATACCAAGGGCTCGTCGGTTACCGTTAGCACCTTTTTATAGCGATCAGTTTTTGATTCTTCGATCAAGATTTGGTTGATCTCTTCGATTGTGGTGGACCTTTCTGCAATAAACGTAATATCGGAGATGGATCCTACTGGAACAGGAACTCTCACCGCTATACCGTCAAACTTTCCGGCGTATTGTGGAAGTGCTTTTGTAGTCGCTATTGCAGCACCCGTGGCCGCGGGGGCAAGGTTAATACCTGCAGCCCTTCCCATACGCGGCTCTTTTTTTGATGGAGCATCGACCAATGCTTGTGAAGCTGTATAACCGTGTGTGGTATTTAGTATTGCTTTTTTTATTCCCAGTCTCCTGCCCAATATTTCGATTACTGGACTTATATTGTTTGTCGTACAGCTTGCGCACGAAAAGACAGAAACCTTTCCATCTTCGGTATTTACCCCATGGACCACTGTCGGCGTATCTTTGGTAGGACCCGATATGACGACAAATTTTGCTCCGGAGGTTAAATGTTTTTCAGCGTCCGCTTTGTTCGTGAAAATACCCGTACTCTCTATAACGATATCCGCTTGGATATCTTTCCAAGGTAGCTTTTCAATCTCCCTGATACTTGTATATTTAACCACCTTTCCATCGACCACAATTGTATCTCCCTCGATACGCACATCTTTTTCATATTTCCCATAGTTACTATCGTATTTAAGCAGATATGCGGCGTTTTCAATACTCATTAGATCATTAATTCCAACGACCTCAAGATCGGCAGTTTCTGATATTATTTTTAAGGCAGCACGTCCGATGCGACCAAATCCATTAATTGCTATCTTTTTCATCCTATTCCTTTTAAATCTGTTTATATTATTTCTTTTTATATATAAACTAAGTTCTTTTATTTTTCGAAAAAAAAGATTGACATGGATCAAGAATTTCGCTAAGCTAAATTCACCCAATTAGTTTTCAAGGATTAGAAGTCGACTGTAGGTAACCATGAGCCTATCGATATCGAGCTATGGCGGAGTTCTGACAATAAAGCGCTGTTCAAAACAAGTATAGGCTTTATTATTTATTGGCCAAACTGAATTCTTCTTCTGTTACGGGATTTAGCCAAGTAACCTGAACATTTTCTTTAAAATTAGTGATGGCAACATGTACCATTTTCGTAGTAGCAGTTGCGCCGTGCCAGTGTTCTATATTCTCAGGAATATTGACAACATCACCTTTTTTGATTGCTTGTGCCGGTTTTCCTTTTTCCTGATATAGTCCATTTCCTTCGATTACCAGTAAAACCTGACCTTTAGGATGTGTATGCCAGTTTGTTCTCGCACCAGGTGCAAAAGTTACGCTACCTGCCGAGAAATCATTGTTTTTATCCTTTGCTACCAAAGGGGTTAAAAATGTATCTCCAGTAAACCATTCCTTAGGCAATGGTTCCCCTTTGGGAAATATTTCTGCTGTGTTCATTGTATGATCTGTTTTAGTATTGCAGGCGAATAAACTTATCGCCATAATTGGGATAACGAATAACTCGTTCATATAGTTTGCAATTTGGTCTTTATAAAGACCATCCGATATAAAGATGATCCGAATTCTTTATTATATGTTTTTAATGATTTTTGCCGGAATTCCACCGACAACTGTATTATCCGGTACGTCCTTGCTGACAACGGAGCCAGCTGCTACCACAGCATTTTCTCCAATCGTAATGCCGGGCAGGATCGTTGCATTTGCCCCGATCCAGGCATTCTTTTTTATATGGATCGGAGCCACAGTTAATGATTGTCTGTTTTCAGCCTCAATTGGATGGCCTTCTGTCAATAAACTCACTTTGGGAGCTATTAAAACATCATCTTCTATGATTATACCACCTAAATCCAAAAATACACAGTCAAAGTTGATGAAGACATTTTTTCCTATCGTTGTATTCCTGCCATAGTTGATATATAATGGTGTAAATACAGTTGTACTTTCATCTATAGCTGAACCGGTAATCTGACTTAATAGATTTCTTATCTCATTGGGATCAGCCGAATTGTTCATAGGCACCAATAATGCTTTTGTAGCAAAAGAAGCTTGCTGCAAACGGTATCCTTGGGGATCACCGGAAGAAATATTTTTATTCTTTTTCAATCGTTCAAAAATATCTTCCTGATAACTATTATCGGATGTTTTCATAGAATAGCTAGTTAAATTTTATATGTAATTTAATGAAATAAGTACGTTATTTTAAATTAGCAATAAAGAATGCTGTCAGTTTATCGAATGGAATTTTGTCGAATTGATCATATAAGTCAACATGAACTGCATTGGGGATAATCATTAGCTCCTTTGGTTCGGTAGCAGCTTTATAAGCGTCTTCACTGAAATATCTTGAATGAGCATTTTCACCTGCAATGATTAACATGGGGCGAGGTGCAATTTCCTTGATATAAGAGAGAATCGGCATATTCATAAACGACAAGGGGGAAGTTGCCGTCCATGAAGCATTTGAATTGATAGAACGAGGATGAAATCCACGAGCTGTTTTATAATAATCAAAATATTCCCTGACAAACTGAGGCTCACTGCCAGTCAATTTTTCCGGTAAATTGTTTGTTGAAGATGCGTAAGATCCGCTTTCGGCATCTTTCCAGCGCTGCAGGCCTAATTGTTCCAATGTTTGTGTACGTTGCGCAGCAGTTATCACATCGTTATAGCCTTTTGACATGACGCGCGTCATATCGTACATACTGGTCGTTGCTACTGCTTTAATACGTTTGTCTACTGCCGTTGCATTTAATGCAAAACCAGCAAATCCACAGATGCCAATGATTCCGATTTTGCTCCTGTCAATGTTTTTCTGCAGCCCTAGAAAGTCTACAGCTGCGCTGAAATCTTCGGTGTTGATATCTGGCGATGCTACGTTACGAGGTGAACCGCTGCTTTCACCAGTGTAGGAAGGGTCGAACGCCAAGGCAATAAATCCTCTTTCCGCCATTTGGTTGGCATACAATCCAGAAGATTGTTCTTTCACTGCACCAAAAGGGCCACTGATGGCAAGTGCCGGTAGCACTGTGTTGTCTGTGTTTTTAGGGATGTACAAATCACCAGAAAGTGTGATGCCATAACGGTTTTTAAATCTTACTTTTTTGCGGGTTACCTTATCGCTTAATTGAAAAGTATAATGATCTGACGAACTATTCATTGGTTTTAAATTTTGGTTTGCTTGTACATGCTGTGCGGAAGTCCTATCAGAAAACAGGAAAGACAATACCAATAATGTTGCTGCTATTTTCATATCTGTATTATGTTAATTATTACAGATACAAAGGTAGATCAGGATAAAGGGGAGGTGTTAACGATTATCAAACCAAAACTTAAGAATTTCAAATCTCAGATTTCCGGAGCGATTTCGGGTTTGTTCCTGTCAGTTTTTTAAAGAAGTTATTGAAATAAGTAGGGTATTCAAATCCCAGTGCACTGGCTACCTCTGAAATATTCCAGTCTGTATGTTGCAGTAGGGCTTTTGCTTCTGTCAAGATTCTTTCTGAAATCAGCGTCGTTGTAGATTTGCCCGTAATTTCTTTTACAGCACGATTCAGATAGTTGACATGGATGTTGAGGTTTTGCGCATAATCTTGCGCTGTTCTCATTTTGAGTGGACTTGCAGGTGTTTCGATTGGAAATTGACGTTCTAATAGTTCCAAAAACACTGATGCGATACGTGCTGTACCATTCTTGGTAGGGGTATACACTTCTGACGGTTGAAGTTTAAGGGCTTCGTGAATGATCAGGTTGATATAATTTCGTATGAGTTCATCTTTAAACGTATAATCACTTTTTTGCTCTTCGATCATCTTCTCGAAAAGTGTGTTAAGGAACAAGCGTTGATCCTCAGTGATTTTTAAGACCGGCGTACCTCCGATTTTAAAGAACGGCGATTGCTGCAAGCTTTCCGCGCGGTCGGCCTGTTTTAAAAAGTCTTCCGAAAACAAGCATGTATAACCTGCATAGGTCGTAGAAATGGTTTCCCAGGAATAGGGGATATGCGGGTTCCCAAAAAATAGTATCGTGCCTTCTTGTTCAAAGCTTTTATCTGCGTAATGAATCTTGCTTTTACCGGTTGTAAGGCATATTTTAAAGAAATCTTTACGACTATAAACACGTGTAGCATTACTGTCATCCTCAATCTGAAATGCTTTAAAACCCTGCAATCTCAGTTCACTATTGAATTCAGAGACACTTCGGACAATTTTTGTTTCCATAGAACAAAGTTAAGAAATTCAAATATAACGTTGTATTTAGTGCAAAAACAACCTAAATAAACGGCTGTATTATCTCAACGGCTGTATTATCACAGTGCTAAACTCGACCTTTTTTATTTTTATCAAACCAATCACTTCAAGCATTTGTCTATGTATTGACGATCGATTCAATTTAGGAAGTTTAGTTTCGGTTGATTTAATTGTATGGTCAGGTTTAATGCCTGGCCATTTTTAAGCTTAGGTTTAGGGACTGGGCTTTTAGAAAGTATACTCCGATCCATTAAGGATTCGTTTATAATTTAGTTAAGGGGCTAGTCGAAAGATTAGTCCTTTTTTTTAAAATTAATGAACAATTCTCACTGGATAACGTTCATTGAAGAGCTTCGGATGTTCTGATATGAAGGAGAAAAATAGGCTTTCTATTCACGCTAGCTTGACGAAAAAGTAAATTTGACGAATTCAGAATAAATGCTTATCATGGCCTCTATGATAGTTTATCATCTAAAAGATATACAATATAAAGCTGAAAGGGCGATCACCCCTTTTCATATTTTTGATTTGGACAGGGAAGCTCTCGCAGCTCATAGAGAACCTCATACAAAAGATCATTTTTGCCTTTTGTTTGTTAAAAAAGGTCGGCTCAATCTGCAGGTGGAAGACCGCCGTTATACCGTCAATGCACCTCATATAAGTGTCATCTTTCCCGGTCAGCTCTCCTCCAAAGAGTTGCTAAGCGACGACTTTGAAGGCAAATTGATCCTGTTTGACGAAGTACTATTCTGTTCGGATATCCTGAAAAACGAATTGAGTATTTACAACTACAATATCTCCGTAAAACTCAACCATATTGAATTGCCCGAGGCAGAAACCTCAGAAATAGAGATGCTGCTTGAGCAGGTCGAAAAATCATATCAGGATTTAACATCGATCAAGAAGGAGCAAGCGCGTTTCTACATTAAAATCATCTTACTCAAATTGGTGGAATTTGTCCATACCAAATGGGGAAACAGCCAGCTCAGCAATGAAAACGCGAAGATCTATGGTAAATTTTTGGAATTGCTGGAAAGGCATTATAAAATGGAGCGTACCGTGGGCTGGTATGCAGAAAAATTACAGCTGTCTCCAAAAAAGTTAAATGAAATTACCCGCAAGATTGCAGGATTGACCTCTATAGAAACCATTCATGCGCGGATTATGAATGAAATCAAACAATTGCTGCTGTTATCCAACTACTCGCATAAGGAGATTGCCTTTGAACTCGGATTCAATTCACCTGCGGCACTGAACAAGTTTGTGCGCGCCAAACTGGATGAAACGCCAACCAATCTGCAGCAACAATTGGCGCAAATGTATAAGACTTAAGTCTATTATGCGATTTGATGCGTTTCTGTCCTGTGGTTGTTTGGATCAAATGTATATCATATCGTAAGTAAAGTATAACATTTGCCTTCCCGGGCACTGTAACTTTGCATCAGAAATTTAATGTAAAATATATGAGCAAGTTATTTGTTGCCAGCGAAGTATTCCACGGGGCTGGTACATTGTCGGAATTGAAAAATCTAACTGGAAAAAAAGCCATCATCGTAACTGGTGGTCAATCCATGAAAAAAAGCGGAACTTTGGACCGTGCCATAAGTTATTTGACCGAAGCAGGATTGAAAACTGCTGTTTTTGACGGTGTCGAAGAAGATCCATCATCGGCGACAAGCCTTCGAGGTGCTGCAGTGATGACTGATTTTCAGCCCGATTGGATCATTGGTCTAGGAGGTTGCTCTGCAATTGATGCGGCAAAGATGATGTGGGTGTTTTATGAATATCCAGATGCAAATTTTGAAGCGATGACCCAACCTTTTAACGTTCCAACATTGCGTCAAAAGGCTAAATTCATTGCCATTCCATCAACAAGCGGTACAGGTACGGAAACCACAGGATTGGCTGTGATCACCGATCGGGAAAAAGGGGTGAAGTATCCAATCGTATCGTATGAATTGACACCGGATATCGCTATTGTCGATGGTGAAATTTGTGCCACGATGCCTGCACATATTACCTCCAATACTGGTCTAGATGCTCTTACACACTGTGTGGAAGCCTATGTGTCCAACATCGAAAACAACTATGCCGATGCCTTGGCTAAAGGGGGACTGCAAATTGTTTTCGAAAATCTGGAAGAGGCGGTCAATAACCCGACAAACATTAAAGCACGCCAAAATATGCACGATGCATCTTTTATGGGCGGACTGGCTTTCAACAATGCCTGGTTGGGTATTGTCCACTCTCTCTCGCATCAGGTAGGTGCACTCTACGGCGTCCCTCACGGAGCTTCCAATGCGATATTCTTGCCTAATGTGATCCGTTTTAATCAGACAGCTACAACAAGATATCCTGATTTGGCTAAACTTGTCGGTAGAGATTCGGCCGAAGGATTGGCACAGGAAATTGAAAAACTAAGAGCTGCGGTCAACAATATTGGCTCCCTTAAGGCATTTGGCATTTCCAAGGAAGACTGGGAAAAAAATCTGGATTATATGGCCCAAAATGCTTTGCAAGATCCATGTACTGGCTTTAACCCGCGTAAGCCTAGCCTACAGGACCTAAAAGACCTTTATAGCGCTTGCTACGAAGGTGTGATTTACGAGAATTAATCGAACAGACCACAGAAAGCGGTTGTAGCGAAAGTGCGCAATCGCTTTCTTCTGAATAAAAAGCACTGCTCCAGCTGAAACCGCAACCAATGTCTTATAAACGAAACTAAGTTTCAATCGTTTAAAATAAAAGATGCTGTATCGATAAAGATGCTATCGATTGAGGGTGATCGCCATTTTGTCTTCTTCGGGCATGGACATGACCAGTACTTGGGGAATAAAGCAATACGCTATTCCATCAATCTTCGAGATATCCATATCGACATAGTTAATCATGGAATCAATTTTAACCCCGTATTTTATAAGAGAAGAATAAAGTTCTTTGGTCACCTTTGTTGCTTGCTCAATGCCGCCCATGCATTCAATTATATGGGGCGATGTTTGACTTAGAATACCTTCGATATCTCCGGAAATAGACGCTTTTGTCATGGTTGAAAGTGCTTCCTTAAGCTGCGGATCTTTTTGAGCAGAGCTTATATGGTGAAAAATAGTTAATAATGTAATTAACAAAAATGTTCTTTTTCGCTGAATGTTTTTAAACTTCTTGAACCAATTGTTGCTTTGCATAATGGAAAGAGGCTATTTCGTTTTAAATTCCGTAGGTCTCATATTGGTGAGCAGATAAAAGTTATTGCTAAAAGCCGCTATATTTGAATAGCCAATCTCGTAGGCAATCTCAGTCATATTGAAATCTGTATCGTTGATTAATTCCATTGCCTTAATAATTCGTAGCATTTTTAAGTACTGAACAAATGTAATGTGCAATTTATGCTGGAATAATCTGGTGAGACTGCGAACACTCATTCCCGATTGCTGAGCAATCATCGCTAAACTTAGATTTTCATTTAACCGATTTCTAAAACTGTCGATTATGGTATTGAGCCTTTGATCGTCTGTTGTAGGAAGTTGTATGGAGAATTTTTTGAGATTTTCTTTTGATAATACGCCTTTCAGCGTATTTAAAAATTCATACTCCCACGAACCTTTGTAATAATCACCTTGCCACTTCTCACTAAATGAGAGCATTTCTGCCAGGAGCTTACTCACTGGATAAATGCCCAATTCCTCATAAAAATTACCAGCACTTTCTTCCGGAAAATAGATATTGATAATAAACAGGTCCTGCGTATTGAACATCAGGTTGTGCCGATAATTTTTTGGTATCCAAATATAATGATTTGAGGGAATATAGAAGTCCTTTTCGTCAGTCTGCAAGTAAGCAATCCCGCCATAAACTAATAACAACTGAGCTTTATTGTGCTGGTGAGCAGGCAAACGCTGCTCCGTTTGCTGTCGCATCACGAGGATTGAATCAGGGTTTTGATCAACAATATGTATTATTTGACTAAGAATTTCCATGTGGCCAAATTTAATAAATATTAGGCTAATTATATAAAACCATACTTCGCCATGCTGGATAATTTTGCAGTGTAAATAATAGTAAAGTCATTATGAAATATAAAATTATAACATCTCACAAAGATTTTAAACTTGAAACACAAGCTCAAAAATCTGATAATAAATCACATCATTCAGATGAAGAAATTGACAGTGCATATATCTTCTGGTTTGCTTATGGGTATAACTATGCTTTTATGCCAATGGTAGATTTAACTTTTGCCTTTGATGAATTGAAAAAGATCGTAAGACCATGGCCAGTAAAAGGAAAGAAATATATAAAGAAAACCGATGAAACAATATAGAACAGTCCCTATTTTGGGCATATTGTTAGCCCTATTTGTACAATCACTCTATGCCCAGCATATAGAAAATGCGCGGGTATTAAGTTTGGAAGAAATTTGGAAAGTAGCCGAAACAAATAACCGTCAACTGAAACTATCCGACCTACATCTCCAGCAGAGCAATTTAGAAATATTGGAAGCGAAAGACCGTTTGTTGCCGGAGCTTTCGGTTGGTGGAGATGCAAAACTCAATTCCAAATTCCTGATCTATGACAATGGATTATTTTCTTCTCCACAGGATGTGCCTGTAAAAGGTTATGGTTATGGCGTGGGTTACAACCTGAACGTCAATCTTTACAATTGTGGTAAAGACAAAAGAAACATTGTCATGAAAAAGGAAGAAGCGGTACGCATACAATATGAAGTTGATCTGCAAAAGCACAGCGTAAAATATAATGTTGCAGCTGCTTACTTTGATCTATACAAGTTTCTGCATTTCCATGATTTTCTTGATGCAGAAATTGGTGCAGAAAAAAAACAACTGGCACTCGTAGAAAGCCTGCATAAAAACGGCACTGTGCTAAAGAGCGATGTACTGAGAACCTCCGTAAAATTAGCGCAACTGGAGCTCAGCCTTTCTGATGTTACGAAGAAGATTGAAATCGCTAAACAACGGCTCAATATTCTGATGAGGCGTGAAAATGATGCTGAGCTGGCAATAAAATACCAAGATACAATCGAGTTAAGCGCTATCACTGAAGGTGACTATGAGGATTATGTAGACATCGCTTTTAACAAATCGCCGGCATACAAGATTGCCTATAGCACTGTCAAATTGAGCGAAATGAACATCAAACAGGTAAAAGCGACGCTGTTACCTAAAGTCTCCTTGTATTCAACTTACAATTACACCTATCCGCAGATTTCATTCTATCCGTATTCTAATGATTTATGGGGATTTGGTCAGACGGGGGTTAAAGTCCAGTTTTCTATCGATAATCTATACAAAAGCAAGCATTCCATCGCTCATGCCCAAGTGGTCAGTAATGAGGCAAGAGAAAAAGCGAACATTAAAAAAGATGAAATCTATCTTCAGGTAAAAGAAGCTTATTTGCAGCGGCAACAGGCTTTGGAGAGTATGGAAACAGCGGAGCAAAATATCATTAAAACCGCCGAAACTGTTCGTGTTATCAGAAGTAGCTACATAAACCAGGAATCACTTCTTACCGATCTTCTAGAAGCCGAAAATGCTTTACTGGAAGCTAAATTTAATCTGACAACGGCACAAACAAACGTCAAACTTACGCATATTAGGCTATTGGCAATTATCGGAATTCTTTAATACAAATATCATGAACAAAAATAAAACAGATAAAATTGTTGTAAGCTTAACCAAATGGTTTGGTATCACATTATTCGTAGGAATCATTATTTGGGCAGCAGCTTATTTTTTCGAGGGATATCGCTATGAACAGACCAACGACGCTCAGATTGATGCCTATCTTTCCCCGATAAACGCAAAAGTAGGGGGCTATATCCGTAAAATATATTATAAGGACAATCAGCAGATTAAAAAGGGCGATACACTTGTGGTGATTGAATTGGATGAGTACGGGCTGAAAAGAGATGCTGCGTCCGCAGAACTCATGAGCTCACAGGCCAAATTACCGATCTTGGCGGCAAGTGAAGAAACGCATGTTAAGAGCATTGCAGTCATCAAAGCCCAATTGGGAGGTGCTAAAGCGCGATTGAACCAGCAGCAAAAAGAATTTGATCGGTATAAAAATCTACTGGCGGACGAATCGACCACACAACAAAAATTCGACAACATCAGTGCTACTTTATCCATCACCCAATCAGATTATGACCAGACAAAAGCTTCTTTACAGGTCGCCGAATCTAAACTAAACGATTTCAGGGTACAGCGCAATGCCATAGAGGCAGAGATAAAGATAAAAGAAGCACTTCTCGAAAGACAAGAATTGGACATTAGATATACCGTTATCACAGCACCTTTTGATGGACAAATCGGGAAGAAGACCATTCAGACAGGACAACTGATACAGCCCGGACAGACTTTGGCATTCTTGGTGAACAGAGCCGAGGAAAAGTGGGTAATAGCAAATTTTAAGGAAACACAGATTGGGAAGTTCAAAATCGGTCAAGCGGTATCTGTTGAAGTCGATGCTTTTCCAAATGAAAAATTCACCGGTAAAATCGAGTCCCTTTCGCCAACCACAGGATCCCGTTATTCGCTGCTTCCGCCAGATAATGCTACCGGTAATTTTGTTAAAATCATCCAACGTATTCCTGTTCGGATTAAACTGACCGATATGTCCGAAAAATTAATTAAGCTTTCTGCCGGAATGAATGCGAATGTTTACGTTTTAAAAAACTAACGATGCAAGCACATAAAATACCAATTTTTAAATCCTGGGTATCAGAATGGATGGCAAGGTCCGTCATATTTGCTATTCTCATGAGCAGTCTGTTTAGTTTTGCCTTTTACGGAAGTCCGGTTGCTGCGATGGGCTTTTACGGAATACAAGCTACCGATGTACAATATGGTATGGTCGTTATTTATGGTTCTACCGTAGCCTTTCTGGCTCTGGATTTTAGAATCGTAAAATATTTTGCACCAAGGGAATATCTACTGCTGGCACTTGCGGTAAATGTACTATGTGCTGTGGTCTGTTTTTATTTCAGAGATTGGGCATTATTTGTTTTCTGTCAGTTTTTGCAGGGTATTACCTGTGCATTGATGTCGGGAATTGTGTTACAGCTTATTTTTCCACGGTTACAGTCTGTACGTGCCCGTGTGATTGCTTATAGTCTCCTTTATGGCAGTATACAAATAGCTGTACCATTTTACTCCATCTATATCAGTGTCGTCATTCATTTCTTTGATTTCAACTGGATATTCTACGGATTTATTATTGTAGTCATTATGCTGACAGGTGTTGTTTTACTTACCATGAACAGTAAGGCCCGGTTTACCAGAAAAATACCACTGTATCAGGTGGACTGGATAGGCTATTTATTTTATGTGTCTTTTATCTTGATAGTTGGATACATCCTTGTGTACGGACGACAATTGGGATGGTTTGATAGTTCATTAATCAGCACACTTTGTTTAGTTAATTTAATTATTCTTTCTCTTTTTATTAGCAGAGAATTGAAACTTAAGCGACCATTAATCAATTTACAGATCTTTAGAACAAAGAATTTCGTTTTTGGGCTTTTGCTTCTTTTTACCTTTTATATCTTTAAAGGAAGTACTGGGCTTGCCTATGGTTATCTTGAAGCGATTTTAGGAAACCATCCACTGAGTACCATTCCGATATGGATTGCGGTAATTGTTGGAACTGTTTTGAGCATGTTTATCATTTCCCGATTTGTCTTGATGGGCTATAACCTGATCCGGATGATTATTGTTGGTTTTGGGTTGATGGCAGTATATTATGCCTATATGATACTATTTGTTTCTGTACAGGGCGAAACGGCCGATTTCTTTTTGCCCATGTTTATTTATGGTGTGGCAACAGGTGTATTGTTTGTCCCGATTGTTTCATTTGCGGCATCGTCAGCGCCTTCCAAAATCGCCGTCCATGCCTCTCTGATTGGTATATTTTCAAGGTTCATAGGCTTTACAGCTAGTCTGGCACTTAATAATGAGCTTCAATTATTTGCAAAATCATCCGTAAGGGAAAAGGTGCGGGAATCGCTCACCGAAACCAGCCCTCAATTGCCTGTTACCTTACTGGATATTCAAAACCAGTACATAAATGCAGGCAGTGATATGTATACGTCAAAAACAGTATCTTCCGGCTATTTTAATCAAATGATCGGTCAGCAAATATTGGCTCGCGCTATCAGGGACTATTATGATCTGATGTTGACAGGTTTGATTTTTGTCATCATTATTCTGCTGCTTTTGCCTCAAATTCAACATGTTGTTTTGAGATTAAGAAAAGGAAATGTTCCTTATTAAGGTATTGTTATTTCAGAAATTATCAAAGCAAAGTATTATGTAATTCCAAGGCCGGGATCGAACACTTGGCGCATGAGCCTATGGGCTACAAGATTACGCAACCGATTTCGTTTGAAGGAAATTTTCTGATCCGAAATTTTATAAATAATTTGTCGTAATGACGCCTTTTTTAGCAGTCAAACGTGTTAATGCAATTATTCTTAATTTTGTATGCCGGATTTGGTATAGGCTCCAAATTTTTTAAGATCAGCAATAGAGGACAAAATAAGATGATATGACGGATGTGCTTGAAAAATATCTATTCTCGATAGGGATGTTGTCTGCTGACGAAATAAATTTTTCTGTTCAGTTCTTCAAATCACTTGGTTTGAAGAAGGGTGATTTTTTTATTCATATGGACGAACCTTGTCGTCATATTGGATTCATATCCTGTGGTGCGGTAAAAGCATATGCTATTGACAAGGAGGGCAAAGCAAATATAACCTGCTTTAAATTTGAAAATGAATTTGTAACCTCATTCCCTGAGTTTGTCGCTCAGGAAAAATCCAGAAGGAGCATCAGGGCTGTGGAAGATAGTATAATCCATAGGATAAGCTATACTGATTATCAATACCTTCTTGGTCAAGTGAATTCTTGGCACAAGGTTATACAAGCTGTGATGGAACGGGAATATAGCCAAAAGGAACAATATCTCCTGAATTACAATAATAAGTCAGCTCTGGATAAATATCACTATGTTCTTTCGAATGAACCCAAGCTCGTTCAGCGCATAGCGACACAGGACCTGGCATCCTATTTGGGCATTACACAGAGATCTCTTACACGGGCGAAGGGACAAATACACAGCCCCAAAGTATTATAGGACAAATGTCCTTATGTATTTCTGTTCAGTGATATAGATTTGCACAAAAAAGCTATGTTACATCAAATTGCCCAAGAAGTGTTCCATGTTCCATTGATGCCACGAAACAGTATCAACTGCTATATCGTAGAGGGTGTATTAGTTGATTGTGGGATACGAAGTTCATACAATGTGCTGAAGGATGCCCTTCAGAAAATACCTGTCCACCAACATGTACTTACGCATGCGCATGCAGACCATCAGGGTTGTAGTGATCAGCTCTGTGATGAGTTTGGAATACCTTTACTTTGCCATGGAAATGAAGTGGCTAGGACAGAAACAGGTATGGTAACCAATGATTATCCAAATCCCAAACATTGGATTGCAAAACTTCAACAAAAATATTGGGCAGGACAGGGCCACAAAGTCGACGGTACACTCGTTGAAAATGATAGCATCGGAAACTTTCGGGTCATAGAAACTCCAGGTCATTCAAGCGGTCATATTTCTTTATTTCGTGAGCGAGATGGTGTATTGATAATCGGGGATGGCGCTACAAATATGAATCTGCTCACAACAGTGACTGGCCTAGGGCTCCCTCCAAAAATATTCACGTCGGATCAACAGCACAATATTAGATCGCTTCAGAAGTTGGCAGGACTGAATCCCTCCATCATATGTTTCGGTCATGGCCCGGTGATGCGAAATACGGACCGAAAGTTTGAGCAATTTGTAGCGGAATGCGTATCGTTGTTCAATTCGCGAACCACGGCCCCTGTATGAAAGTAAAAAACAAAATAAGAAGTTCCTTATTTCTTGCGATGCTCTAGTGAATTTTTCAAATTCAGGACTTTTATGAAAACTGGGAACATCTTATTGCCTAAGAAGTTTTAAGTAAGTTAATATTATTCCGCTGTGCTCGGCTTCGTGAAAGTTAGCAGCTTTAAGTGCTTGGATGTGATTATTAATGGAGAAGCCAATTGGTAAGCTGAATGGTTGGTATTTAACAAATATACCCGATGCTAGATCTTTACTAAGTTGGTTTACTGTATAAAGCAATAGATGTTTTATTTCATCAAGGTCTGGCGTATTTTTCCATGTATGCGGTGCAGTTCCAATTTTGAACGTTTCCATAAAATCCTGTGATATATGCATTGGAAGGCCACTACGCATATACATATGTCGCTGTTGGGAAGTGATACAGTGACCAATTTGCCAAACGATATTATTGTTAAAGCTTTCTGGAATCTTAAATAATATGTTATTATCAGCTGTTTCTATTAATTGTAATAATCTGGTTCTGCTGGCTTTTAAAATTTCAAATTCAAATAATTCATTCGTCATAGTATTGGTTAATATTTTAAATTAATTTAATAAACTCATTGCGAATTTCATCTGATATACATATATTAACGAGTAAATATTCAAAGTCCAGTTAATAAATATTCTAAACCAAAATCTTGTAATTATGATCTATCTCAAGCTAAATATACACTATAAGATTTTGGTATTTATTTTTTTTCTTTCTAGCTGTACAATTGTAAATAGACCAATAGCTAAATTAAATAAGTTTGCTCAAGGGGGAATGAATCAATTGACAAATGATTCATTAGGACTAAAGATTGATTTCTATGGGAACGCAAACCTCGGATCTAAGTATATAGATTTAAAAGATGTCAGGTCTGTTTTTCGAAAGAGAAAAATAAAGTTTCCATCAAAGAATATTGTTTTGTGGGGTACATATGATGTGACAAGAAACCCGATGTATTTTGTGGGTAGTTTGGAAACTTTTTTAGATGTCTCAAAGTTCACTGCAGATACTTCTATGTATCATTGTATTTATTATCGAAGTATTCAGAAAAATAGAGATAATATAATAAGTAGTGTAGCGATCCCATATAAAAAAGGTTCATTTCTTTTGATTAGCGAGGTTAGGACGGAAATCACCGATATGCAAGAAAGTGCTAAGGATGTTTTAAAAAGCATAAAAACTTCCTACAATTCTTTGGCTTACGGAGCAAAATTTGTCGAGCAAAAACCAGATGAAGAACCCGATTATTTTAGTATAGCTGAGTCAGCTTTTAAAGATAGGGGATATGTTAACTATGTATACCCAAGAGATACCTTAGAAAAGCTTGTTCTGCAAAACGAAAACAGCCAATTTGCGAACGAATTATTTAAATCATATAGTTCGTTTCTTGGTGAAAGTGTTCAATATGATAGCGCGACTAAACAAGAACAACAAGCAGTCGAAAAAACGGCTGTTACAATCGACGAGATAGTCGAAAAAATTAAGGCACATCGAGTGCTTATGTTTAACGAGAATCATTTACAACCACGCTGCCGTTTGTTAATCAATCTTTTGCTACCAAAACTTTCCAAAGAAGGTTTTAATGTCCTGGCTTTAGAAAGTCTATCCGAAGATGAAGACCGGATTAATAGATTGGGATTCCCAAATGTTGAGAGTGGATTTTACACTAGGGACCCTAATATGGCGAATCTCATTAGAACGGCAAGAATTTATGGCTTAAAAGTGATTGGCTATGAAGATTTTGGCAATGCAAGTCAAAGAGATCTCCAACAAGCTAAGAATCTTATTCAAAAAAGTGAAATCGCTACAAAAAATCAAGTTAAAGTTATTGTATTAGCCGGAGGAGGACATATTGAAGAGGGGGATACTGGAGAAAATAAAAGTATGGCTCAGTATTTTAAGAAACTGACTAAAATTGATCCCTATACGATTAATCAAGTTAAATTTTTAGCTATGCAAGAAATTAACGATTCAATATACGTTATGGATAACAAGGTGTTGAATGGTAATGACTTGTATTTATCAAATAATCTGAATAGCGATAAAATAGTGATTGGATCCAATGATTTCAATCGAAGATATCTTCTATTAAGTACTGATTCGACCAAATCAGGCAAATCTGCCATTTACATCTATCATGAGAAGGAATATCAATTTGATAAAACAGCGATCCCAGTTTACTTGTCACCTTCCCAAAAGGATTCGGTACAGATAGAGCTTCCAAAGGGAATATATAGATATCTCAAGAGAGATTACTATGGCGCTATAATTCATCAAGAAATTATTGAAGTGGAATAATAAACTGATATGAGTTTTGGTCAGAAGAACTGGAAGCCGCAACTTATCGGAATTTTTTCTTGACAATACTTCTTGATTTAAATCATATCAATCTTGAAGGGTAATTCGAATAGATAACCAATAGTTAAACTTAGGAGTCCGCTTTTAAATTTAGGCATTAAAATTAAATTACTCAGCGATCATCACCTTTTCCTCCCTGATATTATTTAGAAAATCCGTGTATTTTATGGGTAGCATTTTTCTGTGGTAATAAAAATAGAAGTCAAATGAGCCCCCGATGATTCCCTTTTCCGGAGTATATACAAATCGATCAATTCCTCGCTCAAAATCATAATTATACTCATGTTGTGTCCAATCCACATAGGTCCAAAACTGATATCCCGTTGCATGCTGTGCTAAGGTGATTTTTTTGGATAGATATTCTCTTCTGTCCCGGGACCAATCTAAAAAGGAGAGCGGGTCTTCACCTGTTCGATATAAAGGGAATTGTAAACTAGGGTAAGCTCCTTTAAATATTTTTTCGAATTGAAGTACACTATAGGCCGAATCTTGGGTATTGATAGTCCCATAGACATTCGTAAAAGCTTGCGGACGATTGCGGACTGCATAAAACTGTAACAAACAATACTTTGGTGCATAGTAAGTATCTCCTCTTTTTATAATTAGCTTATACGCATTAAAATACTTTGTTGTTTGCTTCACAGTGGTGTTGAAGTACGATAACGTATTTTTTTTATGAAGCTCTTCCAGATCTTTAAAGTTAATCATTGAAGAACGTACAGTATCGGGGTTGATTTCATACCAATCTTCTGAACCATCTAAATCAGGGAGAATGGAAAATAGCATGATATTATAATCATGTTGTCCATTATATATACCCTTATTACCAATAAACGTCTGTACCCTACTGATTACATTAAAAAGATGCACTTCACGCTTAATCTTATATAGCGGATACGTGTTTAACCTAAAGGATGACGTTACGAACTCTTTGCTATCTTCTTCAAAAAGGAAATATTTGGTCTGACTAAATCCTTCAGTATAGAATAATAGGTAGATAACGATCAACCAAATTTTAAGGCACTTTGTTCTAAGCTTAACAATGTTCATTTTTGACTGTTATTTGAATTCACCATCCCATTTTAAAGTGATTCTGTTCTCTGTATTGGTCTCGAATTCTAAAATTTCTCTATTCCCATATTTTTTGGTTACCAATGTTCCCTTGGTTACGTTGATTCTGTCGGTTTGTCCGTAATCTTCCTCTAATTTATAGGATACATCTATAGCATTATTTTTCACAATCGTTGAGACAGAATTGATAAAATAGCTGCCAGAAGAAAGTTGATTGTTACGGGTAAAGAACAGTAATTTTATGCTATTTTTACTAGTCGTAGAGCTAAAAGTGTACAGATGATTTATTCCGTCTACTAGCTTACCATCAACAATTAGATTTCCGATCGATGTTTGTTTAGATCCCTTATCAAAGGCATAAATAGCTTTGTTTACTGTAATTGTACCTATGCCGTTTTCTTTTTCTTCGTTTTTTTTACATCCGATAAAAAAAGAGACTATAAAGATGACTGGAAATAAAAATTTCATATATGGTTTTATTGGGAAACTCAAATCTATATATTATTGAGTATTAATGCAAGTCGGTGTTTTAGGTTTGACGAATGGAAGAGTTGCTACCTTATTTTACGCAATCTATCTGCGTACTTTTATGTTCCTATGTAAGGGTCGATTTTTCACGAAAAATTATATGCCTGATATTGAGTAATCTCCTGTTGTTTTTATGTTCTTTTTTTAATGCGCAAAAAGGCTTCAGTATCGCAATCGATCTTTGTGTTAATGAAAAATTAAAAAACACGAAGAAATGAAAGCACATATCATTAAAAAGCTAATGGAAATAGAAGCGAGTGAAGGGATACGTATACTTTTTGCCTGTGAATCAGGAAGTCGGGGTTGGGGTTTCCCATCCATCGACAGTGATTACGACGTACGTTTTTTTTATGTGCGAAAAGCGGAGGACTACACCCGCTTGTTTCCGCTGGCGACCGAAATGCGATTTCCAATAATCGATGACCTCGATATGGTAGGTTGGGACCTTTTTAAAGTACTCACATTATTGTATAGGAGTAATGTGAGTCCATTTGAATGGATACAGTCGCCAGTCGTCTATTACGAGTTTAACGGATTCAAAACAAGTTTTAGGACAATGGTCGAAAATTATTTTGACGCACGTAGGCACGCCCATCATTATTTAGGGATTGTTCGTAGCAAAATTGAAGATCTCCAACGAGAAACGATGAAGCTCAAGAGCTTATTTTATATCCTAAGATCTTTACTTTCAGCAGACTGGAATATCACCTATCGCAGTTATGCGCCTATGACATTGGCAGAACTATCCGTATTATTGCCTGATGTTGTAAAAATCGAAGTGTTGGAATTGCAGCTGTTGAAGAGTCAAGTAGATGAGGGGTTTATATACAACTGTTCAGCGTCCATAAGGAATTATATTGAAACAAGGTTAATAGATTTAGAGCATCAAGTAAAACAGGTTCCCGTATCCGTATCGGATAAGGAAGGACTGGAGAATTACTTTAAAACCGTATTAAGATGACTATAGACGAACTTCGAGATAGCGGGCTGATCCTGTTTGAGGCCGTTGTAGGTAGCCGAGCATATGGATTGGCGACAGCATCTTCCGATACCGATATCAGGGGGGTATTTTATCTGCCCCTGGAATATTACTTGGGCGGTCAATATATTGCGCAGGTTGCAAATGCAAGCAATGATGAAGTTTACTATGAGCTCGGGCGCTTTGTGAAGCTTCTTTCAAAGAGTAATCCTACTGTATTGGAGCTTTTGGCTAGTCCTACCGATTGCATATTATACAAAGATCCTCTGTTTGATCAATTTAAAATGCAGGATTTTATCACCAGAGAGGCCGCAATGACCTTTGCGCAATACGCCATGGTACAGGTGCGGAAGGCAAAAGGATTGAACAAGAAAATCAACAATCCGATGGATCGAGAACGTAAAAGTTTACTGGATTTCTGCTTTATCATAGCTGGTAATGGTAGTTTATCGTTAAGAGCCTGGTTAAGCAAGCAGTTGTGGAAACAGGAAAACTGTGGTTTAGCGAAGATCGAACATGCAAAGGGGATGTATGCCCTGTATTATGATGAGACTCAGACTTTGGGTTACAAAGGCATCGTTGCTACACCAGAGAGCACTGAGGTTTCCTGCAGTTCTATCCGTAAGGAAGAAACACTTTGTGCGTACCTCTTTGTTAATCACGAAGCTTACTCTTCGTATTGTAAGTCCTATAATGAATATTTTAGTTGGGTTTCAGAACGCAATGAAGCGCGCTTTCTAGGGACAATGAATCACGGGCAGGGCTATGACGCCAAAAATATGATGCATACCATACGTCTATTGCAACAGGCAAAAGAGATTTTGTCTAAAAGTGAACTACAGGTACAACGTGTCAATAGGGAAGAGCTCCTGCGCATCAAAAATGGTGCTTATAGCTATGATGAACTTTTTGTCTGGTCGCAAGAGCTCTTTCAGGAAGTGCAGGAACTCTGCTTGCACAGTTTACTTCCGGCAGTGCCAGATCAGGATAAGCTAATGCAGCAATTGGTTGGCATGCGTAAGCAGCTTTATCAGATCAAGCTATAATTCCTAATGCAAGGATCTAATCTGTTATTCCAAATGATCTTACGAACTTTAAATTAGATCGAAGACCAAAACAGGTTAACTTTTAAGTGGACATATTCAAGCATAAAGCGGACATTTGTTTCTTAACGATCTTCCAGCCAACTGAGGAACTGGGCGGTCTTTTCTTTGCCTATAAGCAGCTTATGGTCTGTGTGGACAGTCAATTTGACATATAGCTTCCTGGCGAAATAATGTTCAACCTCTTTAACGGCCGAAAAACTGATTAAATACTGTCTGTTCAGCCGAAAAAAATCTTTGCCAGATAATTGGGTGGCCAGCTGATCCAGGGATTGACTGAGATCAAAATGCTCACCCTTAAAAGTCACCATGGTCGGAGAGGTGTAGTTAATATAGATAAAGGCAATATCTTCTGTCTTCACCGTCATGTACTTATTGTTTTTGAACACGAGAAAGCTCTTCTTTTTATTGTCTTCGCCACTGATCTTCTGGATCAGTTCAACAAGATTATTTTCGGTGGTTTTCTGAAAGAAATTCTTGAAATTATCTACCTTTTCAAAAGCGTTTTTTAGGTCTGTTTCTGAAAAGGGTTTAAGTAGATAATCAATTCCGTTCTCTTTTATAGCCTCCATTGCGTATTCACCAAATGCTGTGCAAAAGATGACAGGACATATAACCTTTACCGACTTGAATATATCAAAACTGATTCCGTCAGAAAGTTGTATATCCATAAAGATAAGATCCGGGCTGGCGCTGTCAGAGAGGTAATCTATAGCTCCTTCAACGCTCTGGATCTTTGCCATGATCTTAGACTCTGGACGAAGTTTCAATATCAGGTTCTCGAGGGAACGGGCAGCTTTAATCTCGTCCTCAATTATTAGTATGTTCATATATAATGGGAAGTTTTATAGTAAATGTTTCAGTATCCATTAGGATACTAATCTCCTTTTCGGATAGATGAAGATAACGCTGGTTGATATTTTCAAGTCCTAAACCGGTAGAAGGTTCCGATATTTTTCTGGGCTGCATATTATTGCTGACAATAAGGTAATCACCTTCCTGCCCAATGGATATATGTAGGGGTTTCTCAAGTGAAACTATATTATGTTTAATGCAGTTCTCTACCAAGAGCTGCAATGTAAAAGGAGGAATAAAACTTCCATAAATTTCACGTCCTAGATTCATTGAAACAACTAAACCTTCCTCAAAACGTGCTTTTAATAGGTAAATATAGGAGTCCATGATCTGTAGCTCCTCTCCGAGTGGAAGTAGGTTCAGTTTGAGGCTGCCCAAAGTAAACCTGTAAAAATCAGCAAGCTTGATGATAAATTCCGCTGACTGAGTGTCATTGCTTTCCACCATGTATTTTAACGTGTTGAGACTGTTGAACAGAAAATGCGGATTTACCTGCTGTTTTAAAAGCTCATACTGTGCTGCGAGGTTCGCGGACATCGAACGCTCAAGTTCCCGCACCACCTGCTGGTTGAGATAAGTTTGGTATAGAAGATGTATAAACATATAGAAAGTCAGGTTGATGAGTACACCTCTGACCTCATACATCAGCATTTTAGGTCCAAAATTGAGATGTGAAAGGATGTAATACTGTATTGAGGAAAGTAGGAACATCAATACCAAACCAACTCCTAAACCTCTGAAAAGTTGAGGTGATATCACATTTTTGCTGCCCGTTTTCTTTGTATAGGCTGGTATCGAATAGATATTGTAGTACCAGATCAAAAGAGCAAAACCCGTGGTTACACCAAAGTCGGCAATACCCTCAGAAAGAATAAAATTATGGTCCACAATCTTTGGGATAGATGTTAGTATACCCAATGATATTGAACTGATCCATATTAGTTTATGGGATATATAAAAAGGTGTCTTCATACTTTGCTCACCGTTGTTAAGCTGATAATGTTTTATATAATTTGCTGGTATTTCGGGCTGTTTGAAATACCAGCAAATTAGCGAAAAATGTTTTATATCTAAATACCTGATACTTGTAATTTAAGTATTTAGATCTTTTGCTGTATAAATGACATGATTTATCCTATTAAATGAAAAATAGGTAACTGAAAGGATAGTAATGGCAACGCATGTATCGATTACGGAAGAAGGTCCAAGAACAGCAATTTTTGAGAAGAACGCAAAAATAATGTCAAAATACATACCTGCGAAAACCCATTCCTTAAGCCTTTTAAATCTATTCGGGATCAGTAATATGGTAACACCTAAAATTTTGAATACACCGAGAATGTATATAAAATGCGCTGGATAGCCTAATTTTTTTGTGATGTCCCATACTGCAGGGTTATGTGTCAGTTCAAAAAAGCCGCTGAGCCCAAACCATATTGATATCAGGATACTTCCTGTAAAATAAATCTTTTTGTATGTTGAATTTTTCATAATATTTTTTGTGATTAATTTCTTTATTATTTAGAGAGCGAGTCGGCCTCAATAATGGCATCCGCAAATTCTTTGGGAGCTTCGTGTGGTAGGTTGTGTCCGATCCCTCCCGTCAGGTTATGGTGTTTGTACTTTCCTCTATATTTGGAAGCATAGTTTTCAGGGAGTGGAAACGCCGCACCGTTGGCATCACCTTCCAGGGTCACGGTCGGTACGGTGATATCCGGTGATTTGGCGAGCTTTGTTTCAAGTTCGTCGTACTGTTTCTCTCCGGGAGCCAGCCCCAACCGCCAGCGATAATTATGGATCACGATAGCAACATGGTCAGGATTTTCAAACGATTTGGCCGAGCGCTGATAGGTTTCTTCATCAAAAGACCATTTCGGGGAGGCTGTTTTCCAAATCAGTTTGTTAAAAGCCGCTGTATGTGCTTTGTAACCTTTGTAACCCCGCTCCGTTGAGAAATAGTACTGGTACCACCACAAGAATTCAGCAGCCGGTGGAAGTGGGATCTCATTTGTTTTGGGGCTCCCGATCAGATACCCGCTTACGGCTACGAGTGCAGAAACACGTTCCGGCCAGAGGGCAGCCATGATATCGGCAGTCCTGGCGCCCCAGTCAAAGCCCCCAACAACAGCTTTATCTATTTTCAGGGCATCCATGAAGGCGATGATATCGAGCGCCACAGCTGACTGCTGTCCGTTACGTACAGCCTTTGGCGAAATAAAGGTTGTTGTTCCATAACCCCGGAGATAGGGCACAAGTACCCAGTATCCTTTTGCTACAAGCAATTCAGCGGATTTTTCAAAACTATGGATATCGTATGGCCATCCATGGAGCAGTATAACGGGCTTTCCAGTTTTTGAACCGACCTCTGCGTAGCCTATATCAAGCAGTCCTGCCCTTATTTTTTTTGTATGCTGGAATGCGGAGTCTACGGTGTTGTCAGCCTGTGCATGTTTATCCTGAGAAAGCTGTTGGGCGTGGACTAATGATGCACCTGCTGTGGCAATCAGGGATAACGAGAGGGTGAAAATCACCTTTTTGCCAAAATTTGCTATTGTATTCATTGGATCTGTTTTTTGTCGATTTTAAATTATTGAGTTGAAGCTATCATTGTGGAAAATTTACGGGATCAGTATCCATTATGTCGGCAATACGCTGCTCTCTAGATTCCCCGGAGGGTATTTCACCATATTCTGTGGTATAGTCCAGTTTGCCATCGCCGCCGGCTTTTACCGTTTCTACACGCAAGAGTTCACCGTTTACTTTACTCCCAAAATATTGCGGATCTTCCATCATTTTATAGGTAACAAGCTTGAGGGAAACGCGGTCGTGACTATGTCGGGCTCCTTCCAGGAGGGACAGGGCTTCCTTATTCCCGTATAATGCCGACATCGTCTGCCTGTCCGTATTAAAAGATGATGAGTTAAATTTCAGTTCGCCGGGTTCAAACATGAACCGTATTTTTCCATTCTCTTTATCTGATATGTTCTTGCTGCATGAGCCGAAGATTAAACTACATAGAAATAGTACGGATAAGATCTTTTTCATTTTTGGACAGTTTTTAAATATTGCTGGATCATTCTTTTGGAGCTCACTTTCGGCGGAACATTGAACAGGTAACCCGTCGATTCTGCGAGCTGCCTATGACAGCTGATACAGGACTGTTGGGCAAACAGTGCGGTCTTTCCGGTAGGTTTTAAATCTTGACCATTGAATTTCGCAAAGCCCCAGCCTTCGGTTTCCTTAAATGTTTTTCCGTCTTTTACCATGTACTGCATGTTTACGAAATCTCCGGGCACGATATCTCCATTGGATTTTCGGGTCTGTTTAAAAACCGCCTTGGCCACTGCACTGCCATCGGGCCAGGGGTGGAAGTTTTCCTCTTCGATAGCGCGGACAGCGATGTCATTTCCGTAAATCACGCGTATTGTATTGTCGATAAGCGTGCTCATGCCGATCACTTTCCAGTTCTTAAAATCGGCATTGTACGGGATTCCGTTCGGTGATACCGGGGCAAGGGCAGCTGTTGTTTCTATTACGTTCGCAATACCTTGACGTGCAGGTAGCAAACCATCTTTTGCGGATAGCGAAAGGGCATACTGTTTTATGGTCGCTACTTCAACAGCAGATAGTTTTGAGTCCGGATGTGTGAGCGCATAGGAAGGCAGGGGCATCTTACCCGCGTTTACCATATTGTAAATGGCATAAAATTTACTTTTCTGTTCCGCATCGGAGAGCTTATCCCACTCGGAAAAATTCATCACTTCCCGTGCACGGTTAATATCCCTGTTTACGATCCACGATACCGGGGCAATTTTATCAAAGAAAGATAGCCGCTGCTCATTGGAATGGCAGTTGAAACAGGAACGTTCTAGGATAAGCTGGACCTGTTTAGGCACATTTCTGATATGTCCGGTTACGGCTTTTTGTTCAATGGTTCTATTGAAAAATTGAAGGGCGATAAGACCGACCACAATGCAGATGAATATGGTGGGTATCAGTTGGATTCGCTTTAGGAGTTTCATGATCTTGCTCTTTTGTTATGTTAAAATTAAGGTAAAGTACTGCCCTAGGGAAGCTCAAAATAGTTGGACCGGACATATTGCAGGTTGAATTCTTCTTTTGGATCCCCGAAGTGGACAATCTATTTCCTAAAGGTTTATGCTTGTGGCAGCTAGTATTTCTCCGGATTTCTTGTCCTGCTCGAAAGCGATGATTTCCCATGCATGACCGGTTTCCGGAAGTTTAAAAGAGAAACTGTCCTGGGCTTTAGTGCCCATGCTCTTCAGCTCGCGTACAACCTGCACATGGGAGAGGGCTTTTCCGGCGTTCTCTCCCGCAGATACCTGAGAGGAAGCGTGTTTCTGGACAAGAGCGACCAGGATGTCCGAATTTTTGGAGCTAGAGGATGATACATAAGCGATCTGGATATTTTTGCCTTCGGCTTTCAATACTTTTAAAGCAAGGGTTTCAGTATGTTGTTCCAGCATCGCGGACTGGATGCTGCTGATGACTTTGCCTGTTTCCGATCCGACCATTTCCTGTTTGCCATTGATGACCATCTGGGGGGTATATAAGGTACTTAGATTCATCCATGTGGCGTACTGTTTCTGTCTTTCGGTAAAACTGCTTTTGCTGAAGTGATCTTTCCATCCCTGATGATCCCAGTAATCGACATGAAAGGCCATGATATAAAGTTTTTTATTCAGGTTATCCTTCTCAAGTTTTGCAATAAGCTCATCTGCGGGAGGGCAACTCCAGCAACCTTCTGAAGTAAAGAGCTCGACCACCGCGAAGCTTTTGTCGGAGTTGCTGCTTTTGATCTTTTGCAGGTTTTTATCATCATTGATACCCTTGAAGGCCATGATCAGGGCAATGATCAAAGGCAGGCTCAAAACGTATAGTATTTCTTTTATTGATTTCATGATCTAAATTTTTAAGCTGTTTATAGTTTGTTTTTAGTTGAAGATTTTTAGGGAGAAGCCGAAATCCTGTGGCGGAACACATACCTGATCGCTGCACTGCATAAACTGAATGGTTCCCCGGATTGTTCCATTTTTGCCCTTTAATCTGATCTTCTGACCGAACTCGACCTCATTTTCAAAATAGGTAACTGGCATGCCCAGAAGTTTATCAAACTTCAACAGTGGGCTGGGCTGGCTCACATTTCCCACCAATTGGTAAGTTCTGTCAGGCTCGAATTTAAAATTCATCTTGATCGGGCTCAGGGGGCTGTTGCCCAGTGCATACATATGCCATCCGGGGGCGATCCTGGCCTTCATCCGTATTTCGCCTTCTTCGGGGGATTTCCTTTTAAGCGTGCATTCCCATGTCACCTGACCAGATAAGGTCTGTCCTTTTGAGTGTGAGCAGAACATCATCAAAACTGTCACTACTAAAATTGCTAATCTGTTCATTTCTATATTTTTAATAATTAAACCTTAAATTCTTTGTGCAAATAGACTGGAATTATGCTTTTGCTGCCACTGTAAACTGCTTGAAATAGACGTTTTAAGCCCTGAATGGACAGTTTGGATCATAAAGGAAGATCATCACAGTTGATCCCGTAGCGTTTTAAAAGCGTTCCTCATTTCCTGCGTGAAGAGCTCCGGCTGTTCCCATGCCGCAAAGTGCCCACCTTTTGGTGCGATATGATAATAGTATAAAGAAGGATAAGCCGCTCTCGACCAGCTTTCTGGTGCTTGATAGATTTCATGCGGAAATACTGAAATAGCTACAGGAATTTTTATGCGCTTTGTTTGCTGATGTTCGGAACTGAAATTGTTGTTATTATTTTCCCAGTAAAAGCGGGACGAGGATGCTCCGGTATTGGTTAGCCAATACAATGTTATATCGTCAAGGATCGCATCGCGGCTAATTACTTTTTCTGGCCGGAGATTACTTTCTGACCACTCAGCGATCTTTTCGTATAAAAACGCTGCTAGTGCAGTTGGAGAATCAGAAAGCAAATAGCCTGTAGTTTGTGGCCTAGTCACCATCATCCCGCCATACGCTGCGTTTCTGCCAAAGAAAGTGCGCATTGAATTATAAGCCTTTGTTTCTTCTGGAGAAAGGCTTGTCGGAGCGGGATCACCAGCGTTGATCGGTTTTACCAGGTCTGCAGGAATTGTGGCCGGCATGGTCAGGTGGATACCCAATAGCCCCGAAGGAGCCTGTCTTGCAAGCGCGTCGGAGATTACAGACCCATGGTCTCCACCTTGAGAAACATATTTTGTGTAGCCCAGACGTTTTACCAAAATATCCCAGGCTTTGGCAACACGCTCTGGGTTCCAGCCAAGTTCTTTAGGGATTTCGGAAAATCCATATCCTGGAATTGCGGGAATGATAACATCAAAGGCATCTTCAGCTTTACCACCGTATTTGACGGGATCTGTCAGTGGGCCTATAGCATCGATAAATTCCATGGGTGACCCTGGCCACCCATGTGTAAGGATAAGGGGTAAGGCACCTTTTTCCTTTGAACGCACGTGGATAAACTGTATGTCAAGTCCATCAATCTTGGTGACAAACTGTGGCAGCGCGTTCAGTTTGTTTTCAAGCTTACGCCAGTCATAGCCATTTCCCCAATAATTGATCAGTTCTTTTAACTGGGCTAGTTGTATGCCCTGTGATTCATCGTTTACCGTTTCGCTATCTGGAAACCGGGTCTCCGAAATACGTCTTTTCAGTTCATCAAGTTTAACTTGTGGAATATTGATCTTATAAGGTCTGATACCGGTTTCTGAGTTTACGCTTTCCGTTTTTGCTATGGTGTGCTGTGCACTTGTAATTGTAGGAATACATAGTGCGCATGTCGCTACCATAAGGATTGTTGTTATTTTTGTCTTCATTTCTTTTTTGTTTTAGATTTTACGATCTGATTTCTTTTGTTGCAACAAATGTATGTTGGTCGGCGTGGGTGTTAAACGGAGAATAGGTTCAAGTGGACATATTCACAGGTGAGCTGGGAGTTTTAAAGCTCGAACAGGAAGTTCCATTTTTATAAATCGGATTGAAAGTAAGATATCGGTAGATAAAAGAACCGGCTATGTAGGTTTTTGATAGAAAGCATTGTCCTTTAATGAACGTAGAGGTACTTTTCTATGAAACTATATGAGCCGCGGAATTGACTAATTCACTTACAAAATTGTCCGGTTCAACTGTTTTGGGTATGTACTGCTTTGGGGATCGTTTTAAGTTTGCTTTATAATCATTAAAACAATAATAAAATGAAGACATTCAGAAAATTTACTATCGCAGGCGCACTATGTTTAAGCCTTTTTTCCGCAGTATCGTTTTCGTGTAGCAACGATAATGATTTACCAATAGGGCAGGAGACAACCATTGTAAATCACAAAAATGCGAAGACCAGCTTCATCAATGTGAAAGGAACAGATTTCGCTTACCGAAGTTGGGGTAAAGATGGAGGAATTCCGCTAGTATTACTACCTGGAACAGGTGGTTCTATGGATGATTGGGATCCTGCCGTGACCGACGGTCTCGCGAAAGAATACAAATTGATCATATTTGATAATAAAGGAGTGGCATCTTCCAAAGGAGCTACCCCCAATACTATTCAGGCAATGGCTAACGATGCCATTGATTTTATCAGAGCATTGAATTTAGGGAAGGTCAATATTATGGGATTTTCAATGTGCGGATTTGTGGCTCAAAGAATTGTTTTGACGGATCCCGGATTAATTAATAAAATAATTTTAGCTGATAGTGGGCCTAAAGGAGCTATTGGTCTTTCCAATCTTCCAAATATAATTGCTGGAAGTGCTGGACTTAGCCCCGAAGATTCCTACTTAAAATTCGGATTTACCGATTCACAGTCAAGTATTGCGTCTGGAAAATCATCTTATGCTAGAGTTCATCAACGGATAATTGATAGAGATCCAGTGCTTAGCGATGCCAGTTCGTCTGCTCAGTTTACAGCTGTACTAACCTGGGCACAGCCAGACCCCGGAGCACTGAATGAAATTAAGGCTATCAAAAAACCTGTTTTAATCGTACATGGTGATCAGGACCTTCCAATTTCCATTCAAAATGCCTACAATATGAAACAAAATTTAGAAAACGCTATTCTTTTGGAATTTTCAGATTCGGGGCACGCCGCATTTTATCAAAATTATGAGACTTTTTTAACGAAGGCTGTTGCATTTCTTGCTCAATAGGTTATCTGAAACAAAAAATGATAAATAGCTAACACCCAACAATTGCTTGGACTTTCTGCCAATATAATTTTGAACTTCTCACGAATTAATTTCATCGCTAATTAGTCCAATTTTGCTGTATAACTTTTAAATACAGAAAATATGAGCAAGAGAATTTTAATCACAGGAGCTGCAAGTGGATTTGGAAAAATTGCCGCTTTTGATTTAGCAAAAAAAGGACATAAGGTGATTGCAACAGTGCAAGTTTATCCGCAAATGAGCGACTTGATAAGAGATGCCAAAGAGCAAGGCGTAGAAATGACTGTGGATAAATTGGATGTAACCAATGCTACAGATATCGCTTATATCACTAAAAAATACGATATCGATATTTTGATCAGTAATGCCGGAATTATGGAAGGTGGTCCCATTGCGGAGCAGCCTGTAAACCTAATCCGTTCGATGTTTGATGTCAATGTTTTTGGTGGATTGCAACTGGCGCAAGGTTTTATCAAAAAATTTATTGACGAAAAAAGACCTGGTAAAATTGTTTTCACAACTTCTATGGGAGAATTATGGACCGTTCCTTATGTGGCCGCTTATTGTGCATCCAAGCACGCAATGGGATCAATCGCTGAGGGGTTGAAAACAGAATTGGCGCCATTCAATATCAAGATTGCAACCTGTAATCCGGGTATTTTTGGAACCGGTTTTAATGATCGAGGTGTTGATACAATTTCCCGTTGGTACAATCCCGAAACCAATTTTACACCTCCATCTGCATTCGATGGTACTGCCGAAGCTTTGGCCAACCAGTTAGATCCTCAATCGATGGCGGAGTGTATCGTTGATGTGGCGTTGGATGAAAATTCGAACTTCAGAAATGTACATCCAAAAGAAACAGAAGATTTTGTAAAACAATTGCAGGCAGAAGCTTGGACGGCTAAAAGCTAAATAGAAGTCCATAAAGCACGGATCATAAAAACTTGAAAAATGAACATAACTTATAACGAAGCAACGAAAGCCTTAAATGCTTCCATAGAAAAAGCGAAAGCTTTAAACATTCCCGTAAGCATTGCAGTGGTTGACGCTGGGGGGCATCTGCTTGCTTTTGCAAGATTAGACAGTGTCTTTGGAGTAATAGAATTTGCCGTAAAAAAAGCCAGAACCGCCGTAATGTTCGGTGTAGATAGTGACATAATGGGCACAATCGTTTCCGGAGCAGATATTCACGGATATGGAATGCTGAATTCAAATGACGGACTATTGACCATTGCTGGAGGTGTCGTGCTGAAGGATAAAAACGGGAATATCATTGGGGCTATAGCTTCTTCGGGGGGCTCTCCAGAACAGGATAAAGAAATCGCGGGTGCAGGAGCTGTCGGGTTGAATTAAAATTTAAGATATTTGTGGTATGGAAGCAAAGCGTGAAATTATTTTTGATAAGTTGGTCTATTCCTGTGTATTTGAAAAGCATAGAGGAAATGAAGAGTTTATTCCCGAGCATTTCTTAGGATTTCAATTATCGGGAGAAACACACGCTTTTCACGCTGACGGAAATAGCGTAATTCCTGAAAACGTCGTCGTATTGGTTCGTAAAAATCAATTAATAAGAACGATAAAATATCCTGCAAAATCGGGGAAATACCAATTTGTATCCATTACGTTGGACAAGGAAACATTGCAACAGTATGCCTTGGAAAACAAAATTGTGGTGGACAAAAAATACACCGGCAAACAGAAATTGTTATTTGAACCGGATGATTTTCTGCAAAATTATTTCGTTTCACTGGCTCCGTATATCAATAAGAAAAAAGAAGCAACGCCACGATTGGCAGATTTAAAAATCAGGGAAGCCATCGAGTTATTAATACAGTGCAACCCTGATTTTAAACAAATTCTGTTCGATTTTTCCGAACCCTACAAAATAGATTTGGAAGAATTTATGAACCAGAATTTTATGTTCAATGTATCAGTAACATCTTTTGCAAAACTGACCGGAAGAAGTCTTTCCGGCTTTAAGCGAGATTTTGCTAGAGCATTTGGTACAACGCCAAAAAAATGGTTATTGGCAAAGCGTTTGGACGAAGCCCATTATTTAATCAGGCACAAAAAACAAAAGCCATCCGATTTTTATCTGGATCTAGGGTTTGAGAACTTATCCCATTTTTATGCTTCGTTTAAAGAAAAATTTGGAACAACCACAACTGGGCTCTAATAGAACAATGGAATTTTTAGGACAATTGGGCGTATTGTTCAAGCAATATCGCGACAACAACGACTCAGTCGCCCGGCACCGCGATCAAGGGAACGAATTGGACAACAGACCCGTGATCGGGTCGGTGAGTTTTTTATAAAAGATCAAACGAAAAGGAATCAACCATTGTTATAAGAATACTTTTCATAAATTAGGTTAATAACAGGTAGTAAAAACCTTGAGATCCCTCTCCTCAAGGTTTTTTTATTTTTTTAGGAACCGACCATTCCTTTATGATAAGGTTTGTTATGCATACTTATTGAAGGAGGAAGAATAGTTGGAGAGGGATCCTGCCAGGCTGGTCTAGTCTCTTCACTAAAGATGTACCTTTGGCTCTGAAAATGGCGGATTGTCAGGATTAAACCGTAATTTCATCGATCAAATACGTTGAACATGACATTTCTATACCAATATTTTCGTTTTTATGGGGTGCTAGTGGCATTCATATTTTCCTTCAATGTTTCTGCGCAAAAGCAATCAGGGGTGGACAGCAATGCGTTGGCAATTAACTTCGTTGACGGACAACTTCCTGAAGGCAACTATACGGCAGCGGTGTTGGGAATTCCCCGACCGAATGCATCGCAGCTTGCAATTGTTGGGAAGATGAAACAAGCCATGAAAACCAATGAAGATTGGTTTTTCAAAACCATGAAGGAGTTAAAACCGGGAGAGCCTATACCATATCACAAAAATCTAGGTATTAGTGAAGAGGAGTATGCTGCTTTTATGGAGTTCTCGCAATCTATCAAATTAGACAAAATAGGGGCTATGGAGCTCAAGATCATTCGCAAGGACAATAGTATCCATTTCGAGCCTAAAGACTTCGGCGATTATTTGAAATATCTAGTCATCGATTTAAAAGACCAGCGGGTCAGGGTTGATAGTCTGGGCTTGGAATATAAAGGACAGATCAGTTTGGATGCCAAACAGACAACATTGGTCGCAGGACCTTGGACAGGTTACTCTTGGCAACTCGAAGAATTTAAGAAAGATGGAAAATTAATTTCAGATCCGAATAAAGTCGTTCCTGCGGAAATGGGAGAACTGGATATAAAGTCTATAAAAGTGTTAATAGGCAAACTCGATCGTATCGATCAATGTTTCCTTTATCTCAAGAGTAATATTGTCCATAAAGGCCATGTGCTTGCAAAACAGGATATAGCCCTTTTATTAACGAAAGAATAAGCCGAAATCCAAAAATATACCTAATTTTAAATTAGATCAAAGCCCAAAGTCGGTTAACATTTAGCTAAAGCGTACATATAGCCAAAAAAGGTTCCCTTATCGGTTAAGAAGGGAGCCTTTTATTTGAGAAAAGTAGCCTAAGATGTTGTGTAGGTACGATTGAATTCAAAGAATATATCGAAAGCTTAGACTCAACACTCCTAAACCATGTCCTTTAAATCGGCGGAAAATAAAGTTTTATTAGCGAAAATGCCTAACGGGGATCAATGGAAATGGAAGGAGTAAGAGTTATAAACTCTGATCTCCTAATATTAATTAAAGATTTTTGTTAGATCCACTAATTCAAACTTTTTATCAACCTCAAAAAATGTTCTAAATATTGAAGCATGTCCGGTTCCAACCAAAATAAAGATGGTTTTTGTACCAGGCTTAATTTGATTTTGGATATTGGCATACATAATTAAATTTCTTTTATACCAGTCAGTAACGAGTCTAGCACCAAAATAATCTTTCCCGATCATAATTTTGTTTGCGAATGAAAAATAAAAGCCAATATTGTTGTCTAGTTTCGATTTTTCATTCATGCATAAAAAGATTTGACTCAAATTCTTTTCTTCCAGACACTTATCCGACATTGACAATTTTATTTCTTCAAGTTCTTTTTTTAAGGTAGGATTGGAATTAGCCTCTTTCATCAAAATATCAAATCTCATTTCGATCAGTGTATCAATTGGATACAATTCCTGATGTTTCAATTTTTTTGCCAATCGAAATCCCAGTTGAACCGTTTCACCTTCCTTAAAAAATCTTCTCATCCGTTCGCTTTTTATTGTATCGGTGAACGCGTTATATTGATTCTTTAGATAAGACTTGTAATTTGCATCTAACTGTTTCTTTTCATTAAAATTGCTTTCAACAAATATTTGTTCAGGTTTATAATCAGATGAATAGATTTTTTCCACGACATTATCCAGGTCTTTTTGATTTTCTGGGGATAGGATATTTCTATCCTGTACTTTAATCATATCGTTTCCTGGATTATTGAAATGATAGGTTCCGAGTAAAATAACCTTTATTTTCTCCTGAGCCGATAGCGCTGAAAATTGAAAAAGTATCAGAAAAAGGACCGTGAAAATTTTAGTGAAATAAGAATTTTGCATACAATAGTGTTAAAAATAAATAATTCACGAAACTAATAAATAGGGATTGCTTATCTGCTACGAATAATAAATGAACAGTCACGAATAATAAATCATTATAAGATTAATCATGGTTGTTTTTACTGTTCCAAGTCTATACTTCTCATTAACTTTTCATCCAACTCTGTGAATACTTTAAGAATAAACGTCTTTAGATCATAACATCGTTTAATATCTCGCCGATATAACATGAATCTTGAATTATTTATCGATCAATTTCAGTTGATGCTGGAATTCACTTAACGAGATTTTCCCGGATGCAAAGTTGACATCTAAAATAAACTTCTTTTCGTTGGAGGACAGTTCACGTCCATAAATTTTCCCTAGTAGTTCATCTTCATCAGGTAAAGCTTCGGTCACATCTGCTGCATTTAAAAATGCCTGATAGTATCGTAGTCCGAATTTTCTAAGCGACGACGCGTTGAAATGAATTTGGTCTTCGTTTGCAGTTAATCCTTTTACCGAAACGAAGTGACAATTGTTGTGCGATGCTGCATATTTTTTTAAGGCGCTGTTGACCAAATGGTAATCATTGAAATGCGCTCCAAATAGACCATAAGGCAAAAAATCGCCGATCGCGCCGATAATCAGGGGTACTTCAGGAGCCCCTAATTGCTTCCGTAGCTCATTGACTATACTATCAAACTTTTCACCATATTTTGCGGCCAGTTCGGCGGAAGAGTCATTTTCTCCCTGATGCCACAATATTCCTGTCAACTGGCTGCTACGTTGAGCAAGTTTAGCCTGAAAAATAGCGTGGTCAAAGAGCGCGCCACCAACCTGCCAGTCATTTAAGCTGGTACCGCCATCAGCACAAGGGATAAGGCCGATCTCCTCGCCAATGTGATCCGCATGCCAGGAGGCAGCAAATGATGATGCGAGCCCCACACCAGCCATAAGCCTGTCATTGTGTATGGGTTCGGCCATTATCTGCCAGCGTCCATTGCGAAGCATCTTTATTGATTCGTTGATGATAGGCGGCACTGAATCCGGAATTCCGCGGCCGGCCATATTTGATTGCCCTATTAGCAAAAAAGATTGTATCATAGTTTATTATATATTTAAGACTCCACGATTCCTATACTACGGCTAAATGATAGCCAGGCAAATTTTTTAAGATCATTTGGAGCGACGTCACCAGAATTTAATGCCTTCACACTTGCTCTTGCCACACTGGCAAAGAGATGTCTGATCCAGGCTGAGGACAAGCGATTGTCTATAATATGTTTCGCCTGCAGCTGGGGAACTATAGCAAACCACTTTTCTTTTGCTTGTTGATAGGCAATAACTTTTTCTTTGTCCATCGCTGCCACATCAACCTGCCTCTCCTCAAGGGCGTGTAGGAAAATATATTTTACACCGCTGTCGATAGCTGCGTATAGCATTGCTTCCAGTTGTTTGACCGGATTAGTATCGCTGTTAAATGCAGAAACCATAGCGATATACCAGGTTTCAAGCATATCGACATAGCAGGCAGTTATAAGTGCATCTCTATCCTTAAAATATCGATACAAAGTTCGCTTACTGATTTTTGCAACCTCGGCTACTCGCTCTAAAGGAGCGTGAAAGTCTTCATTTAAAACTTTTACTGCACTATAAATTAGCTTTTCTCTATTCATTTGGCACAAATGTATGACAAATGTCTTATATATGTGTTAGTTTATTCCAACTGATCTTACGACCTTTTGGGTTAGAACGAAGCCCAAAGCCGGTTAACATTTTAGTAAGCAAATTAATCATACCTTCTCAATCTTAAATAATATCCCAGTAATTATTGCAGCGATCGAATAATATATGGCCCTCTCCATTGATCCCATTGTTAGTGCCATTGTCATTGCAATGCCAGCCAATGTAATCAGTATTAAAGTCATTTTGATCCAATTGACATTGAGCGTATTGTTCTTGAACCAATAGAATGCCAGTGTACAACATATCAACGTAGGAATAGAATATATTGTGCTATAGCAAAGCCAAAGTAGCGAAAAGAGGATCGTTTGACCAATACCCGGAAAATTTAATGGGTTAAATCCTGGGGATATAGTCACTAGTGTAGTACCCAATAGTAAGGTACCTATCCAGTGCTTAAAAATATAAGACCATCTTAGACTGTGTAACATAATCGGTGTCATTAGATCGAAAACTCAAAAACCACGTCAAGTTTGTGGTAGTTATTAAAACTGGTAAAGTTCATTCTAAATTATCTAAATATCCTGTTAAAGCTATTCCATAGGCCTCTGTTCGACTGAATGACTTTCTAAAGATGAATTAGCTATGTTTTCTCTCAAGAACTTCTGTGCTCGGACTTGCTCCAATTTAATTAATTGATTTAAGATCTCGATGGCTTTTTCGGTCTGACCCGTTTCGTTATAAATGGCTACCATGTTGTATAATGCGTCAACATTTATCTTTGAAAGGTCAAAGCACTTTTTAAATAAAAATAATTGTAAGGCCGAACAGACGAACTCAACTTTTTTATAAAAAGATCAAACGAAAGCGAACTAACCATTGTTATACCAATACTTTCATAAATTAGGTTAATAACAGGTAGTAAAAACCTTGAGATCCCCCTCCTCAAGGTTTTTTTATTTTTTTAAAACCGACTATCCCATTATTGGGATCATAACTATATATCAGGGCTGGATTATTTCGGCCTTTTTTGTGCCGACACGATCAGCATCATAGGCCTTCTGAGTTCGTCTGCCATTCCGGCGACACTGTTAATCATTTCCATGTTTGGCTGTGGTTCAGTAACTAAATCGATCGCAAAGTTATTGGCAAGCAGGATTGTAAGATAAGTGGTAAGTGTCCTATGGTATTTTATTACATTGTTTTGTAAGAAATGTGTTTCCCGCTTTCCTTCTTCAAAGTAATGGTCCACGGGCCAGTATAACTTGTTTCCGGCTGCATCGTAAATCCAGTCTTGGTCGGGTCTTGCAGTAAATATCGGATGCTCAACAGAAAACACAAAACTGCCGCCCGGTTTTAGCCAACGGTTTATATGCATGCAAAGCGGATCAAAGTCTTTGATGTAATGGAATGTAAGGGAACTGATGACGCAGTCGAACTCCTGCTCATCAAACCTGATATCCTCCAATGCGCTTCTGATATAAGTGATGCCAGGGAGGTCATTGATTTCTTTCGCCTTATTGAGCATCCTTTCGGAAAGGTCGACACCTGTTACCGTTTTAGCTCCGTTTTCAATAGCATAGCGACAATGCCAGCCAAAGCCGCAGCCCAGGTCCAGTACATTTTTGCCATCAAAGCTCGGAAGGATATTTTTTAACGCATGCCATTCTCCGGCACCTTCAAGACCTTTAATAGATCTGTCCATATTTTTATATTGATCGAAGAATGTTTGCTCGTCATATTTGTTCTGCTTCATAATCGGATAATAAATTTTAATAGGTTAAGATACATCTTTTTATCAGGGGACAGTATCACAGCCCCCATGTATTAAACCATTTCCTATTTTTGCTTTTCTTTCATAGGGTCTAACTCGGTAGTATGCTGAAACTGGTAATTTTCCATCTACGATTCAATATGAAGCAGCAATTGCTCTAGGCTTTTACCCGTTTCAGATAAGCCATAATATACTTCCGGAGGAAAGGTGTTCACTTGTTTTCGAACCACAATTCCATCGTTTTCCATTTCTTTTAGTTGTTCTAATAATACTTTTTTGGAAACCTTGGGCATTTTACGCCACAATTCAATGAAGCGTTCATCACCCGTATAAAAAAAATGATGGAGGATCAGGGGTTTCCATTTCCCGGAAAATATTCTGAAAAAAAGATTTACGGAACAGTTTTCAAATTCCTTATAATTCATTAGGTAACAATTTTGTAACCGGGAAACCTCTGGGTAAATATCTTTCGTTAGCCGAAGGTTGTACCGAAATTTACCAGCTAATTTAGGAATTTAAATACGTTATCACTATGACAATACATCAAATACGTAATGCCACTATTATTATCGAATCGGACGACAACTTTATATTGGTTGATCCTTTATTGGGAAAGTCAAAGACATTTGTTCCGCTAACCCTTTTCCGTTTCAAACCCCGTCGCAACCCTTTGGTTGATTTACCCATTGAAAGCGAAAAACTGTTGCAGAAAATCGATTATTGCCTGATTACACACCTGCATCCCGACCATATCGATGCGGTAGGAATCGAGTTTTTGCGTAGCCGTAAAATTCCCGTCCTGTGCGGTGAAAACCACGCCCGCCAATTAAAAAAATGGGGATTAAATGTCCTGCAAGCGATTGATTATTGGGAGACAATCTCGTTTCTGAAAGGCAAACTTACTGCGACACCTGCAGTTCATGGCTATGGCTGGGTAAGAAAACCAATGGGGCATGTGTATGGATTCGTATGGCAGTCATCCGATGATGAATCGGTATATATAAGTGCAGATACCATTTATACCGATGACGTAAAAAAGGTGTTGGCTACCTACAAGCCCGACGTATCTGTGCTAGCTTGCGGTTCGGCACAATTCGATTTCGGCAGACCACTATTGATGACAATGGACGATATTGTAAAGTTTATCCGTGATGCGCCAGGAAAAGTATTGGCAAATCACATGGAAGCCATCAACCATTGTCCTACCACACGCCTTGAGTTAAAGCAAAGATTGGAGAAAGAGGGATTGCTGCACAAGACATTTATTCCGGCCGATGGAGAGCGTATTGAAGTTGTAAAACCATTGCATGAATCCAAGATATAATTTTAAGCATAGTTTTTCCATGGAACACAATTGCCTGGTTTAGTGTTTAAAATAGGATAAGATCTTTATCAGGGCTGGCTCCATCCAGCCTTTTTTCTGATATAAATGTTATCTTAGCGCTATGCTGAACAATCTCTTTGAACAAGTCAAGGTTATGAAGCTTTCGATATGGGAGGGATTGCCGCCATTGCGGAGTGATACGGCACAGACTTCGTTGTTTTAAATTAGCTATTTTATGGGAAGTTTAACAAAATATGTATCAAACGATCATCCAGAATTCGCCGTACTTATCGAAGATGACGATAAGGTTTGTTATGCATACTTATTGAATGAGGAAAGAATAGTTGGAGATATTTGGTTATACAATAGCGTTCCTACTCCCAGAGAATCTGAATGGCATAAAAGGGAGAATCTACCGTTTTTAAATCCTGCGGAGTTTGTCAAAGAAAACCTTGAAGCATTTGATGCGATTTCACCTGTCGAGGTAACCTGGGATTTGGGGGAAGAAACGGTGGCCAATATATTTCTAGCGTCCAGATTGATCGCAAAGCTAACCGTAGGGTCTTTTCCCGGTTGGTCTAGTCTGGTCACTAAAGATGGGCCTTTGGCGCAGAAGATGTAGAGCTTTTAAACTATGATTGTCAGTAAAGATTCCTACGTTTTTTTATTTCTTCGATCCTTTTATAATAAAGTTTTCTTTGTTTTTGTTTACGAAATGGGTCAACAGACAAATAAATAAACAACAATATAATAATTCCAGAAAAAAAAGCAGCGACATACATTAACCAAGTAAAAAACTTTTTCATTTTTTTCGGGACTGTCCCGCGAAATGTGTAAATAAAAACTAGGGATTCCAGTTATGTTCCTTATAACGGGGCTCTTTTTTCAAGTAAAGTTAGGAATTGATTTAGGACCTAGCGTGTCAATTCTTTTACTTATTTTTAGCGTATGAATGATAATCAAGCATCGGGCTTGTTTCTAGCCATTTTTAGCATTATTGTTGGACTTATTATGAAAAGGTTCGGACAACCTTCATATTGGTATACCCGACCAATTGCTCTAGGAATATTCGTTATCATTCTTGTTCTTTTTGATGTTTTTATTAATAGATCATGAGTTTTATCTGCCCTTCTTTATCTGGTATTTTTTCCTTCTTTTTTCAATCAACTCTTTCGCGATAAACAACTGTGATAAGATCCATAGTTATTGAGATTTTATTATCGTTAACTCGCCATCATCAAATCCCACTGCTATTTCCTTTGCTTGTGCAAAAATTGAAGTTTTGAAATTTTCGGATTTTACATATGACTGAACTGGACATCCAGCATAAAAGAAAAATAAGCATCCCACTTTGTGCCCCAAACCGGATTAGAGATCAGCATGGGACTATGAATCGGGGTCTAATGTTAGAATGTATGGTATTTTAGATGATAAGTTAGTAACTTATCATGCCAATGGTTCCGTTACAGCATTGACAATAGGACACAGGATTGAAATCAAATCAGCTGGTGGGTTCAGTATTTTTCTTCGAAATTCAGGGGAACTTTTTTAACAAGGAAATAGAAATGGAGAATTACTTAATGATGTTCAACAATACGATTGAGTTCTTGAAAAAGAATAATTTAAAGTATGAATATATGAAGTTTTCATCTGGTTCAATAATGCTTGATGTTTGGTTTAATAAAAAATTCTACGTTTTTCAATTTGAACCTAATCAAATAGGATTCTCAGAAGTTGATGAAAATGTGGGCTTTGATGCGATACCTGATAAAATAATTTTGAATTCGGATATGTTAAGACTTGTATTGACTAGCCTTGTTTAAGGCGCTCTTCTTTTATATTGGAAGCTCGTAACCAAATAACTAATGATATTTTCCAGTTGATGATAACTAAGTCAGAATTGAAAGAAAATTTTAGATAATTTTTTTGCTGGCATGCATTTCAGTAAATTTGATGCATAAACTAAACTTTAAGTAAGAATGGAAAAGTATAATTACGGGGTCATTGGTCTGGGTGTAATGGGAAGAAATCTGCTTTACAATATTGCAGATAATGGTTTTTCTGTCGTAGGATTCGATTTAGATGAAGAAAAGGTAATTGAACTTCGTAAAGGAGTTGCTTCAGGTACAAAGGTTGTTGGAACTGTTTCTCTAGATGAATTTGTGTTGAGTTTAGACAGTCCGCGAAAAGTTATTTTGATGGTTCCTGCAGGTAAACCGGTTGATGCTGTTCTTGAAAGCATAACACCGCTTCTGAGTCCAAATGATATTGTCGTTGATGCGGGAAATTCTTATTTCAAAGATACCGAGAGACGTATAGCTGATTTAGCTTCTAAAAACCTTCATTTTATGGGAATGGGTGTTTCTGGAGGAGAGCAGGGCGCAAGAAGAGGACCGAGTATTATGCCGGGTGGAGATTTGGAAGTTTTCAATTTAGTGAAGCCTATGCTGGAAGTTATTTCAGCAAAAGTAAAGGGGGAGCCCTGCACCGCTTATATGGGAAAAGGAGCTGCAGGGAATTACGTTAAAATGGTTCACAACGGTATAGAATATGCCATCATGCAATTAATCAGTGAAGCATACGATTTACTGAGAAAAGGAGCTAATCTTAACAATAACCAATTGCATGAAGTTTTCAAAAGATGGAATGAAGGCGAGATGAATTCTTTCCTTATTGAAATAACAAGAGATATTTTCCAGCAAAAAGATGATGTAACCGACGGTTTTCTTGTCGACAAGATTTTAGATAAAGCAGGAGCAAAAGGAACCGGAAAATGGACCTCCCAGGAGGCTATGGAAGTTGGGGTGTCTATTCCAACCATCGATATTGCGGTCACATCAAGAATTTTATCCGCTTACAAAGATGAGCGCGTGAAAGCTTCGCAATTATATGCTAAAGAAGAAGTAAAAACTCTTGAAAGCACAGAATTGTTCATCAAAGAGGTGGGGGATGCTTTGTATTTATCTACTTTAATCAGTTATGCGCAAGGATTGGCATTATTGGTAAAAGCTTCGGAAGAATATCAGTTTGAAATTCCGTTAAAAGATGTTGTTAAAATATGGAGAGGTGGATGTATCATTCGTTCGGTTTTATTGGAGAAATTTTATCTGGCTTATTCAAAATACGAGAACTTATCTAATATTTTATTGGATCAGGAAATTTCAGAAATTGTAAAAGATAAAATTTCTTCATTAAGAAAAACAGCGGCTTTTGCTGTATCAAACGGAATTCCAAGCTTAGGAATTCAGTCGGCTCTAGGGTATTTCGAAGCTTATACCACAGCATCTTTACCTGTAAACCTGCTTCAGGCTCAGCGTGATTATTTTGGTGCACACACTTACCAAAGAACTGACAGAGAAGGAGTCTTTCATACGTCATGGCAAAACCCAAATAACTGAATTCAACAATGAGTGACAATACAATCCTGCATCCAACAACGATCGTTATTTTTGGTGCAACAGGGGATTTGGCAAAAAGAAAGCTTTTTCCTGCCTTCTACAATTTATATATCGATGGCAGAATGCCAAAGGGGTTTAATATCTTAGCTTTAGGAAGAGCCGAAAATACGGATGAAAAATTCAGGGCTTATATTAAAGAAAATATAGAGAGTTTTTCCCGGAAGGCTGTAATCAAGGAAGATTGGGCTGGTTTTCAGGCTCACATCTGCTATTTTCAGCATCAGCTTGATGAAGAAAGCTCTTATCGGAATTTATATCAGAAACTGGAAAATTTTGATAAGGTGTACGGAATGAGAGGCAACAGACTTTTCTATTTGTCCATTGCACCAAACTTTGTATCTGTAATTTCAAATCATCTTAAAAATACGTCAATAGCATCTGATCCTGCAACAGATCGAATTATTATCGAAAAACCTTTTGGTCACAATAAAGAATCTGCCATTGAGCTAAATAACCTTCTTTCACAAACGTTCCAGGAAGAACAGATTTATCGTATCGATCATTATTTAGGTAAAGAAACCGTTCAGAATATTTTGGCGTTCAGGTTCGGAAATTCAATTTTTGAACCTCTTTGGAATCACAGACATATAGAATCGGTACAGATTACGGTCGCCGAAGAAGTAGGTGTGGAAACAAGAGCCAGTTTTTATGAGCAGACAGGAGCTTTGCGCGATATGATTCAGAACCATCTTTTGCAAATTCTTTGTATGGTTGCTATGGAACCTCCGGCTTCACTTGAATCGGGTGAGATCAGGGATCGTAAAGTTGATGTTTTAAAATCCATCCGTAGGATTTCTCCCGAAAAAGTAGATCATTATGCGGTAAGAGGACAGTACGGACGAGGCAAAGTAAATGGGGTAAAAGTAAATGGCTATCGCCAGGAAGAGGGAATTGCTCATGATTCCAATACGGAAACATTTGTCGCTATTAAGTTTTATCTGGATAATGAAAGATGGGAGGATGTTCCTTTTTATGTTCGTACCGGTAAGAAGATGAAAGAAAAGCATTCTTATATAACGATTCAGTTTAAGCCACTTCCAAATTCTACGTTTTCAGAAAGCACCTCGCTTCTGTCGGCAAACCGATTGGTTATTAATATCCAGCCACAAATGGACATCAGATTGCAGTTTATGTCTAAAAAACCAGGCTTGTCTTTAGAGCTTAAACCTGTGGAGATGATTTTCGATAATTTTGCCTGTCAGACCGATACTCCCGAAGCTTATGAAACTCTTTTATTGGAAGCCCTTGTGGGAGACCTTACACTGTTTATGCGCTCTGATCAGGTAGAAGAAGCTTGGGATGTGATAAAAACGATTCAGGAAACCTGGGAAAAAACCAAAGACCCATCTTTCCCAAATTATGCTTCAGGAAACTGGGGCCCTGATGACAGTGATGCACTGGTAGAGCGGCAGGGACATCAGTGGGTTTAAAATCTAATGAAAAGAGAATGAATATTACGATATTTAATAATCTGGATGCTTTATATAAAGAAGCAGCAGATACATTTGTTGAGCTTTCGAAAAAAGCGATTCAGAAGCATGATAAATTTGTGGTCGCGTTGAGTGGTGGCTCTTCACCGAAAGCTATTTTTAGTTTATTAGCTACTCCTGAATATGCAGATAAAATAATTTGGAACAAAATCCATTTTTTTTGGGTAGATGAAAGATGGGTTTCTCTTGAAGATGAGAAAAGTAATTTTAAGATGACTTTGGAAGTACTTTTGAATAAGGTTCCGGTCAATAAAAATCAGATTTTCCCCATGTATAAAGAGGGAATTGAGCCTGAAAATTACGCTAAAGCATACGAAGCCCAAATCAGAAATGTTTTGAGAGCTGAAGGTATTTTTGATTTCATCCTTTTAGGAATGGGTGATGATGGCCACACAGCTTCTCTGTTTCCAGGAGAAAAGATCTTACAAGAAAAAGAAAAATGGGTTGACGCCTACTATCTAAAGCCACAGGCAATGTTCAGAATTACTTTGACTGAACCTATTATCAATAAAGCTGAAAATATTCTGATTGTTACCTTTGGTAAATCCAAGAGAAGCGCTTTGAATGAAGTTCTTAATGGTGTATATAATCCTGAACTATATCCGCTACAGTTAATTGAAAAGAAAGCAGGAGTCCAGATTTTTACCGATAAAGAAGCTGGAATTTAATATCATTTAACTATAGGGACGCCTAGCCAAAAAGGCTCCCTTAACGATTGACAAGGGTGCTTAAATACTCTTGTCAATACAGTTATAGCCCCTTATGGAAATATTGGATCTTTTTTATCCTATGTCTCGGGCGATCCGCCGTGCCAAGACGCCTTTAATGTGATACCCAGGGAATGTGTAGGGAAACTTAAATATAGTTAATTGGTCTATTCGATTTGAAAATAACAGTTAAGCAAAAATACCAGGATAAGCGTATATACGAACAACTTATTTTGGTAAATTCATCTACCAATTATCAATATTGGCGGATTTTTCAAGAATGGATTTGATCAGCCCATTAAAGTACGCGTTTACGAATTGATGGCTTTTCTCCCTTTTGGGATTACCGTTACCTTTGAAATAAAATTTTTTCACGTCCATTTTATTCCAAGTGCCGTTGTAGTTCATAATTTGAGCATTAAAAGTTGGACTATTAATTCTTATTTTTCCATCTTTAAACAAAAAAGACAAGGTGTAATCGACATCATAGTAAGCAATAGCGGATGTTTTAAGTCCTCTATGTTTGTAAGCCGCTAAAGTGATCGCCTGCCCAGGAACCAAAGTTAGGCCTTCTTTGGGATTGGAATATAAGCTATTGATCGACTTTAGTACATTATCGTAAAGTTCTTGGAAAAGCAATTGCTGTGGGCAGCTCACCTGATGATGAGCAAGCATAAGCCTGTCGCAGCAGGTATGGCGCTCTTTGAGACCGAAAGTCGCAAGCCTATTCTTCCCCCTTTGGAAGAAGATATCTTGGAGGATTATTACGACGAGATGGAGCTGATTGGCTTTTGCGTAACGGGTACGCTATTCGAACTTACCAAAAGCGATTATCGGGGCGATATGCCTGCCAGGGAACTTCATCTGCACGAAGGGAAAATAATCCGCGTTGTGGGGGATTTTGTCTGTGAGAAATTTGTGAAGACCAAGCGTGGCGACCTGATGAAATTCGGAACCTTCCTTGATGCCGAGGGACGCTTTTTTGATACCGTCCATTTCCCGCAGAGCCTAGCCAAATATCCACTCCGTGGAGCAGGAGTCTATTTGGTTTAAGGCAAAGTTGTTCTGGAATACGGTTGCCCTTCCGTTGAGGTGATCCGCTGTGGCAAGATGCCGCTAAAACCCGATCCGAGGAGTGAATAGGACGAAAATGATCTTCATCGGGGAACTTGTTTTAATTCATATACATACTAATGTTTTAATACTAAAAATATTAGTATTAAAATGTTTTTTTACTTATATTTGTATTGTTAACCAATTTAAAAACAATGTATTATGAGTGAGTTGAAACAGTCGAAATATATCGATATTACAACAGATTATGGATTTAAAAAAGTTTTCGGATCAGATACCAATAAAGATCTTCTGATCGCTTTCTTAAACGAACTGTTTAGAGGACGTAAGATTATTGCCGACCTGTATTATAACAAAAATGAGCATGTCGGGGATACAGAGGATATCGGTACCGTTATTTTTGATCTGACCTGTACGGCAGACAATGGCGAACGTTTTATTATTGAAGTGCAGCGCACGGCGCAGGATAATTTGAAAAAGCGCATGCTTTATTACAGCAGTAAATTGATAGCGGATCAGGCACCCAAAGGCAACCGAAGGGCTTGGAATTATGCAATTAGTGAAGTTTATATCATTGTACTGATGGATGGATTTGCAATGCCTGATGCGGGGGATGAGAAGTGTTTTCTGCACGATATTTGTTTATGTTATCGAGATCATGGTAAAATATTTTATGACGATCTAGGCTTTATATATGTGGAATTGGTTAACTTTGTTAAAGCTGAGGCAGAGTTAGTTAATGATTTAGATCGTTGGCTTTATGTACTCAAAAATATGTCTTCGCTAAATGGACTTTCCACTTATTTGCGTAAGCCTATTTTTGAGAAGTTATTTCAGTTAGCAGAGTATAGCAAACTAAAACCGGAGGAACGAGAGATGTACAACGTAAGTTTAAGGAATAAATGGGATGCCGAGAGTATCCGAAGTAGTCAGGAGGATCAATTGAAACGAGCGCGCGAAAAAGCAATGGCTGAGGGAAAAGCTGAAGGAAAAGCCGAAGGGAAGGCGGAAGTAATAAAAAATCTTTTGTCTTCGAATAAGTTTTCGATATCGGAGATAGCCGAATTAGCGGACGTCACTGTAGAGTTTGTAAAGCAGATCGAGGCAGAGAAGGCTAAAGGAAAATAAAACAGATTACAATATAAGATTTTAAGGTCACTTGGATACTGTCTAAGTGGCCTTTTTCTTTTTTATAGGTTAAGTTGGTCTTAGACAATACTATTTTGAATAAGCTCTCATTTAAATAAAATAATTGTGAAGCAGGGAATACGAACTCAACTTTTTTATAAAAAGATCAAACGAAGGCGAACTAACCATTGTTATAAGAGTACTTTCATAAATTAGGTTAATAACAGGTAGTAAAAACCTTGAGATCCCCTCCTCAAGGTTTTTTTATTTTTTTCAAACGAGTAAGACATTACAATTGTTTCTTATACGAAAAATGAGAAGATTGCTTTTGCTGGCTTGATTTGCACTTGTTAGGCCAGCATTTTTTTGAAACCGACTATCCCATTATTGGGATCATAACTATATATATCAGGGCTGGTTTATTCCGGCCTTTTTTGTGCCGACACAATCAGTATCATAGGGCTTTTGAGTTCGTCTGCCATTCAGGCAACATGGTTAACCATCTCCATGTTAGGCTGTGGTCCAGTAACTAAGTTGATCGCAAAGTTATGGGCCAGCAGGGTTGTAAGGTATGTGGTAAGTGTCCTATGTTATTTTATTACATTGTTTTGTAAAAAGTGTGTTTCCCGCCTTGCTTCTCCAAAGTAATGGTCTACGGGCCAGTACAACTTGTTTGCGGCTGCATCGTAGATTCAGTCTTGGTCGGGTCTAGTAGTGAATATCGGATACTCAACAGAAAACACAAAACTGCCGCCCGGCTTTAGCCAACGGTTGATATGTATGCGGAGCAGATCAAAGTCTTTGATGTAATGGAATATAAGGGAACAGATGACGCATGATTCCGCGTATGCCTAGTTCTCCAAAATATTTTAATTTGAATTAATTCTTTTTTTATTAAAAAACTATTCAAATAAAATTGTTGTTTTGTTATAAACTTTAAATTTCTATAGCATATTACAACCTTATGCAGAATCAAAGGTACCCTAAAAACGATAACAGTGACCACCTCATCATGGATAATGATTATAAGTTAGTCGCTGACATGATTAAGAAAGATCTTTTTGGAGTGCTCCTTAAAGCGAAATTGATTTGTAATACGGAAATGGCGGTGTTGACTTTATTCGACAACAGTAAAAATTTTGTACGGACCTATTTTCATGATGTCGATGGAAATATAAGTATCGATAAAGTATTTTTGGACTATGTGTTTGATGACAACGGCACGCTAGAATTTCCAGACCTTAGCAATGAACTTCCTTCGCAGCGCAATTCAGTGATTTTCCAGAATTTTGGAATACTGTATTATTATGAAGCACCACTCATCAATCACGAAGGAAAAATAGTTGGTTTTTTAAGCGTTATGGATAGTAGCTCAAACAAGCTTTCTGATAATCAACAGACTCTTTTTTCATTATTGTGCACAGAAGTTCTTGGCTTACTTCAAGAGAAAAACCAGCACCTCCAGTTAACTAGTAAATTGGAATATGCGAAATCTACACTAGACATGACCAGTCAGGTGGCCAGAGTGGGGAGCTGGGAGTATGATTTAGTTGATGATTATATCGATTGGTCTGAAATGACAAAGATTATTCATGGGGTTCCAAAGGATTATCGTCCAACTATTAAAACAGCAATTGAGTTTTATAAAAATCCTCAACATAGGATTAAAATTGTTCAGGCTATCAATAGTGCAATCGCTACAGGAGCTTCATGGGATCTTGAATTAGAAATTGATACCTATCAGGGTACAAGCTTGTGGGTTAGAGCACTAGGGAAAGCAACTTTTGAAAAAGGGAAGTGCGTTCGACTATATGGCACTTTTCAGGATATTGATAAACGTAAACGTTCTGAGGCGGAATCGATTCGTTCTAAGAAATTGCTCGAAGATGTGTTGAATGCCACTACTGCAGTCGCTATCATAGCAACTGACGCAGAAGGGTTGATAACACTTTTCAACCGGGGCGCAGAAAATTTATTAGGGTATAAAGGTAATGAAGTGATCGGTAAAATTACGCCGACATTATTTCATAGCAGTAGGGAAGTTAAAGATCGAGCGAAGGAACTTGAAAGTAAATTTGGGTATCCGATTAGTGAATTTAGGGTGTTTGTCGAGATGGCAGAGCGCTACGGATCCGAGCAAAGAGAATGGACTTATATAAAAAAAGATTTTACGCGACTTTACGTATCTCTAGCAGTCACTGCAATGCGCGATATTTCTGGTCAGATTATAGGTTATCTTGGCATTGCCACAGACATCACGAAGATTGTTCTTCAAAGAGAAGAATTAGAGAAAGCTAAAAAGCTTGCTGACCAGGGTAGCGTGGCGAAGTCAGAGTTTCTCGCTAATATGAGTCATGAAATTCGTACACCTCTTAACGGAATTATAGGTTTTACGGATTTGATGAGTCGAACAAAACTAGACGATACACAAAAAGAATATGTTTCTATTGTCGATCAGTCTGCTAATCTTCTTTTGAGCATCATAAACGATATACTTGATTTTTCTAAAATTGAAGCCGGCAAATTGGAGCTTTCGATTGAAAAAAATGATTTGTATGAGATGTTTGCTCAGGTTACAAGTTTGATTGACTTTCAGTGGAAGGCCAAGAAATTGGATTTTCGGGTAAATTTATCAGAATCGCTACCGCATTATGTTTGGGTTGACTCACTTCGACTCAAACAGGTGCTCATGAATCTTCTAAGTAATGCAATAAAATTTACGGACAAGGGAAGTGTTGCACTACATGTCGATGTACTATCCTCGGACGAAAACTCCACCACGCTGCGCTTCAGTGTAACGGACAGCGGAATAGGTATTAAACCAGAAAAACAGCAAAAAATATTTGAAGCATTTTCTCAAGAAGATGCTTCAATAAGCAAGAGATTTGGGGGAACAGGGCTTGGACTTAGTATTTCAAATCAATTGCTAAAAATGATGGATAGTAAACTAAAATTGGAGAGCGAATATGGGAAAGGGAGTCAATTTTATTTTGAAATAACATTAAGGTCGCAAAAGGGGGATGTGTATGAATGGAAACTTTTAGAATCCTTAAAGGTTATGATAGTTGCCCGACAAGATGCCGATCGAGCTAATATTGCATTGATGTTGTATTTGAAGAAAGTTAATGTCTCGTTGGCCGATAACGGATTTGAAGTTCTTCAAATGTTGGCCAAAGGTGAGCGGTATGATGCGATTATTATTGATAATGATCTACCTATAATGAACGGTATCGATACGATAAAAAAAATTAGGGAAAAGTCACTCTACAAAGGAGTTGGACAGCCCGTAGTTTTAATGTTATCCGTCCTTGAGACCAACCCAGCCCGTATTGCTGAAAGCAGCCATATTATTCATTGTATTAATAAACCAGTTAAAGTAGATCAACTGTATTCAACATTAGTTGCTGCATTACAGCAGGATGAAGAAACGATCAAATATGCCGAAAAAGAAACGGCCTTTTTGGAAAGAAAATACAAGATTTTAATTATTGAAGACAACAAATTTAATATGTTGCTTACTAGAACCATTGTACAGAATGTTCTTCCCAATGTGGAAATCATAGAGGCGGTCGATGGGGTAATGGGATTTGAATTGTTCAAGGAGAATAGGCCTGATTTGGTCTTCATGGATATACAGATGCCTGAAATGAATGGTTATGAGTTAACTGGATTGATTAGAAGAAATGAAGAGGGGAGGATACATACGCCAATTATAGCATTGACAGCCAGTAATATTAAGGACGAAAAGGAAAGGTGCATTTCGTGTGGAATGGATGATTTTGCTGTGAAGCCTTTTGTTAAAGAAACATTGCTGGAGCTTTTGAGAAAATGGTTGATAAATGACAGCAATAACTAGGTATGAAAGACTTGTATATGATTTAGTCAATAATGGCTATTCGGGTTAACGAGGTTTAAACTTGTCGCTAAGTCAAAGTTGATAATTCCTTTATTTTATAGCGCGCTATTGGCTAAATTTGATAGATTTCTTTAATGCATGAAAAACAAAAAGACACAGGCTTTAATTCCATGGCTCGATACCATTAGTCAATTTTTCGATACTTTTAGGATTGGCACAGCTGTGAATGATTTATTTAACGTCATGCGGATTGAAGACCAGGCAAAAGGCAAATTGCTTTTCATGCCGCTTTTCCGAGGTAATTTTTTTCGTATTTTAATCTGCAAGACACAGGGGCCCAGATTCCTGCTTCCTGACGAAACCATCTATACTTCAGCTAACAGTATTTACTTTGCATATCCCGGTAAAATGGAAAGCTGGCAGCGTGAGGAAACGATTTATGGCTATCTCATTTGTTTTACGTCCGAATTTGCTGGAATAGACCCTCTAAAACCCAAATTTGAAAAAGATTACCCATTTTTTATGCGTGGGGCCAATTCACTTCTGAGGCTTTCGCAGCAAGATATGGACAAGGTATCGCATACAGCCGAAACGCTGCTTCTTGAAATGAAATCGGGACAGGAGGATAATTTTGAAATGATGCAAACTTTATTAAAGGTATTGCTTATCCAAATCCGTCGTCTGTATTATAAAGATAAGGAGGTAAAAACTCCTTTTCAGTTAAAACAGGCCTCCCTGATGGTCAAGTTTAGAAAAGTGCTCGATGCTTATGCTATTGACGCCCCCGATATACGAAAAGAAGGAAGGCCAACGGTTCGAAAAATCGCAGATGAACTGAATCTCACAGCTAGCCATTTGAATTTTTTAGTAAAAAAATATACCGGGCGCACGGCGTTGTTTCATATTAATGAAAAGCTAGTGCTGGAAGCAAAAAGTCTTTTAATGGATATACTTGAACAAGCTGACCCCTCAAAATTGAATTAGAATTAGGGATGCGTAGTGCGTTTAAAGCTGTTATTCAACTGCCATACTGGCTGA